>JAILQT010000004.1 GCA_024698805.1 Solobacterium sp.
GGCAACAGTTTCCTGATGCAGAACAATATCGATGCTCTGACGGGAAGCCGCTCAAAGAATCCGTCGAAACTGACACCCGATGAGATCTATACCGATCAGTTTACAAAGACAAATGAAGACAACCGTTCCTTTATCGAAAGGACAACATTCTTCACAAATGTGAACAATCAGCTTGAACAGCTGCCCGGCTACGACTGCAGCGCATGCGGCATGCAGACATGCAGGGTCATGGCAGAGGCGATCGTCAACGGACAGAAAACACCGGACGACTGCAGGGTGCTGGCAGCGCTTAAGGAGAAAACAAATGAAAGTCAGTGAACTTATTGAAAAGACCGGTTTTAAACTCTCGACAACGAACCTGAGCACAGATGTCGAAGCCAACGGTGTATACTGCGGCGACCTTCTGAGCTGGGTCATGGGCAGGGGGGAACCCGAACAGGCATGGATCACCGTACAGGTCCATAACAATGTGATCGCGGTCGCGCTTCTGCGGGACTTCTCCTGCGTGATCATCGCTGACGGCGCATACGTTACGGACGATCTGATCCGGAAAGCAGAAGCTGAACAGCTCCTGATCCTGGAAAGCTCGCTCCCCGTTTACGAAACCGCTCAGAAACTGAACGCGATCGGTCTCTGATGTTCTATGATCTTCACATGCATTCGTGTCTCTCGCCATGTGCGGAAGACGAGATGACGCCGAATAATATATGCAATATGGCTCTGATCAAGGGGCTGGAGATCATAGCTGTGACAGATCATAATTCCACCCGCCAGCTTCCGGCTGTTGATGAAGCCGCAAAAAACTGCGGCATCAGGCTGCTCTACGGTACGGAGATCCAGACCTCCGAGGAAGTGCATGTGCTCGGCATATTCCCGAAGCTTGCACAGAGCCAGGAGTTTCAGAAATGGATCGACGAACGGATGCCGGATATCAAGAACGATCCGTCATTCTTCGGGAACCAGCTGATCATGAACGGCATGGACGAGGTCACGGGGATAGAGGAGAGACTCCTCCTCGTATCCCTGAACGCGACGCTGGAGGAAACTTGCGACGCCATACATGAATACGGCGGGAAGGTGATCCTGGCGCATGTCCTGGACAGACAGAACAGCGTCACGACGCAGCTGGGATTCATACCGCCGGGACTCCCGTATGACGGACTGGAGATCAAATCAGAGGAACAGAAGTTCCGTGTGCTGGAAACCCACCCGTGGATCCATGAAGAGGATACGAACTGGTTTGTCGATTCCGATGCCCACAGGCTCATCGATATGTCGGAAGCCGACCACTTCATGCGAAACAGTGTTTTCCGGCAATTATGGGGTGATGACTGCATATGATGGAAGATCTTGCGATGCATCTGCTGGAAATACTGATGAACAGTGTGAAAGCCGGTGCGCGGACACTGACGGTGAAGATCTATGACAGCTGGCTGGAAAATGTGATCCGCATGACCATTATCGACGACGGATGCGGCATGAGCGAGGAGATGGCCAGCCGTGCAGCAGATCCGTTCACTACCTCCCGTACGACCAGGAAGATCGGCATGGGACTTGCATTTATGAAAGGCCTGACCGAGACCTGCAACGGCAGCTTCGAGCTGAAGAGCGTGGTCGGGGAAGGCACCGAAGTAATTGCGGAAGTAGAAAAAGAATGTATCGATACACCGCCGCTGGGGGATCTCGGGGACATCTCGATGTCAACGATCCAGGCGAATCCGGATATTGACTACACTCTGGAATATACTACAGATTCAAACAAATTTGTCTTTACATCCATGGAAGTCAGAAAGGAACTGGAAGGCGTAAGCCTGATGGAACCGGAGATCCTTCTCTGGATCAAAGAATATATCAATCAGGGAATTGAACAGGCTAAGGAGGACACACTATGAAGAGCTTGGAAGATCTCAAAAGGATGCGTGAAGCAGCTTTAAAGAAGGTCGAGATGCGTGAAGGCGGAAAGGATTACCGTGTCGTTGTCGGTATGGCGACATGCGGTATCGCAGCCGGTGCCAGACCTGTGCTGAACCGTCTTGTTGAGGAAACTGCCCAGAAGGACTACAACTGCGTTGTAACACAGACTGGATGCATCGGCATGTGCGTGTATGAACCGATCGTTGAGGTATTCGACAAGAATGAAGGCCATACAACATATGTGCATGTAGATCCTGAAAAGGCTTCGAAGATCCTGGAACAGCACATCGGCCAGGGTAAGATCGTTGAAGAGTACACGGTCGAAGCAGCCAGGAAAGCGGGGTAATAATTGATGCCCAACTATCGTATGAATATTCTTTGCTGTGCAGGTACAGGCTGTACTGCCAGCAATTCGAATCTTATTTATGACAGATTCAATGAAGAACTGAAGAAGTTCGGTCTCGAGAACGAAGTCAACGTCGTCAGGACCGGATGCTTCGGTCTCTGCCAGAAAGGCCCGATCGTCGCTGTATATCCCGACAAGATCTTCTACAGCCATGTCAAGGTCGAAGATGTTGAAAGGATCGTTTCCGAACACTGCTATAAGGGACGTGTCGTTCCCGAGCTGCAGCTGAGCGACGAAGACCTTGAAACAAAGGAAAAGATCCTCGATATCGAAAAGATCAAGTTCTATGAGAAGCAGCAGAGGATCGCCCTCCGCAACTGCGGTAAGATCAATCCGGAAGACATCTCCGAATACGTCGCTATGGACGGCTACGAAGCCCTCGGCAAAGCGCTGACAACAATGACACCGCAGGAAGTCATCGATGTCATGAAGGCTTCCGGTCTGCGGGGACGCGGCGGTGCAGGCTTCCCGACAGGACTCAAATGGCAGTTTGAAAAAGACCAGCCGGGCGATGAGAAGTATGTCATCTGCAACGCTGACGAAGGCGACCCGGGCGCATTCATGGACCGTTCCATTCTGGAAGGCGACCCGCATGCGATCATCGAAGGTATGACGATCATGGCTTATGCCGTCGGCGCACACCTCGGTTATATCTATATCCGTGCCGAGTATCCGATCGCTGTCAACAGACTGCGCATCGCGATCAGCCAAGCAAGGGAATACGGTCTGCTCGGAAAGAACATTTTCGACAGCGGCTTTGATTTCGACCTCGAGATCAGACTCGGTGCAGGCGCATTCGTCTGCGGTGAAGAGACAGCGCTGATCTCCTCGATCGAAGGCAAGAGAGGCATGCCGAACCCGAAACCGCCGTTCCCGGCAGTTTCCGGTGTCTGGGGCAAGCCGACCAGCATCAACAACGTTGAGACGATCGCTAACGTTGCACAGATCATCCTCAACGGCGCTGAATGGTATTCCTCCATCGGTACAGAAAAGTCCAAGGGTACGAAGGTATTCGCACTCGGCGGCAAGATCAAGAATACAGGTCTGGTTGAGATCCCCATGGGTACGACCCTCCGTGAGATCATTTATGAGATCGGCGGCGGCTGCCCGAACAACAAGGAATTCAAGGCTGTCCAGACCGGCGGTCCTTCCGGCGGCTGTCTGACAGAAAAAGAACTGGATACACCGATCGACTATGACAACCTGATCAAGGCCGGATCCATGATGGGTTCAGGCGGTATGATCGTCCTCGATGAAGACAACTGTATGGTAGACGTCGCAAGATTCTACATGGAATTCATCTGCGACGAATCCTGCGGCAAGTGCTCACCGTGCCGTGTCGGTACGAAGCGTCTTCTTGAGATGCTGACAAAGATCACGGAAGGCGAAGGAACGCTCGAGATGCTGGATGAGATGGAAGACCTCTGCAAGGAGATCCAGGATACAGCCCTCTGCGGTCTCGGACAGACAGCTCCGAACCCTGTTCTTTCCACTCTGAGGAACTTCCGTGACGAATATATTGCACACATCGTCGACAAGAGGTGCCCTGCAGGCGTCTGCAAGAAGCTCCTGACTTACTCCATCGATCCCGACAAGTGCCGCAAGTGCTCCATGTGTGCAAGGAACTGCCCTGTTGACGCAATCACAGGTGTTCCGGGCAAGGAACCGTATGTGATCGATACAGAGAAGTGCATCAAGTGCGGAACATGTATCAGCTCCTGCCGCTTCGGCGCAATTGAAAGACGATAGGAGGAAGGAAATATGACAGCTGTTCATTTAAAGATCAACAACAGAGATGTCACTGCTGAATCCGGACAGACGATCCTGGAAGCAGCCCGTGCCAACGGTATTTACATTCCGACTCTCTGCTATCTGAAAGACATCAACAAATCCGGCGCATGCCGTGTCTGCCTTGTTGAAGTAGCAAGGGCAAGGACACTGCTCTCTGCCTGCACGACACCGGTAACGGAAGGCATGGAAGTCTACACAAATTCCGAGAGAGTTCTCAAGGGAAGGAAGAACACGGTCGAACTGATCATGTCCAACCACAACAAGAACTGCCTTTCCTGCAAGAGAAACCAGAACTGCGAACTGCAGAGACTCTGTGAAGAACTCGGCATCCGTGAGAACCGTTATGAAGGCGAACAGACACCTGCTACACTGGAGTCTGCGAGCTATGGCATCGTCCGTGATACATCCAAGTGCATCCTCTGCCAGAGATGCGTGGAAACATGTAAGAAAGTCCAGGGCCTCGGTATCCTCGGTCTGCAGAACCGCGGATTCAAGACCATCGTCGGTCCTGTCTACAACAGCAGCTTCAATGACGTCAACTGCATGCAGTGCGGCCAGTGCGTCATCAACTGCCCTGTAGGCGCCCTGACAGAAAAGGAAGACATCCACCGTGTTATCGAAGCACTCAATGACCCGAACAAGACGGTCATCGTCCAGACAGCTCCGGCAGTCAGGGCTTCCCTCGGTGAAGAATTCGGCATGCCGATCGGCAGCCGCGTAACAGGCAAGATGGTCTCCGCCCTCAAGGCATGCGGATTCGACCGCGTCTATGATACGAACTACGGCGCAGACCTGACGATCATGGAAGAAGGAAACGAGCTGCTCGAGAGAGTCACAAAGGGCGGCGTGCTTCCGATGATGACAAGCTGCTCACCGGGCTGGATCCGCTATATCGAATACCAGTATCCCGAACTGCTGCCGCATCTTTCCACAGCCAAGTCCCCGCACATGATGTTCGGCGCGATCTGCAAGACATACTGGGCACAGAACAAGGGCATCGATCCGAAGGACATCTTCGTCGTATCGATCATGCCGTGCATCGCGAAGAAATCCGAGATGCAGCGTCCGGAATGCAAGACAGGCGAATATCCCGATGTCGACGCAGTCCTGACAACAAGGGAATGCGGACGTCTGATCAAGATGTTCGGCGTTGAATGGAATGAGCTCGAAGACGACAAGTTCGATGAAGACCTGCTCGGCGATTACACAGGTGCTGCTGTAATCTTCGGCGCAACAGGCGGCGTTATGGAAGCTGCCCTGCGTGATGTCAAGCAGAAGCTCGACGGCAAGAAGCTCGAGAAAGTCGACTTCACGGCATGCCGCGGTATGGCTGGCGTCAAAGAAGCCGAGATCGACCTCAACGGTACAAAGATCTGGATCGCGATCGCTTCCTCCATGGTCAACGCAAAACCGCTGCTGGAAGACGTCAAGAACAAGACATCCAAGTACACATTCATCGAGATCATGGGCTGCCCGGGCGGCTGCATCAACGGCGGCGGCCAGTCGATCATCCCGTCCAGAATCAAGAACGGCAAGCTTGGCTATGGTTATAAGGAACTCCGTATGAAGGCCCTCTATGACGAAGATGTGCTGTCCGAGCTGCGTGTTTCTTCCGACAACGTACAGATCCAGGATCTGTATAAGAACTACCTCGGCGAGCCGGGAAGCGAACTGGCAGAACACCTGCTGCACACTTCCTACACACCTAAGAAAAAGTTCAATATCCTCGACTGATCATCCATCCTGATAACATAGGAAATGCTGAAAGGCATCAGATACCGGCTCCCCATACGGGGCCGGTTTTTGTGTGCCGGCGCATGGATGAACAATATGTTTTAATATGGTAAAATGCATATGTTTAATGACTGGGGGGATTCGCAATGGACCTGAGACCTGTGGAAACATACCGCGACAAGATACTCGCGAACTGCAAAAAGATCATTCTCGGCAAAGATGAAGTGATCCTGCATGTGCTGGAATGCTTCCTCTGCGGCGGACATATACTTCTCGAAGACATACCCGGCACCGGCAAGACGATGCTGCTGCGGGCATTCGCAAAGAGCACGGGGCTGCAGTTCCGGAGGATCCAGTTCACGCCGGACCTGCTGCCTTCGGATCTGACAGGGATCAATTTCTATAATATGAAGACGCAGGAATTCGAATTCCGCCCGGGACCTCTGTTCGCGCAGGTCATCCTCGCCGACGAGATCAACCGTGCGACACCGCGCACACAGGCGAGCATGCTGGAGGCGATGGAAGAGAAACAGATCACGATCGACGGGACGACCTATCCGATGATGACGCCGTTCATGGTCATGGCAACGCAGAACCCGCTGGAAAGCTTTGGTACATTTGCACTGCCTGAAGCACAGACCGACCGTTTTTTCATGCGTCTGAAGATGGGATGGATGGACAGGGAACAGGAAGCGGCAGTCATTGCCAGAAAGCCTGCGTCGGTCCTCGTTTCCGAACTGGGATGCGTTGTCAGCGAAGAAGAGACGAAGCAGGTGCAGGAGATCATCCGCAGCGTAGCGGTCAGTGAAGAGATCGTTTCGTATATGATGGACCTGATCACGGAAAGCCGGAACGGGAAATACGGGATGTACGGTGTCTCTGCCCGCGGCGGCATCGCCCTGTACAGCGCTTCGCAGGCACATGCGGCACTGAACGGCAGGTCATACGTGATACCCGAAGATGTCAGGGATACAGCCGTCCCCGTGCTTGCGCACAGGATCGGCGGTTCTTCGATGTCCATGGAAGAGAGTGAGAAAAAAGTCCGGCAGATCCTGGATGCAGTCCGTGTACCGACGGAGGAACTGTGAGGCTGCTGGTCGTCCTGCTGATCGCAGCTGTGATATACATACTTGAGAAATATACGGTCGAGCACTGCTTCGACTCGCTTTCGTATGCGATGAAAGCGGAAAAGACATGCGCGGAATGCGATGAAAAGATCACATTCCGTACCGAGATCGCAAATGACAAATTCCTGCCAGTCCTGTATCTGGAAGTGCGGGAATTCATGCCGCCGGAAGCCGATTCGCCGCAGTTTGCGGATACCGGCTACAGGACACTGGGGAAACAGTCCGTCCGCACCATGTATGTGACAGGGCACCAGAAGGTCAGCTATAATGCCGAGGTCTCGTTCAGCGAACGAGGCAGATATGTCTTTTCGAATGCGCGCCTCACCTGCGGCGACCTGCTCGGCCTGCATAAATCCGTGAAGACGTATGACAACATCACGGAATGCGTCGTTTATCCGCGTCCTCTGGACCTGCATGTGATGGAGCCGGCATTCGGTTCGTATATCGGTTCCGTATCCGTAAAGAGATTCATCATGCCGGACCCGATCCAGACGGCAGGCTTCCGGGAATATACCGGGCATGAAGCGATGAAGGATATCTCCTGGGTGCAGTCGCTGAAAAGGAACGGGCTGATGGTGCGGCAGTATGATTACACATCCGACCAGAAAGCTTTCGTGATCGCGGATATCGACGGTGCTTCTGCCGAGGAAGCGGAGAAGGTATTCAGCGCCGCCAGGACTGTGATCGACTATCTGGAAAAGAACCGCATCGTTTATTCTTTCTCCTGCAATGCAGCGATGAACCCGATGAGCACGCCTGCATATATACCCGACGGTCTGGGGAGACGGCACTATGAGTCCGTTCTGGAATCGCTCGGAAGGGCGGTATGCCGGAAAACGATGAGTACGGAACGCCTGCTGGCAGCCGCATTCCCGCGGAACGGGGAACTGCGTTCCTGGTTCCTGGTCACGGCCGGACAGGAGAAGATCCGGGGAAGGCTAGCGTCTGTGCAGAATATGACCGGCACAGGCATATTCGTGATCGATATCCGGGAGGCCGGCCTATGAGCATCTTTGTGACATGCATATCCTTCCTGAAGGAGCTCTGCCTGTTTTTCGCGACCTTCGGGCTCACATACCCGCTCGAAGGGCCCGCGGGGACACTGCGTCTGACGGCTGTCTTCCTGCTGTGCGCCTTTTTCGGCGCTGCGTGCAGGAAAAAACCTGTGCGGTTCCTGTCGCTCTTTGCACTGGTGCTGCTCGCTGTGCCGCCGGGGCTGAAGATCCGCTTTACGCTCCTGCTGCCGGTGCTCCTGTGCGTGATGCGTACGGTGTGGGACAACTGGGACTTCTCTTATGATTTTTCAAAAGACGAACTGAAATGGGGCTCTGCACTGTATATCGTTTTTTCCATCTTCGGCCTGATCGAAGGGGGCAATTCCTACCTGAACATCTCGCTGCCGTGGTTTACGGGATTCTTCTGCCTGAGCGTATTCATCCTGCGCCTGCTGCGCACCGAATCCGATGAGAAAGCATCCGCATCCTATGTATTGATGAATGCGGGCATTGCCGCACTGCTCGGCCTCCTGGTCTCTGCGCTGCTTCTGCCGCAGTTCCAGAGTGCAGCGGTCTGGTTCCTGTCGCTGATCGACAGATTCCTTTTCGAACCGCTGCGCGAGCTGGTCGTCTGGATCATCGGCATCGTCTTCTATCTGCCGACGAAACTGCTCGTATGGCTTTTCTCCAAACTGCATGTCAACGAAATGCAGCATGTCGAAGTATTTGAGATCACCGAGACAGGATCCGAGGCCAATCCGCTGATCGATGGTTCATTCGTACCATATGTACGCCTGGCAGCCGAGGCGATCGCAGCCGTGATCCTGATCGCGATCGCTCTGTTCATCGTTTACAGGATGCGGAAGACACGGAATTACGCATCTTCCGCAGATATCGTCCGCACGGCTCTACGCAGTCCCAAACATGCGAAGGGCATCCTGCAGACAGGCGGCGTGCGCGGCGTTTTCCGGAAATACATGAAGCTGTGCGAAAGATACAGGATCAGGACTGCCGGCATCGCGTCGGATGTGATCACGGAAAAAAGCGCTGCTGTGACCGGCAGCGATGCGCCGCGGCGCCTGCGTGATCTGTGGCTGCCTGTACGCTACGGAGGCAGGGATGATACAGCTGCCGAAGAGGCGCAGCAGCTTTACAGGGAGATAAAAGCGTCTTTCCGGGAAGCGGACAGGAAGACACGCTGATGCACAAATCTGTTTCACTTTCTTCTTTTTCGCACGCTTAAGCGTTAGAATATGGATACAAGGAGCGTTGACTTTTGAGATACAGAATACAATTTGACACATTGAGTGATGAACAGGCTGCCGCCCTGGTCGGCAGCGGCGACAGGAATCTGGATGTTTTCAGCGAATGCCTGGGCATCCGTGCATCCTTCCGGGACAATGCATTCTTTCTTTCCGACTGCGACGAAGACACATACCGTGCCGCAAAGTGCGCACTGAACGAACTGGTGCGCATGGTGCAGGCGGGAAGACCCGTAACAGAACAGAACGTGATCTATGCCGTAACACTGGCGAAACGCCGGGAAGAAGCGGATATGCTGTCATTCGGCGAAAAGATCGTCGGCCGGACCTTTTCCGGCAGGCCGATATCCCCGAAAACGAAGGGACAGCTGGTATTCGTGGAAGCGATGGAGAAGGATCCCATCGTCTTCGCGATCGGGCCCGCCGGCACCGGCAAGACATACCTGGCGGTCGTCAAGGCCGTGACCGCACTGAAGAAGGGAGATGTCAAGCGCATCGTTCTGACGCGCCCTGCCGTTGAAGCAGGTGAGAACCTCGGCTTCCTTCCGGGTGATCTGAAAGAGAAGGTGGATCCGTACCTGACGCCCCTGTATGACGCGCTCAACAGCACGCTCGGCAATGAACAGACACAGAAACTGATCGAAAGAGGGACGATCGAGATCGCGCCCCTTGCATATATGCGCGGCAGGACGCTGGACGACGCGTATGTCATCCTGGATGAAGCACAGAATACGACGGGACCGCAGATGAAGATGTTCCTGACCAGGCTCGGTTTCCGCTCGCGCATGATCATCACCGGCGACATCACGCAGGTGGACCTCGCACCGCGGGTAAAGAGCGGTCTCGTGCAGGCAAGGGAGATCCTGCAGAATATCAAGGAGATCTCCTTTGTGGAGATGAGTGCAGATGATGTCGTCCGTCACCCTCTGGTCAGGAAGATCATAGAAAGATATGAAGAATCAGGAGGAACAGACTGATGGAGATACTGCTCATCAACAGAACGAACATGGATATAAGCGCTTTTGAGGAACTCTTTGCAAAGGTCGCGGATCACTGTGAAGAAGTGCTGTCCCTTCCCGGCGATTATGAGATCAGCGTCTCGTTCGTCCGCTCGCGCACGATCCATAAGATCAACCTTGAATACAGAGAGATCGACCGGCCGACGGACGTCATCAGCTTCGCGGTCCGCGACGATATGCCGGAAGAGCTGCTGGAAGAGATGAAGGACCTCGGCGATATATTCATCAACCTGGAATACGCCCGCAGACAGGCAAAGCAGTACGGTCACAGTTTTGAGAGGGAAGTATGTTTCCTGTTCACGCACGGCCTCCTGCACTGCCTGGGATATGACCATATGAAGCCCGAAGATGAGAAGGTCATGTTCGCGCTGCAGGACAGGATCCTGGATCCGATCATGCCGCGCTCATGAGGGGGAAATTCAGCGATGCCTTCCGCGGCATCTTTCTCGGCGCAGCCGATACAGGCATCCGCATACAGTACGTACTTGCGCTTCTGGCAGTGATCGCCGGATTCATCCTCAGGCTGGACCTGCTGGAATGGGCGGTCGTATCCGTCTGCATCGGTTCAGTGGTCGCATCGGAGATCCTCAATACGTGCGTGGAGAGGATCTGCGACCTGTATACAGACAAATATGATGAAAAGGTCAGATATATAAAGGATCTGGCTGCCGGTGCAGTGCTCGCCGCTTCGATCGCGGCGCTGGCTGCCGCCGTCTTGATATTGCTCAGGAGATTGATATGAACAGGGAAGAACTGATTAAGGAAGCTTTCAAAGCGATGGAAAATGCATATGCACCGTATTCGAATTACCATGTCGGCGCTGCGCTGCTGTGTCATGACGGCAGGGTGTTCATCGGTGCGAATATCGAGAATGCGTCGTTCGGCGCGACGAACTGCGCGGAAAGAAGCGCTGTTTTCGCTGCCTATTCGAACGGTATCCGGAAAGACGATATCGCCGCACTGGCGATCGTTTCCGACGGTGACAGGGTCTGCGCGCCGTGCGGGATCTGCCGCCAGGTGCTGATCGAACTGATCCCGCAGGACTGCCCGATCTGGCTGTCGAACGGGACAGAAGATGTGGATACGACGATCCGGGAACTGGTGCCCATGCAGTTCACGGAAGAGGATGTGATCCGATGAAGTGCGGCTTTGTGGCGCTCGCCGGCAGGCCGAATGCAGGCAAGAGCACACTGATCAATTCACTGATCGCAGAAAAGGTAGCGATCGTCTCGGAAAAGCCGCAGACGACCAGGTCCGAGATCCGCGGAATCCTCACAGCGGAAGACTGCCAGATCGTCTTTACGGATACGCCCGGCCTCCACAAGGCGAAGACACGCCTGGAGACGAGGATGAACAAGGAAGCGGCGGACGTGATCCGCGACGTGGACCTGATCTACCTGGTGACCGACGCATCCGTTCCTTTCGGCAAAGGGGACCAGTATGTGCTGGATACCGTGCGTTCGGCGGGACTGCCGGTGTTTTTGATCCTGAACAAGGCAGACCTGCTGGAGAAGGAGGAGATCCTGAAGCGTCTGCAGGAATGGTCGCAGCGCTATGAATTTGCGGAATATTTCCCGATCTCCGCCAAATACGGCAGATCGTTCAGCGACCTGATCAAAACGACAGCTTCCTATCTGCCGGAAGGGAATGCGATGTATCCGGCTGAAATGACCGCAGACGGGTCGGAGAATTTCCGCATTGCGGAGATCATCCGGGAAAAGGTGCTGCAGTGCACGGAACAGGAAGTACCCCATGCCAGCGCTGTCGTCATCGAATCCAAGGAGTTCCGGAAGAACGCATGCTACCTGCAGGCAAAGATCCTTGTCGAGAAGGACGGCCAGAAGGCGATCATGATCGGCAAGCAGGGGGCGATGCTGAAAAGGATCGGCACGCTGGCCCGCAAGGACATCGAGAAGCTGCTGGGCAAAAAGGTGTTCCTGGAACTGTTTGTCAGGGTCGAGGACGACTGGAGGTCCAAAGATGCGATGATCACGGAATACGGCTACGGAGGCGCTTTCCGTGAATGATACCGTAAGAGGCCTGATCCTCAGACAGACCGATTACAAAGAAGCGGACGTGATCCTGCAGGTGCTGACGAAGGAATACGGCATGATCGCATTCCGTGCTTCCGGCATCCGCAGGATGACGAGCAAGAACGCCGGATCCGTTTTCCCGTATACGGAAGCGGATCTTTCCTTCGATTATAAGGATGGCAGGACGATATTCCGCCTGAAGACGGCGCGTACGGCAAACCTGTACCGGCGCATGCATACGGATATGGAGATGACAGCCGCTGCCGCGCTCGTATCCGAGATCGCCGAACAGCTGACGCCGCATGATGATATCAGCCATGCGTCACAGGCGTATGACCTGCTGAAGCGGGCGTATGAACTGATCAATGAGGGCGCGCACATCCATACATGCACGACGCTGTTCATCGCCGATATGATGCGGCTGAACGGCATCACGCCGCAGGTAGACGCATGCCTGGGATGCGGCAGGGGCGATATCGCCGCATTCTCCGCAAAGGAAGGGGGCTTCCTCTGCAGGGATTGCGCTGCGGCTCTGGGCATCATGCCGCAGCAGACTGTCGACCTGAAACGGATCCGTCTCCTGGTCAGGGCAACGCTGGCGAGATATGAACTTGTGATCGCCAGCACGCAGGCGCAGCTCAGCGATGCGGTTCTGCTCGTGGAGATGATCCGCACCCATACCGGAACACAGGTCCGGTCGTTCCGGTTCTATGAAACTGCGGTGCAGTGACCGGGAGGATTTTTATGGTATATGCGGACGCACACTGCCATCTGGGTTCACGGCAGTATGACGGCGACAGGGAAGATGTTATTAAAAGGATGCTGGAAAAGGGCGTTGAGGATGTGATCATCATCTGCTGCAGCAGGCATGACCTTGAAGAAGGAGCACGCCTGCGCCAAGCGCATCCTTCTTTTAAACTGGCCGTCAGCATCCATCCGCAGGATCTGGAAGAAGATTTCTCCGAAAACCGGCTGGATGAGCTGCGCAAAGCAGTCCGGTATTATCATCCCGATATGATCGGGGAGACAGGCCTGGATTACTATTCCCATCCGCACACGAAGATGCAGCAGAAGCACTTTTTCCGCTCCCAGCTGGAGATGGCTTCCCAGTTCCATCTGCCTGTCAATATCCACAGCCGCAAAGCTGCAGCGGATACGCTGGAGATACTGCGGGAATATCCGTGCCGCGGCATCATCCACAGCTACAGCGGTTCGATCGAAACGGCAAGGCTCTGTATAAAGGAAGGATACATGATCTCCTTCGGCGCAAGCATCCTGTTCCCGGGTGCCAGGAGGCCGAAGGAAGTGATCGCACAGATCCCTGCGGACAGGCTGCTGCTCGAAACGGATTCCCCGTACCAGAGCCCTGTCATCGGACACCGCCATGAACCGGCAGACGTCATCCGGATCTATGAAGAGACAGCCCGCATCCGGGGGATACCGGCAGAGCAGCTGGCAGACGAGATCCGTAACAATTTCCGGCGTGTCTTTGCATAGCATACGGCAAAGAAGAAATACCATTAGCAAATATCCTTATCTGCATGCAGATTACCATTGCGGAGGGGATATTTTTTTGCTAAAGTATATTGAATACACTATGCCCGAAAAGGAGAATTTATGGAAAAAACATTTGATCTGATCGTATCACATGCGAAAAATGCAGGATTCGTATTCCAGGGATCCGAGATCTATGGCGGTCTCAGCAATACCTGGGATTTCGGCCCTTACGGCGTCATGCTGAAAGACAACATCAAGCGCGCATGGCAGAAGAAATTCATCCAGGAGGACCCCAATAACGTTGAGATCCAGGCTGCTATCCTCATGAACCCGAAGGTATGGGAGGCATCCGGTCACCTGAAGGGTTTCAGCGATCCGCTGATGGACTGCAGGAAATGCAAGACCAGACACCGTGCCGACCAGCTGATCGCCAACTGGTCCGAGGGTAAGGTCACCTGTGAAGGCTGGTCAAATGAACAGATGGAAGCGTACATCATGGAGAACAAGATCCCGTGCCCGAACTGCGGCGAACATGATTTTACCGGCATCCGCCAGTTCAACCTGATGTTCAAGACGTTCCAGGGAACGCTTGAAGACGCCAAGAGCACGATCTACCTCAGACCGGAAACGGCACAGGGCATGTTCGTTGATTTCAAGAACGTTGCACGCGCATACCGCAAGAAGCTTCCTTTCGGTATCGGACAGATCGGTAAATCCTTCCGCAATGAGATCACTCCCGGAAACTTCATTTTCCGTACGAGGGAATTCGAACAGATGGAGATGGAATTCTTCTGCAAGCCCGGAACCGATGACGAGTGGTTCCCTTACTGGCGCAACTTCTGCATGGACTGGATCCTGTCCCTCGGCGGCAACCCCGAGAACCTGCGTTTCCGCGACCATGAGAAGGAAGAACTGAGCTTCTACTCCAAAGGCACTACGGATATCGAATACAAGTTCCCGTGGGGCTGGGGCGAACTGTGGGGCATCGCAGACCGTACGGACTACGACCTGACGCAGCACCAGAACACATCCGGAAAAGATCTGTCCTATCTGGATCCGATCACGAATGAAAGATATATCCCGTATGTCGTCGAACCGGCAGTCGGTGTCGAAAGACTGTTCTTCATGTTCTTTACGGACGCCTATGACGAGGAACAGCTCGAGAACGGCGACACGAGGGTCGTCATGCATTTCAGCCCGGTGCTGGCACCGGTCAAGGCTGCCGTACTGCCCCTCAGGAAGAACAAGCACGGCGAAGCTGCTGAAAAGATCAGAAAAGAGCTTTCCTATGATTTCACGGCTGTTTATGATGACTCCGGATCCATCGGAAAGAGATACCGCCGCCAGGATGAGATCGGTACGCCGTACTGCATCACGGTGGATGAACAGACAATGGAAGACGGAACGGTCACGATCCGCTACCGCGATTCAATGGCGCAGGAAAGAATGAGCGTCGAGGAAGTGCGTCAGCGCATCCTGAAAGAGATCCGTTTCTGATAAAGAGGTCAAATGGCAGGGATCAAACAGGAAGAGATCAGCATTGTCCGCAGCAGGGCGGATATCGTTGATATCATCTCACATTACATACAGGTCACCCGGCAGGGAAGGGAATACAAAGCTCTTTGTCCTTTTCATGATGACCATGATCCTTCCATGAGCATCTCGCCTGAAAAACAGATCTACAAATGCTTTGTCTGCGGCAGCGGCGGCAATGTTTTCACATTCGTACAGAATTATGAAAAGATCAGCTTTCCCGAAGCCGTAGGCAGGGTCGCCGAACTGGTCGGCTACCGGCTTTCCGAAGCCCCGGAAGCCTATGCGGAAAAAACAGACCCGTATAAGGACCAGATCTACCGGGCGCTGGAGGAGATGATCAGTTATTCGATCTACCAGCTCGGCATGCCCGAAGCGGCAGACAAGAAGGAATACCTGAAGAAAAGGGGCATGGATGATGCGGTATGCAGGACGTTCCAGATCGGGTGGATACCCGAAGGGAACGGACTCAGCAGCTTTCTGAAAGCCAAGGGCTACAGCGACCGCATCCTTACGGAAGCCAACATATCCGCAAACCGGAACGGTGTCCTCCGGGATATCTTCGCCGGCAGGATCACCTTCCCGATCCATGACAGGAACGGCAAGCCGATCGGCTTCAGCGCGAGGACGCTGGATCCCTCCAATCCGGCAAAATACATCAATACAACAGAAACGCCGGTCTTCGTAAAAGGCGAGATCGTCTACAATGCCCACAGGGCGCGCATACCCGCAAGAAGAGAAGGCAGGGTATATGTGTGCGAAGGCGTGACAGACGTGATCGCATTCTACAGGGGCGGCATCGAAAATGCGGTTTGCACGCTCGGTACGGCATGTACGAAGCAGCAGATCGCGATACTGAAAAACATGGCAGCACGGATCGTCTTCTGCTATGACGGCGACCACGCCGGACAGGCAGCGACATACAGGGCAGGCAAGATGGCCCTGGCTGCCGGCTGCGATATCGCCATCATCCGCAACGATACCGGCATGGATCCCGATGAGATCATCAGCCGCAGCGGCGCAGAAGGCCTGAAGGAACTCGTCTCGCATGAATATGCATGGCCGGAGTTCGTCATTCACTGGCTCTACAGCAGCATCAATCCGGACAACTATCTGGAGAAGAAGGACTTCGTTTCCAAAGCGCTGGCAGAGATCAGCGAACTGAAGGATGAGGCGGACAGGCGCTACTTCACGGAAGAGATCTCGAGGATGAGCGGCATCCACGTCGACTTCGTACCGCGTAAGGAAGCGGAACCGGTGCTGGTGAAGCCGGTACGGAACACCGTGCCGAAAGGTTCGGTGCAGGCGGAGGAGCAGATCCTTGCGATGATGATGAATTCGCGCGAGGCAGTGCGCATGTTCACCGATGAACTCGGTTTCATGAATGACCGCATGCATCAGCATCTGGCAATGCTGATCGTAAATGCGGCAGGCAGCGGCACAAGGATCGACGTGCCGGCGCTGATCGATGAGACCGATGATGCAGATATGAAAAACCTGATCGCCAGACTCGCGGACAGCGGCATCGCCTTCGATCCCGAAGTCATGGCAGGCGTTATACGGAGAGTCAAGATCACCGGACTGATGGCGGAAGCAGAGGCGTACAAAGCTGACCTGAATACAGAGCTGAGCGCAAAGAACCGAGAATTGATCCTCAATCAGTACAGTGAATGTCTCAGAGAATTGCGGAGGTATATAGATGAAGAAAACAGAAGCTGAAACAACAGAAGAAAAGAAGACAGTAAAAAAGAAAACTGCAAAAAAAGAAGAAACTGCTGCGAAGGAACTCACAGCAGAGGCCTCTGAAAAGAAGACTGTAAAAAAGACAACAAAGAAAAAGACCGCCGCTGAACAGACACAGACAGCTGAAGAAGTACCTGCGAAGAAGCCGCGCCGCACCGCAAAGAAGAAGGCCGAACCGGAAGCTGACCCCGAAGTGAAGGCTGAAGAAAAAGCGGAAGCGCCTGCGGAAGAACCCGCAAAGAAGCCGCGCCGTTCCGCGAAGAAAAAGGCTGAGCCCGAGGCAGAAGCCGAAGTAAAGGCTGAAGAAAAAGCGGAAGAACCCGTTAAGAAGACGCGCCGCTCCGCTAAAAAGAAGGCAGAGCCTGTTGAAGAGCCCGAAGTCACAGCTGAAGAAGAACCTGCAGCTGCGGCAGAAGAGCCGCAGGAGCCCGTACAGGAGACGGTGGAGCTGAAGCCGGAAGAACCTGCCTATACCCCTGCAGCCATGGTAAGGCTCATTGAACATGAGACCATCAGCAGCTACAAAACGAAAAACGGCACAAAGGAACTCCGCGACCTTGACGAGATGAAAGAGGAATTCATCCGCGTGTACAACGCGAACGGCGAGATCATGCAGAAGGATATCCTGACTTCCCTTGAGCATCTCGACATGATGGATGACGACCTCGACGCCCTCTGGGACTGGTTCTCCGCAATGAATATCCAGATCTCCGAGGATGAGGATATCGCGGATATGACCGATGAAGACGATATGGACCTCATCGACGACAAAGACGATGACGATGAGAACGAAGATGACGAAGTATCCCTTACCAGGATCCCCGATCTTTCCATGTATGCGCGCTCTGCGAACGTACAGCTCAACGATCCGGTCAAGATGTATCTCAAGGAGATCGGACGCGTACCCCTGCTTAAGCCGGAGGATGAGCCCGAGATCGCCAAGAGGATCGAGATGGGGGATGAGGAAGCCAGGAACATCCTGATCTCCAGCAACCTCAGGCTTGTCGTATCCATTGCCAAGAAATACGTCGGCAGGGGCATGCTGTTCCTCGACCTGATCCAGGAAGGCAACATGGGCCTCGTCAAGGCAGTTGAAAAATTCGATTATACAAAGGGATTCAAATTCAGCACCTATGCGACATGGTGGATCCGCCAGGCGATCACAAGGGCGATCGCCGACCAGGCAAGGACGATCCGCATCCCCGTGCATATGGTCGAGACCATCAACAAGCTGACCAGGGTCCAGAGACAGCTGATCCAGGAGCTCGGCCGCGACCCGACAGCGGATGAGATCTCCAAGCGCATGGACGGGATCACGCCGGAAAAGGTCAGGGAGATCCAGAAGATCGCCCTTGAGCCTGTATCCCTGGAAACACCGATCGGTGAAGAGGATGATTCCCATCTCGGCGACTTTATCGAGGATAAGGAAGCCATGAGCCCGGACCAGTACGCGACCAACCAGCTGCTGAAGGATGAGATCAACAATGTGCTCAGCGGGCTTACGGAACGTGAAGAGAAAGTCCTCCGTCTGCGCTTCGGACTGTATGACGGCCGTACAAGGACACTCGAAGAAGTCGGCAGGGAGTTCAACGTCACCAGGGAACGCATCCGCCAGATCGAAGCGAAAGCACTGCGCAAGCTCAAGCACCCGACACGCTCCAAGCGGTTAAGGGATTTCTTTGACAAATGATCAGTCAGAGATTGAGAACGATCGCAGAAACAGTGAGACCGGGCATGATCACTGCCGATATCGGCACTGACCATGCCTTTCTTCCTGTTTACCTGCTGCAGCACGGCATATGCGAAAAGGCGTATGCGTGCGATATAGCGGAAGGGCCTCTGCAGAGCGCCCTGTCCAATATCCGTGAGAACTGTCTGGAGGACAGCATCCACGTCATAAAGTGCGACGGATTTGACGGTGTGCCGGCGGACACCGAATGCGCCGTCATTGCGGGCATGGGCGTCTTTACGGCCATCGGCATCCTCGAAAGGGGCATGGCGCGCGTTGCAGATCTGAAGCAGGTCATCGTGCAGGTCAACCGCAGTACGGATAAACTGCGGAAATGGATCAGTGACCATCATTTCCGCATCGACGATGAAAAGACCGTTTACGAGAACGGCTTCGATTATGAGATCGTCTCCTTCAGCTGTGCGTATCAGGAAGGATACACGGAAGAGCAGCAGCTGCTCGGCCCGGTGCTGATGGAGAAAAGGGAACCGGCTTATCTTGCGTACTGCGCAAGAAGGCTTGCGAAAAATGAAGAGATCCTGAAGCTCTGCGCGGACGATGCAAAGAGGAGCAGCCAGCTCCGGAAGCAGTCAGGATATTACCGGAACATCCTGGAGCAGTGAATATGTTTATCAAGATCAGAAACGCGCATATATACAGTCCCGAAGACGAAGGCATACAGGACCTTCTGATCTGCGGGAAAACGATCATCCGCATCGGTGACCTGTCCGGCTTTGCATGGGACTACGACGATATCGAAGAGATCGACGCGGCGGGTATGATCCTCGTACCCGGTTTTATCGACCAGCATGTCCATATCATCGGCGGCGGGGGCGAGGACGGATATTCCTCCCTGATCCGTGAAGTGCAGATGACGGACTGCATCCGCAGCGGCGTGACAGGCGTCGTCGGGCTGCTCGGCACGGATGCCAATGTGAAGAGCGTCGCTGCCCTTGTCGCACGGACAAAAGCCCTGAAGGAACAGGGGATCAGCGCCTGGTGCCTGACAGGCTCCTATAAATACCCGAGTACGACGCTGACCGGTTCCGTTGCGCAGGATATCGCGTTCATCGACGAAGTGATCGGCGTCAAGGTCGCGATCAGCGACCACAGGTCATCCAACATCAGTGCCGATGAACTTGCCCGCCTGGCGACGGAAGTCCGCACAGCCTCCCTGCTGGCAGGGAAGCCCGGCGTCGTGCATATGCATACGGGCCGGGGGAAGAAGGGCTATACCGACGTTGTGAAGATCATCCGGGAAACGGACATCCCCGTATGGCATTTCCGGCCGACGCATGTCAATATGGCGTATCCCGGCGCAGCGGAGTTCGCGGCGATGGGCGGATACGTGGATTTCACTTCCGGTGAGGATACGTCTGCATCCGCAAAACGCATCAGAGAAGCCATGGAGACAGTGCCCCTGGCGCAGATGACGCTGAGCAGCGACTCCAACGGCAGCTTCCCGAAATGGGATAAGGACGGGAAACTCTGCGGCATGGGCGTCGGCAGGATGGATACGCTGTATGCAACGGTCCGCAAGCTCGTGCAGGAACAGGGTGTCCCGCTGGAGAGAGCACTGCAGCTGATCACGAGCACGCCGGCCGATGCGCTCATGCTGAAAAACAAAGGCAGGATCGCGGAAGGGAAGGATGCGGATATCGTCCTTTTGGACAGCAGCCTTCATATCGATACGGTCATCGCGCTGGGAAGGATCTCCCTGCGCAGCGGGAAACTTACCGTTAAGGATTATTATGAATACTGAAAAACTGCAGGGACTTCGACAGTACCCTGCAGTTTTCAGATAATAAAAAAACTGATCATCAGGATCAGTTGCAAGCTTTCCGGTTTCGCTTACTGAATACCGTTAACGGCTTTAGCGAGTCTGGACTTCTGACGGGCAACATAGTTGTCCTTTTTGATACGGCTGATGAGAGCCTTATCCAGAAGCTTGTTAGCGTTGTTGTACGCTGCGACTGCTGCTTCTTTGTCACCGGCATCCACAGCTGCTAAAACTCTCTTGATGGCAGTTTTCAGTTCGCTCTTCTGTCCTGTTCTAGCATTCTGTCTCTTCAGATTTGTGAGTGCGCGTTTCTTCTGTGACTTGATATTCGCCATGAGAACACCTCCTGTCCTTTGTTAGCGTTTAAGATTATAACAAAGCATAGTTTAAAAAGCAATGAAAAACATGAACTATGCGGTATAATGATACCCGCGGAGGTACCTGATATGAATGATACCCGGATTCTGTTTTTCGGAACACCCGACTTTGCCTGTACTGTCCTGCAGGAACTCGCAGAGTGCAGATACAATATTATTGCCGTCGTCAGCCAGCCTGACAGGCCCCAGAAAAGAAAGCATATATTGCTCCCGACGCCCGTCCACGCGCTCGCGGATGAGCTCGGGATACCCGTGCTGCAGCCCGAGGTCCTGAAGGAGGCAGCGGAAGAGATCCGCAGTCTTGCCCCGGACCTGATCGTGACATGTGCATACGGCCAGTTTATTCCCGAGTCGATCCTGAAGATACCGCCCCTGGGCTGTCTGAATATCCATCCGTCGCTTCTGCCGAAATACCGGGGCGGCGCGCCGATCCATCATGCGATCCTGAACGGGGATACCGAGACCGGCGTATGCCTGATGGAGATGGTGAAGAAGATGGATGCCGGAAGGGTCTATGACTGCATCCGTGTGCCGATCGGTGAGGACGATACCCAGCAGACGCTGACCGTGAAGCTGAAGGAAGCTTCCTCGAAGCTGATCCGGGAAAGCCTGCCGAGATACCTGAAGGGGGAACTCGAAGGGATCGAACAGAATGAAGACGAGGTCGTGATCGCAAGGAACATCTCCCCCGAAGAGGAGAAGGTCTCTTTCCGGGAAGGCGATGTCCGGAAGATCTATGACCATATCCGCGCCCTGATCGACTGGCCTGTCGCCTATGGCGTCCTGGAAGGAAAGCGCATGCGCTTTTATGAGGCGCGCAAGGAGATCTGCGAAGTCAGCGAAGAGCCCGGCACAGTGCTCGGCTTTGATAAGACAGCGATGCGCATCGCTGCAGAGGGCGGCGTGATCCGCATCCTGAAGCTGCAGCCGGAAGGCAAAAAGCCGATGGATGCGAAAGCCTACGCCAACGGTGCCGGCAGGCAGATGATCGGAAAGGTGTTCGAATGATGAAACAGGAAAACATACGCAATTTTTGCATTATTGCGCATATCGACCACGGCAAGTCCACGCTGGCAGACCGCATCCTGGAGATGACGGACACCGTCACGGAAAGGGACATGAAGGCGCAGCTGCTGGATGATATGGAACTGGAAAGGGAACGCGGCATCACGATCAAGCTGAATGCCGTACAGCTCAGCTATCACGCCGATGACGGACAGGAATATATCTTCAACCTGATCGATACGCCGGGACACGTCGACTTCTCGTATGAAGTATCCAGAAGCCTCGCCGCGTGCGAAGGTGCCGTCCTGGTCGTCGACAGCACGCAGGGCGTGCAGGCGCAGACGCTCGCCAATACATATCTTGCGCTGGACAACGAACTGGAGATCATCCCGGTCATCAATAAAGTCGATATGGCTTCCGCACAGCCGGACGTCACAAAAAAAGAGATCGAGGATATCATCGGCCTGGACTGCAGCGACGCACCGCTGATCAGCGCCAGGACCGGCGAGAACGTGCATGAGGTCCTCGAGCAGATCGTGAAGCAGATCCCCGCACCGCAGGGCAGTTCTTCCAACCCGCTGCAGGCACTGGTCTTTGATTCCTTCTATGATCCGTACAGGGGCATCATCGCGCTGGTGCGCATCCGTGAAGGCTCGCTGTCCGTCGGGGATAAGATCCGCTTCATGGCGACAGACGCGGAATACGAAGTGCTGGAATGCGGCATCCGCAATCCGAAAGAAGTACGTACGACGACGCTTTCGTGCGGCGACGTAGGCTGGTTCGCAGCGAGCATCAAGTCGATCAAGGACGTTCGTGTCGGCGATACCGTCACGAATACCGCACGGCCCGCCCCTGCACCGCTCGAGGGCTACAGGCGCATGAACCCGATGGTCTACTGCGGTCTGTACCCGAGCGACGCTTCCAAATACGAAGACCTGCGGGAAGCCCTGGACAAGCTGCAGCTGAACGATGCGTCCCTGCAGTATGAGCCCGAGACATCCCAGGCGCTCGGCTTCGGCTTCCGCTGCGGCTTCCTCGGCCTGCTGCACATGGATGTCATCCAGGAAAGACTGGAGAGGGAATACGGCCTCGACCTGATCTGCACGGCGCCGTCGGTCATCTACCATGTCTATCTCAGCGACGGCTCGATGATCGCGATCGACAACCCCGCGAAAATGCCGGACGCTTCGAGGATCATGCGTACGGAGGAGCCGTATGTGCGCGCATCCATCATGGTGCCGGACACCTATATCGGCGCGATCATGGAACTCTGCCAGAACAAGAGGGGCATCTACCAGTCGATGGAGGTCATTGATACAGGCAGGAATTCCATCGTTTACGAACTGCCGCTGTCCGAGATCATCTTTGACTTCTTTGACAAGCTGAAATCCTGTTCCAAGGGATACGCTTCCCTGGACTATGAACTGATCGGATACAGGCAGAACGACCTTGTCCGTATGGATATCCTGCTGAACTCGGAACCGGTCGACGCGCTCTCCGTCATCATCCACCGCTCCGAAGCCTATGCCCGGGGCAGTGCGATCACGGTAAAGCTGAAACAGCTGATCCCGAAGCAGCAGTTCGAGATCCCGGTGCAGGCGGCTGTCGGCGGCAAGATCATCGCCAGGACGAATATCAAGTCGCTGCGCAAGAATGTCCTTGCGAAGTGCTACGGCGGCGATATCAGCCGCAAGAAGAAGCTGCTTGAAAAACAGAAGGAAGGAAAGAAGAGAATGAAGGAAGTTGGCTCTGTCGTCATACCGCAGGAAGCCTTCATGTCCGTTCTCTCCATGGACGATGAAAACAGAAAGCGCTGAGAGCCTGTATGTCCATGTTCCTTTCTGCCGTACGGTCTGTGCCTACTGCGATTTCGCGCGGCAGGCATACCGTGAGAAGACGGCGGACGCATGGCTGGCCGCACTGCAGAAGGAGCTTTCCCTGCGGGATATCGGCACGTATTTCCGTACCGTTTATATCGGCGGGGGAACGCCGACGTCGCTGAACGCGGCGCAGCTGGAGAGGCTTTTATCCATCCTCCGGCCGTATACTCTGGAAACAGCCGAGTATACATGCGAGATCAATCCCGAGACCCTGGATGCGCAGAAGGCCGGACTGCTGAAAGAATATGGCGTTGACCGTGTCTCTGTCGGCCTGCAGGATATCCACGAGGATATGCTCAGGCTGATGAACCGTCATCATACGAAGGAAGATGTGCAGGCAGCCGTATCCCTGCTCAGGGAGAACGGCATAAACAATATCTCCCTGGACATTATGTATTCGCTGCCGCAGCAGACGATGGGGATGCTGGAAGAAACGCTCTCCTTCGCACTTGGCCTGGACCCGGACCATTTGTCGCTGTATTCCCTGACGATCGAAGAGAACAGCGTATTCGGGAAGAAGGGCATCGAACATCTCGACGATGAGACGGAAGCGGACATGTATATGTATCTGATCCGCAGACTGACGGACGAAGGCTATGCGCATTACGAGATCTCGAATTTCGCGAAAGCTGGGAAACAGTCCCTGCATAACAGGAACTACTGGCTGTATGAGGATTTTACCGGTGTTTCCTGCGGCGCCAGCGGCAAGAGCGGCGATATGCGCTATGACAATACGCGTTCGCTGAAGGAATACCTGGAGGATCCGCTGAAGCGGCAGGTCATCCTGCTGGATGAAGAAGACAGGATGTTCGAGACCCTGATGATGAACCTCAGGCTCCGGGAAGGCATGGAGCTTTCGCATTTCCGCGAATTGAACGGCAGTGACTTTGAAGATGTATACGGCGAAACGGCAGGGCGGCTCGCCGCAAAGGGGCTGCTCGAGTTTGGAAACGGCAGGGTGCGGTGCACGGAAAGAGGTTTTTTCGTGCTGAATGACATACTTGAGGAATTCCTGTGATTGTATGCGTGCCCGTGTTCTGCTAAAATGGGGCAGTTGAGGTTGAAAATATGCAGAAAATGAAAAAAAGCAAGGTGAAGCCGCGTTCCCAGCGTTCCATCGAGATGGAAGAGGAGAACAAGAGGATCATCGCCGAGATGGAAGAAAAGAAACAGAAGAAGGAGAATGAGAAGAATTACAGGTTCACGATCATCGCAAGCTTCTATTCGCTGATCTTCGGTATATTCTCGTGGCTGATGGACTGGTTCGGCGTGATCTCGCTGGTGTCCGTGATTGCCGGTGTGATCGGCCTGCGCCTGAACAAAAACAATGTCCGCAGGGAACGGATCGCCGCGATCATCGGTATCGTATTCGGCGGCCTGCGTCTGGCCCAGCAGATCATTTCCTATATCGGCATCCTGCAATAAGGCTTGAAATGCATATGTGAATATGGTATTCTATTTAAGCTTTTGAGCTGGGGTATTCGCTTCCTCGGCGGTATGCTCGGCTTGAAAGGACATTTAAAGGAGAGGAAAAATGTTAACAAAAGAAAAGAAAGCTGAACTGACCGGAACATTCGGCCGCGGCGCATCCGATACAGGATCCGTCGAAGTACAGGTCGCGCTGCTGACCGCACGCATCAACGCTCTTACAGAGCATATGAAGCAGAACAAGAAGGACTACTCCTCCAACAGAGGTCTGCTGAAGATGGTCGGACGCAGAAAGAAGATGCTGGAATACCTCAAGAGAACGGATGTCAACCGTTATCGTGAAGTCGTTCAGAAACTCGGACTCAGAAAGTAAGGAACAGCCGGTGCATCCGGCTTTTCTTTTGCGCATCGACATTGAAAAAGGCAACTGAATCAGCCATAATGATAAAAAAGAGGAGGATATAGCATAATGGCTCTGAGATTTTTCCGCTGCAATAAATGCAAGAAGATGTTTGTAATGGTCCATGAACATGACTGCCCGACACTGTGCTGCGGTGAACCGATGGTCGAACTGACAGCCAACAGCACAGACGCTGCCGGTGAAAAGCATGTACCTGTCGTTACACGTGAAGGAAACAAGCTTTCCGTCAATGTCGGAAGCGTTGATCATCCGATGCTCGACGTACACTACATCGAATTCATCGCAATGGAGACCGCAAAGGGATTCCGGATCGAATACCTGAAACCCGGCGACAAACCCTGCGCTGATTTCTACAGTGAAGAACCCGTAACAGCAGTTTACGAATTCTGCAACCTGCACGGACTCTGGAAAACAGAATCATGATCTTACGATCCCGCATAAGCGGGATTTTTTTAACGCTTTCCTTAATATAAGCTTTTTCCTTTGTATTTCTACAATAACTGTTGTATTATTACTGAGTTGAAATTTTAAGACAGAAGATATTTAGAGGTAGAGATTACAAGATGGAAAAGTATACGAGAAGCTGGAATTTCCACGGCAGGACACTGACTGTGGAAAGCGGCGAAATTGCAAAACAGGCCGGCGGATCAGTCTTCGTCCGCTATAACGACACGGTCGTACTGTCTGTCGCGACGGCAAGCAATCAGGCAAAAGATACTGATTTCTTCCCGCTGACAGTTTTATATCAGGAAAAGATGTACGCTGCGGGCAAGATCCCCGGCGGTTTCCTGAGAAGAGAAGGCAGACCCAGCGAACACGCTACACTGACGGCGCGTCTGATCGACAGACCGATCCGTCCGCTGTTTGCGGAAGGTTTCCGCAACGAAGTACAGGTCGTCAATACCGTATTCTCGGTCGACCCCGACTGCAGCAGCGAGATGGCATCCCTGTTCGGTTCATCGCTGGCATTATGCATTTCAAACATCCCGTTCAACGGACCTGTCGCAGGCGTCCAGGTCGCACGCGTCAACGGCGAGTATGTCATCAATCCGACTGTCGAAGAAAGCGACGCAGCGGATCTGAACCTGACAGTCGCAGGTACGAAGGCAGCCATCAACATGGTGGAAGCCGGTGCGAAGGAAGTCAGCGAAGAAGATATGCTGAAAGCCCTTGAGATCGGCCATAACGCGATCAAAGAGCTCTGTGAGATCCAGGAAGAAGTCATCGCCGCCTGTGCTAAGGAAAAGATGGAAGTCGTCCTGTATGAGATCGATCCCCGCGTCAAGGCGCTCGTTGACGAGAACGGCGCTGCGCGTATCCGTGAAGCAGTCTCCATCAAGGGCAAGCTGGAAAGATACGGCAAGATCGACGAACTGATCGAAGAGATGCAGGCAGCTGCGGAAGCCCTCGAATGGGAAGATGAAAAGACACGTGAAAAGGCTGTCAAACAGGCCAGGGAATACAGCGTCGAGATCGAAGCTGCAGAAGTCAGGAGACTGATCTCCGAAGAGAAGATCAGACCGGACGGAAGGGCACTCGACGAGCTTCGTGCGCTTGACTCGCAGGTCGACCTGCTGCCGCGCGCACACGGTTCCGCAATGTTCACCAGAGGCGAGACACAGGTCATGAGCGTTACGACGCTCGGTGCCCTGAGTGAAGCACAGATCATCGATGATCTGACGACCGTAACGGAAAAGAGATTCATGCACCAGTACAACTTCCCGCCGTTCTCCGTCGGTGAAGTAGGCCGCATGGGTTCCCCGGGCAGAAGGGAGATCGGCCACGGCGCCCTCGGTGAAAGAGCGCTGCTGCAGGTCATGCCTTCCGTAGATGAATTCCCGTATGCGATCCGCACAAGCGCGGAAGTCCTGGAATCCAACGGTTCCAGCTCCCAGGCGAGCATCTGCGCAGGCACGATGTCCCTGATGGCTGCAGGCGTACCGATCAAGGCGATGGTCGCAGGTGTTGCGATGGGCCTGATCACAGTCGGTGATACCTATTCCATCCTGACGGATATCCAGGGCATGGAAGACCACTACGGCGATATGGACTTCAAGGTCGCCGGTACAAGGAACGGCATCACGGCGCTGCAGATGGACATCAAGGTCACTGGCATCAGCCAGGAGATCATGCGCGAAGCCCTTGCGCAGGCGCATAAGGGCCGCATGGAGATCCTTGACAACATGGAACAGGCGATCAGCGAACCGAGGCCGGAAGTATCGAAATACGCTCCGAAGATGGACAAGCTGTGGATCCCTGTCGACAAGATCAGGATCGTTATCGGCAAGGGCGGCGAACAGATCGACAAGATCATCGAAGAGTGCAACAACGTCAAGATCGATATCGATGATGACGGCAGATGCATTATTTACCATACGGACCGTGACAGCATCAACAAGGCAAAGGCGATCATTGAGGATCTGATCCGGGAAGCCAAGGTCGGCGAGATCTATGACGCAAAAGTTACAGAGGTCAGGGAATCCTTCGCATTCGTCAACCTGTTCTCTTCCACAGACGCCCTCCTGCATGTATCGCAGGTCGCGTGGGAGAGGGTCGCGAACATCTCCGATGCGCTCCATGTCGGCGATATCGTGAAGGTCAAGGTCATCAGCATCGATGAAGCCGGCAAGATCAAGGTATCCGCAAGGGAATGCCTGCCGAAGCCGGAAGGCTACACAGAACCGAAGAAGACCTTCAACAAGCAGAAATCAGGCGAAAGAAGGAATTCCAAACCCGCTGCGAACGTTGAAAAGAGAGTCTTCAAAAAGAAGGAATCTGAATAATCATGACTGCAGGCATGTTCAGTGCCTGCAGTTTTTGTATAATAATAGGGAAAGAGGTGGAACTGATGAGTAAAGCGATCCCAATCAACGGACTGATGATCCGTGAGATGTTCCGCAAAGGCGATATCGAAAGAGATGCGGGACTGACTTCACCGGAAGATATTGAGAGATTCGACGATATACAGTACGGCACGGACTGCCCGAAATGGCAGATGCTGGACGTATACAGGCCGAAAGAACTGCAGGGAAAGCTTCCTGTGATCGTCTCCGTGCACGGCGGCGCCTGGGTATACGGCGACAAGGACGTATACCAGTATTACTGCATGTCGCTGGCACAGAGGGGCTTCGCGGTAGTGAACTTCTCCTACCGGCTTGCGCCGGAATACAAATACCCGGCATCTTTTGAAGACGTCAACGCCGTGTGCGAATGGATCACGGCCAATGCGGACCGGTACGGTCTGGACACGGACAATATCTTCGCTGTCGGCGACAGTGCCGGTGCCCATATGCTCAGTCTGTACTGCTGCGCGTGCGCCAATGCGGAATATGCGGCAGAAACAGGCTATGCGGTGCAGAAGGACCTCCGCTTCAAAGCGATCGCCCTCAACTGCGGCGCCTTCCTGATCGAGACCCATGACGGGGATATGACGACGGCGATCATGGACGAATACCTGCCCGAAGGCGGAACGGAGAAGGAACTTAAGATGATCTCGCCGCTGTATCATCTCAATGAGAAATTCCCGCCGGCCTTCATCATGACCTGTCCGGGGGATTTCCTGAACAACCAGCCGATCAAGGTGATCCCGGCACTGGAAAAGCTGGAGATCCCGTTCGTATACCGGCGGTACGGCTCGGCGGAAGACAAACTCGGACATGTTTTCCACTGCAACATGAGGCTTGATGCGGCGAAGCTCTGCAACGATGAAGAAGCTGCATTCTTCCGAACATTTATGAAATAGCAGGCAATTTGTATTTTCATACGGAAATCTGCTATCATTATTGCGATTTCAGGTGACCTTATGAGAATGAGAAAAAAGAAGTGGGCCGATCCCTATATCGAAGCCCACAGTGATTATATTTATGAATCGCCCCTTGAGCTGAAGGGAAAATGGCGCGAGCTGCTCGGCGGTACGAAACTCCACGTGGAGATCGGCGCCGGCAAGGGCGGCTATCTGAATGCGATGGCTGCCATGTATCCGGAAGAATGCTGGGTAGGCATCGAGAAAGACCGGAACGCAGCAGCTGTCGCCGCAAGAAAGGCGATCGAGGATGAGTCGCGTCCGCTGGACAACAAGCGGCTGATCACAGGCCGTGCGGAAGACATGGAAGCGTGGTTCGCCGACGGCGAGATCGATGTGATCCATCTGAACTTCTCCGATCCCTGGCCCAAGAAGGGCACGCATAAGCGCAGACTGTCCAGTGCTTCGTTCCTGGCGATGTACAGGAAGCTCCTTTCCGAAGACGGCATCATCCAGATGAAGACGGACAACAGTGCGCTCTTTGAAGATTCCGTGCTCTATTTCCTGAACAACGGTTTTGTGCTGAAGGAGATCTCCGTCGATTACCGGCGCGTTCCGCATGAAGAAGATGCCGTTACGGAATATGAGCAGAAATTCATGGATCTGAACCAGCCGATCTACCGGCTGTGCGCCGCCAGAGGGGAAAGCGTATGAAAAAGATCATAGCCGCTGTGCTGTGCCTGTTCCTTGCCGGCTGCGGCAGGGTGCAGGCGGATGCGCAGGCAAGGCTGAATGAAAAGATCGCGCAGGCACAGTCCTACATGATCGCAAAGCCGAACTACACGAAGCGATATTATTCCTATTACGGCGGTCCCGACCTCGGCAGGCTCGATTCCAATATGACGAGCAACCTGTTCTCCTACAACGGCATCCAGTTCGTCATGAACCTGGATGTATCCGGGATCATTAATGAAAAGTATTACGAAGGCATCAGCGCTTCGCAGCTGAAGCCGGATGCCTCCAGGATCATCGCCTCTGCACAGGGCAGCTATGCGGACAGCCAGGGCACGGAATATCCCTTTACAGTGGATATCTGCGGCATCAACGGGGACTATGCAGTCCTGCTGCATGCCGGCCATATGGATTTCTGTTCCGTCTGCGACCTGTTCAGCACGGCGGATATCGCCCGGGAGATGCTGCTGGTCGCGCGCAGCGTGCGCATCAGCAGGGAAGAGGTGCTGAAGGATTTTACGATCCTTGAATCGATCGCCTACGAAGGGGAGAAGATCAAGCTGTTCGACGATATGGCGCCGGAGAGCGGCGCGATCGAAGAACTGTTTATCGACAGCAATATCGCAGGTGACGGCACCGGTATTGATTTTGAGCATTTCATCGATGATGACGAGGAATATCACGGCCAGATTGAGACGGATGATATGCCCATCGATGACTGATTGTGTTATGATTATAATGTTTATGAGATGAATGTATCAGGAAAGGGAGAGTTATGTTAAGAAAGATTCAGGATCTGCTTTTTGATGAAGAAATCGATGATGATGATATTGATGATCAGCCTACCGAAGAAACACAGACTGTGATCGAAGAGGCACCGAAACCTGCACCGCGTCCTGTTTACCAGGCACCCGCACCCAAACCCGTCGTACCGGAACAGCCGAGGCAGACAACGATGCAGCGTATCGACGTCACGCAGAATGTTCCTGTAGCTGAACCGAAACCGGCACCCGCACCGAAGACGGAATCCGTCTGGGGCGAACCCGAACCGGCAAAGACAGAAAAGAAATCCCTGGGCATCACGTTTGATGAGAAGCCGGCTGAGAAGAAGGCGCCTGTCAAGCCCGCACCGGCACCGAAACCCGCTGCCAGGAAAGAGGAAAAGCCTGCGAAGCCCGCTTACCAGTTCCAGCCTGTCATCAGCCCGATCTTCGGCGTCGACGAGAAGGACATCAATGCCCTGAAGACGACAACGAACAAGATCTCCGAACAGGCAAAGGCCAAGATCGACAAGAACGTCAGCCCGATCATCTCGCCGATGTACGGCAAAAACGCGGAAGAGAGCATCCTTTCCGTCCATAAGCCTGCTGAGCAGGAAGTCGTTGCGGAAACAGATTTCAGCGCAGTCAGGACTGCTGCAGACGATGAGATCCCTGAATTCTCGCTCGATGACATCCTGAAGATCAACGATGATAAATATACAGAGGAAACAGGAACGGGTGAGGCAAATGCACCTTTATTCCCGGATCTCGACTTTGATGATCTGGACGAAGAAGAGACCGTGGTGCTGTCCAAAAAGGACTGATCACTGATGGAATATTTTTTCATAGGCATAAAGGGGACAGGAATGTCCTCTCTTGCATGTATGCTGCATGATTCCGGTCATCATGTCAGCGGCAGCGATCTCGCAAAGCATTTCTTTACCGAAGAAGGTCTCAGGGAAAGAGGCATCGAGATCCTGGAATTCGATCCCGCGAATATCAGGGACAATATGTATGTGATCATCGGCAATGCATTCCTCGAGGATTTCCCCGAGGTCATCGCCGCCAGGAACAACCCGACTGTGACTTGTGCGCGCTATCATGAATTCCTCGGCGAATTCCTGAAGCAGTACGAACTGATCTCCGTAGCCGGCAGCCACGGCAAAACGACGACGACAGGCCTGCTGTCCTGCGTCATGAACGAATTCGGCAGGAGCGGCTGGCTCATCGGCGACGGCACCGGTCATCTGGAGAAGGATACGAAGTACTTCTGCCTCGAATCGGATGAATTCCGGAGGCATTTCCTTGCTTATCATCCCGCTTACGCGATCATCACGAACGTGGATATCGACCATGTCGACTACTTTAAGGATGACGACGATTACCGCAGCGCTTATGAGGAGTTCACGAAACAGATAACGAAGGCAGCGGTGATCTACGGCGAAGATGCGGAAGCCAGGAAGATGGATATCGCCTGTGACCATTACTGGTACGGCATCGAAGAAAACGATGATATCCGTGCCGTGAATATCGATGAGAGGAGCGACGGCATGTCCTTTGACGTGCTGTTCAAAGGCGAACTGTTCGGAAGCTTTGACCTGCCGCTCGTAGGCAGGCATATGCTGCTGAACTCACTGGGTGTGATCGGCATCGGCATCCTGGAAGGCATCAGCCCGAAAGTCATCGAGAAGGGCCTCAGCGCATTCGGCGGCGTCAAGCGCAGGTTCGTCATCGAATACCACGGCGACAATATCTATGTGGATGACTATGCGCACCATCCCACGGAAGTCGGCGTAACGATCGATACCGCCAGGATGAGGTTCCCGGGCAGGAAGCTCGTTGCGATCTTCAAGCCGCACAGGGCATCGAGAGTGCTCTATTTCGCAGAGGATTTCAAACAGCAGCTGATGAAGGCGGATGAGATCTATCTGTGTGACTTTACCAGTATCGACGACAAGCAGGACGGCACGGATATCGATATCTCCTATCTCGCGGAAAAGATCGAAGGTTCGCACATTCTCAGCGAGGATGAAGCCGGTGCTGCAGAGCTCGCAAAGGAGGCTCCGGCCGTGTTCCTGTTC
>JAILQT010000012.1 GCA_024698805.1 Solobacterium sp.
GACCGCTTCTTTGACGATTCTATGGTGTTCATGATCAAGGGCGAAAGTTACCGCGGTAGAAAGACGGAAACGATCTCTCTTGAAGCAGGAATCAGTAAATCAATTAAGTAACAGCTGACAAAGCATCACTGATGTATTGGCCGTTTTGCATGAACAGAAAATGGCCCATTTTAACGGACGCTGAATGGCCCAAATCGCCGGACGCCAACATCATCCACATTTTTCAAATATAAAAGAAATATCATGAGTTCCCTTCACTGCATTGAAGTCTTCATTAATTAGAAATCTTTTTCATAGTTTTTATTTCGAAATATATCAGACATATTTCTATTTAATGTTAACATTATGAAATCTTGATGGTTTTTTGTATCTAATATACGGTTGATTTCAACATGATGACCTTAATGCCCCCACAATTTTCACACATGATGAGGGTCTTTATCGTAATTACTTACCCATAAAATGATATCCATATAATATTTTTATCATATTTTATTTTGATATCTGAAGTGCCCTTTTTCATTTCTCTTTGCAATCTTTGAATAAAATATGTTTTATGAGATAATTTCAATAGTAGGTAAATTATGAATTGGAGAGATGTAAGAAAAATTGATGCACACATTCACATCCTGCCTGATGAAAAGCTGGATGAAATCCTGAAAGAAGATCCTGATAATGTTATGCGTTTTGCTAAGGCGGAGACATACATTTCGTGCATGGATAAATATAATATTTCCAAAGCTATTCTCGTACCTGCCAGTTCTCCTCACATGTATTATTTTGAGCCAGAAAAAACAAATGCATTTCATGCAGATCTGGTCAGAAAATATCCTGCTCGCTTCATCTCATTTGCAGATGTTCCCAAAACAGCATTTGATCTTATGGAATCAGGTGCCCTGTCTCTTCAGGATGCTGTTGTTAATTACGGAATGAAGGGTGTGAAAATCCACCCTTCCAATCTGCACATACCGATGGATTCACTTGATTATGTACCCTTGCTCAGAAGAGCTGCTGATTTGAATATCCCTGTCATGATTCATTCCAACCCCACATTTTCCGGTTTTGCCGATGACTGTGCTCCGGACAGAATCAACCGCATGATAAAAATCTTTCCCGATCTGATATTTATCACTTCCCATATGGGAGGTGTCAAATGGCAGGATGCTATGTGGAATGGATATGTGGATATTTCCGGGACTCTTCCGTTTTTTATAAAGGAATACGGAGTAGAACAAACCGAAAGGATTCTGAAAGGTTTTGGCGCAAACAAACTTATATTTGCGACGGATTTTCCCGATGCCTGGTTCGTGCATGGTCCCAATATATTTGAAACATATTTCGATATTCTGGATCAGATGCATTTCAGTGATGAAGAGATTGAAAAGATTGCTCATGGAAACATCGAGAAAATTCTGAAAATAAACAACTAATACACTAAGCCATACAAACAAGGGGCCGTAACAGTTAAAAAGCTCTAACGGCTCCTTTTTGTTTTTCCTGTGTCATTTCCTCAGTCTGTAAACAGGTAATTATCAGCTTTTTGTCATCCGGACATACATGATGCCTGCAGCAGGGATCCGCTCTGAAGCGCATAATCTGCGTTTCATCTGTGCATCAGGATTATTCTGTTCACTCATTCTGTACACACCCTCATCAGCCATATTGGAAAACGAATGGTTGCTTATCCTCGGAAGACCGGCAAAAAAGTATTTTTCCTGTTACTTTTCTGTAATATTCCCGGTCTGCTGCCGTAGTATTTATGAAGGAACAGCACAATGAACAAGGAACTGCTTCATGAGATATACAGACGATATTACAGAAAGCTTTACTGCTATGCGCTCTCGCTCTGCCGCAACAGGGCGGACGCACAGGACCTGGTTTCCGATGCCTTTATCAAAGCACTGCTTTTCTATTCGGGAAACGGGTCTGTTGAAGCCTGGCTGTACCGTGTTTTGAAGAATCAGTATATCGATGAGTACAGGCGCAGAAAGCATTTCGCTGACGCGGATCCGCAGTACATCGAAAGCATCGCTGCCATTCAAAGCTCAGATGGCGCGGAAAAGGAACGGCTGCGCTGGATGTATGAGCAGATCCTGCAGATGAAGCATCCTGACCGGGAGATCATGCTGCTGACCGCCGCTTCGGATCTGAATGACAGTCAGATCGCAGAGATCACAGGGGTCACTGCCGAAAACCTGCGCGTTATACGCCACCGCGCAAAAGAAAAGCTGAAAGAGCAGGCACGAAAGGAGGAGATCTGATCATGAAAGACAAAAGCACGATCGAAGAGATGCCGGACCGGACCGGGAATGAAGAGATTGAAGATGTAAAGGTTTTTGAAAAGAAGATCCAGAAGGGGATCCGCAGGAACATATATACACGAAGCCTGATCATGATCCTGGCTGCAGCGATGGTCTTTACCGGTGTGAAACGGATCTGGCAGTATGAGCAGGAACGATCATCCTGGCATCTGTCGGATCTGGAACAGCTCATCGATCCCGAGCCATATGGGGAATACGCTGCAGAGGAAAATGCGTTTCTGTATATATCCGCTTATTATGATATGTTCGTACCGGGATACGCAGCCGTAAAAAGATCGTATCCCGCATTTGCAGAGAGAAAAGATTACGGCATTTATGAATTCAAGATCTCTATGATCAACTGTTTCCGCTCCAATCCGGAAGGCATATCCGGTTACAGGGGATCCGACAGCTGCATCGTGATCGACCATGGAAAGCTGATCAAAAGCGGGGATATAGCGGAACTGGAAATGCAGGATCAGTACACAGCCTGGTGGTCCATGGGGTCAGAGAGATATGCATCATTCTTTCATGTGCCGGATCCCGAAGAGGAGATCAGCGAACTGCCCCCTTCCGCTTATGTTGAAATGGATATACGCCTGAAAGATCCGGTCAGTATCGAAGAACTTCTGAAGATACAGGCAGATCATCCCGATTCCAGAATCCTGTATGCCGTTACATACGCTGACGATGACATCGTTTCGGAAGACAATGTGATCGCAAATACCTGCGGGTTCAGTTTAATGGGGCCGGGCTTAGATATTCCGCTCAGCACGGAAGCTATGGAAAAATATCCTTATCTTGCAAAAGAAAGTGAATTCGGCAGGGAGATATTTGCCGGTTCAGAAAAATACCTGCAGAGCCTCCTTAATGAAAACACAAGGAAAATGTATGCGGAAAAATACCTTGAACATTATCTGTCGGTTCTGGATCTTTTCCATAATAATCCCGTGCTGGACCTGCAGTATCCCGAAAAGGAGATCGCAGAAAAAGCCCTTGCGGACGCGCAGGAAAACGGCGTCAGGGTCATCGGACTGCGGATGTCCCTGACAAAAGAGGATGCCTTTATGATCATGGAAAAGGAATTCACGGAGTCGGTGCACATAGCAGATGTCAAGATGAGCAGATTCGACAGATAGGCCTGCCGGTCTTTCCTTTCCCGGATCGGTGCAGGCATTACCCTGTAATTGTGCCGGCCGGCAGATCTGTCATCAGTATTCTGCAGTCCGGATTTTCATTCAGATAACAGAATATCTGCTGTCTGCCATGATCCCGCTGCAGAGGTTCCTGTTCAAGCTGTAATGCAAAACGGCCTGCAGTTCATGCACAGCCGTTTTTATCAAGGGATAATACGGATACTTACAGATAATCTGATTCCATGTCCTCATTCAGAAAACAATATTCACAAATACTCCCGCCGCAAAAGAGAACACCATGATGAATGCGATATACAGCAGGAATCTTTTAAGACCCATTACGATCTTCAGGGCCCCGAGATTGGTGATCTTCGTTGCCGGTCCCGTGATCATAAAGGCTGCTGCAGAACCCAGGCTCATGCCGCTCAGCAGCCATTCGCGCAGAAGCGGGATCGTCCCGCCGCCGCAGGCATACAGCGGCACACCGACCGTGGCCGCCATCAGCACGCCCCAGGCCTGGTCACCGCCGAATATGTCCGTCATCAGATCCTGCGGCACATAACGCTGGAACAGTGCAGAAAGCAGGATCCCGAAAAGGAAGTACATGCCTGTTGCCCTGATATTGCGGTATACATTCAGCAGATACCGTACCAGCAGGTTGGGATGCGTATCGCGGGAGGCCTTCTCTCCGAATCCGGAAAAATCAAAGAAATCCCTGTCCCGGTAAAAAACATAGATCAGGATTCCTGCTGCACAGCCGCACAGGAAACAGCTGGTGATCCTTACCGCAAGTGCAGTCCTGCCCAGCGCCGCACTGTAGATGATGAGCTGCGGGTTCAATAAGATCGAAGCTGTCATAAAGGCTGCCAGCCAGTCTTCCCGCATACCCTGTTTCCGGAAAGACGCTGCGATCGGCACCGTCCCGTACATACAAAGCGGCGAAGCGATGCCGAGGATGCATGCCGGGATGATCCCGAACAGGCCGAGCTTCCTGTCCTTTATGCCGGCAAACAGTCCGTGGATCCGGTCCTTCGCAAAAACAGAGATGAACGACCCCATCAGCATGCCGAAGACCCAGTACCGGAAGATCTGCCGGAACTGGATCTCGAAATAATACCAGATATATATGAATTCCCTTTGGATGATCCCCATGATCTCAGTCATCGATATTTACCAGCTCATAGGCACGGCTTCCAAGGCCGATCTTTTCCGCATGCTCGAGCGTGTGGATGCCGTGCAGGGATTCCATGCGGTTCACAAGTGAAGCATTCCCTTCCGCCCGGTAAACCAGGTCCACGCATGCCTGGTCCAGCGCTGCAGGGTCCATACTTGCCAGGATGCCGATATCGTGGATATCCGGCTCGGCGGGATGTCCGTCGCAGTCGCAGTCCACGGAAAGCCTGTTCATGACATTGATATAGACGATGTGTTCTTTTCCGACATGATTGCTGAAACCGTATACCATCTCTGCCAGTGCTTCCAGCCAGGCGTCCTGGTCATCGTACCAGATCCCGCCGCTTGTCCTTGTGCCCGCGGAATGGACATATACTTTGCCGGAAGCGGAGGAGATGCCGATGCCGACGTTCTTGATGGCACCGCCGAAGCCTGCCATCGCATGTCCCTTGAAATGGGAGAGGATGATCCAGTCATCGTAGTTTTCCGCATGGCTGCCGACGATCACCTTATCGAGTCTTGTCCCGCCGCTGAAAGACCATTCCGTTTCCCCTTCTTCATCCAGCAGGTCAAAGTCCGCGATCGCGGTGAACCCGTGGTCTTCCGCCACCTGTCTGTGCATGGCGGAAGAGGAACGTGAACCGCCGTAGGCTGTATTGCATTCCACGATGGTGCCGTTCACTGTCTGTACCAGGTCACCGATCAGCTCCGGCCTGAGGTAATTGCTTGCCGGAGGTTCACCGGTCGATATCTTGACAGCTGTCTTCCCTTCCGGCGTCCAGTCCAGCGCTTCATAGATCTTCACCAGGCCTGCTGCAGATATATCCGAAGTGAAATATACCGCTGAAGGTTCCGCGGAGACTTCTTCCCCGGCAGGACTTTCCGGTTCTCCTGTTTCCGGCACTGCCGTTTCTTCTGGCTGCTGCGGGACACTGCCTGCCGCCGTACAGCCGGTGAGCATAAGGACTGCCGTAAGGCCAGCAGTCAGGAAAAAATGTCTGTTCATAACTTAAAGATTCTTTCCCAGCAAGTATGCTTCCTGCGGATACCTGCTGTATTTTGTCATTGACGGGGTGCCGCATCCATAGCCGAGCACCATGCCGCAGTCTTCAAAATTGATGTAGCGGACAAGTGTCTTATAATGCGCTTCCAGCGCATCGAACGTCCAGCCGTCCGCATTCCAGGCTGCTGTCAGCAGTGCCGACTTCAGATGCCTGCTGTTCAGGCTGCTGTTGTAGGCGCAGAAGCGGTCCACTGCGGTCTTCAGCTGTGCGCTCATGCCGTAATAATACAGGGGCGTTGCGAACACGACCATATCGGCGGCCAGCAGTTGTCTGCGGATCATCTCCACGTCGTCCTTCTGTACGCACGGGCCTTCATAACCGCACCGCACGCAGCCGGTGCAGGGATGGATATCCGCATGGCAGACGTCGATGACTTCGACAGAATGTCCTGCTTCTTCCGCACCCTTTGTAAAGTTTTCGACCAGGATGGCTGTGGAACCTTTCCGGTTCGGGCTTCCCATCAGTACAGCGATCTTCATATGCCTCTCCTGTTATTGCAGTCCGTCGATCCAGGTCTGCAGTTCCTCTTCGGATACACTCCCGTCGAAACGCCTGCCTTCCAGCCATGTGCCGCTGCCTGCGAGGGCTTCCATGTTCTCCCCGCTACGGCCGATACCGCTGCTGCCGGATGTGCAGAACGGGATCACCGTGATCCCATCAAAGCTGTACTTCTCAACGAAAGCGTCGAGGATGCGCGGTTCTTCGCCCCACCAGATCGGGAAACCAAGATAGACAGTCGTATACCCTTCCAGGGATATCTCTTCACTGCCGATCTCCGGACGCACGCTCTTGTCGTTCTGTTCCTTCGATGTGCGGCTGTTATCGTCGTTATAGTTCAGGTCTTCCGCTGTATACGGCTGTGCAGCCATGATCTCGTACAGGTCCGCACCGGTCAGGGAAGCGATCTTTTCCGCAACACCTTTCGTCGTACCGGTGGCTGAGAAGAAAGCGACCAGTGTTTCCGCATGTGCCTCTCCGGCAGGAGTCTCTGCTTCTGATTCCTGTTCTGCTTCCGTCTCTTCGGCAGCTGTGTTTTCAGAGACCTCTTCCTGTTCTGTTTCCGGCTGTTCGCTTCCTGAAACGGTCTTTGCCCCGCTGCTGCAGCCTGCAGCCGCAAACAGCAGTGCTGCCGTTAATACCGTTATGAACTTTTTCATCCTGTCCCTCCTCTGATTCTTTCATCCGGGATGCCGGCCCGTATGTGCGTCAGTTCATCCTGCCGCAGTCTCCGGCCTTATCGCCTGTCACGAAATATTCATAGGTCGGAAACTCAAACAGGACGGGTTTGAAAACATGATAACTGATCTTTCCTTTTTCATTCAGTACGGCCTCATCCGCATATGTTGCGATGATCCTGCACATGAAATTGTCAAAATTCTCGAGTTCATAGTTGCCGTCGACCTCGCATTCGATGGAGATCTTTGCGGCATCGATCAGCGGTGCGCCGTTCTCACCCATCGTCCACGCAAACGCTTCGGACTTGTCTGTTTTATTGCCGCTGACGGTTCCCATGCGGTCCGCTTCCTTCAGCCAGGATTCATCAACCACGTTGACAGACAGCTTCCCGTTCTCACGGATGCCTTTGTTGATGTAATGCGCCTGCACGAGCGATACCATCAGATGGCTGTGCGCCACAGTCCCTGCATGCGCTGCCAGCGTCCATGTCGGTCTGTCATTCACCATTGCCCCGACAACGATCACAGGGCTCGGATACAGCGCCAGTACGGCGCCAATGTTTTTCTTGCTCATATTGTTTATCTCCTTTTCTTCCATACAGGTCATATGCTTTTTTATTCCCCCAGCAGCCGGACCAGGCAGCTGTACGTCAGTTCGTAAACAGACCGGTACACAAAGCCGATGCCGGCTTCCTCCATGGCGGCTTTCTGCTTTTCCGTTACCTCTGTATACGGATAGATACCGAACATGAACGGATAGAACGTATAAATGAAATCCGTAATATCTGCTTCGCTCATTTCCGGGCAGAACTTTTCCAGCAGCTTCTTCATATACTTCATGGATTCCCCGTAGGACTGCTTGAATGCCGCAAGCATCTGCGGACGGCTGTTGGCTTCCATGTCATAGTTGTTCATGGAGAGCAGTTTCAGAAGCTGCTGCCTTTCTGCCAGGGACTGTGCGATCCTGTCAGCCAGCTGCTCCTTCGTCAGTTTGTCATGCCCTTCCAGGATCCCCTCCAGCGCTTCGTTCCAGCGGTCATACTCCCTTTTGAAAAGTGCCAGGAAGATCTCTTCCTTTGTTTCAAAATAGTTATAGATCGTCGGGCGGGAGAAAGACGTGATACTGCCGATCTCTTTCAGTGTGATCCCGCGGAAGCTTACCGTCCGGTACAGCTGTTCGCATGCATTGATGATCTCTTCCCGTTTCTGTGCGATCTCTTCCGGTGTACCTTTCCGCATAATGTCCTCCTTTGTGCTGCCTTATCATTCTGACATCGTGTCAGCATAAGTATGGTATACCGATTCTGACACTGTGTCAATATAATCCTGCGTATTTCCGGACAATAAAAAAAACTGTATCCGGCCCGGATGGTACGATCCATGAGCTGACACAGCTTTCTTATATGTTATTGAGCGATAAAGTCAAAGTAAACCGATACCGGGGAATCGAAGAAATCGATACCTACGACCATACTGCCGTCTGCATTGACCAGTGCGTTCCGCTTGAGTGTTCCCGCAACGTCCGGGTTCTCCCTGTCGAAACCGGCGTCGTTCAGAGCAGTCTCATAACTGTTGAGGAATTCCTCTGCCTCTTCCGTGCTTTCAAATTCCACGCTCACCGCAAGGAATGCTTTCGTATCCCTTCCTTCGCGCACTTTATGGAACATCCTCAGATCGCGGCATGCGACGGTGTCATTCAGTTCAATTGCAGGGAATCCTGCATCTGTGATCATCTTTTCCGTTTCATCCGCAGAGTAATATCTTTCGGAACTGAGCAGCATTGTGAATGTATTGTCATCATTGAATCTGTAACGGAATTCTGCGTTGCCATTCGGCGATTCATAACGGTCTGCCGGCATTGCTTCGCCGTCTTCCTCATCCCTGAGTGCCTTGAAGCCTTCTTCCCCGAGGGTCTCCCTGTCAGCGTGCAGATATGCACTGACGGTATCCATTTCTTCTTCCGCGTTCCTGACGGCTGTCCAGCCTGCTTCCTCAAGGGACTTCTGGTAATCATTCAGATAAGCAGTAACAGCGTCCTTGTCATCAAACGCAATGTCGACATACAGCCCGAGATCATAATCGAAGAAGTACAGCCAGCCTTCCGTCATTTCATATGCCTTGTCCGTACCCAGGACGGAAGTGAAATTATCCGATGCCGGGAGCTCGGCAAAACCGGCTTTTGTGATCGCTTCATTGACCGCATCCAGTGTGTCATAAACAGGGAAATCATAGTACTTTTTCGCTGTCAGGCTGACACCGTTGTCATATTCGAGATTGATGGAGGAATAGCACTTGTACTCATCCCTCAGCATCTTGCGGTAGTATGTCTTTTCTGTCCCGTCTTCATCCGTCTCTTTCGCTTCGCTGAAGCCTTCCGAAAGAAGCAGCGTGATGTAGTCAGCCATATCTTCTTCGCTTGCGTGGGCATCGCGGATGAATACTTCATCGTCCATGACGAAATTCTGATCATCCACCTTCAGCGCATAGCTTGCGAACGACGGGAACGGGATCGCATCAAGCCCGTATTCAGGAAGGAATACGGAATTGAAGATGAATTCATCGACTTCCGACCATTCGGACCTGGCTTCCGGATATACAGGATCCTTCATCCATGCGTCAGCCAGTTCATTGGTCTGTGCATTGCCGAATGTGATCTCAACATCGATATCGTCATAGTTTACGCGTGCTACGAGGTCATCATCGACGACTGCCTGGATATGTGCCGTGGAAGGATCTTCCGCATCCAGTACAAGGTAGACGTCCTGCATCAGCCGCACTGCATTATCGGCGTAGCCGACATAGGACAGGATGTTCTTCTTGAGCACTTCTTCATGCGACATGAATTTCAGGGGCTCTTCCGGCGTGTTGTAGAAGAGATTCCAGATATTGCCGTCGGAGACGCTCTCGTCCATCCAGTAATTCGGCAGTCTGACTGCTGCAGCTTCGATCGCCTGTCCTTCACCGAGGTACCTGGCTTCTTCAAGCGCTCCGTCTGTTATGATAGCCTGGAAGGTTTCATCATTGACGCTCATGACAGTGAAATCATTGTAATTATCCTCCGTGTATTCAAAGGTCACCTGGTCCCTTGATGCTACGGTGGTCTTCAGGTAGCCGGCTGCATTCAGGACATAGTTTCCTTCCTCCAGTTTGGCGAGGAAGTTCTCCATGGCTTTTTCCGAATCGGCTTCTGCCGTTTCAGATCCGGGTTCTGCAGATTCCGAATCCGGTACGGCTGTCTCGGAACCGGGTTCGCCTTCAGCTGAGCCGGGCGCAGAAGATGACTGTGTGCCGCTCTGGCATGCGCTGAGAATAAAGCACAGCGCTGTCAGAAAGATCAGCGAATGTTTTGTTTTCTTCATGGTTCTTCTCCTTATACCTGCTTCCGGTGATCTTTCGGATCACGGAAATGATGTTTGGTACTGCATGGGCACGCAGCACTCTGCTTTTCTGCTATGAGCATATCACATAGTCAGAAGTGAATACACAGTATCTGACATATAAATTCCATTAAGATTTCGCAAAGACGCCGGCATGAGAAAACCGGCTGCACATATGCGTGCAGACCGGTCGTCATGTGTCTTTTTTTGCTGCAGAGGTGTGATATTCACACTTTTACGGATGCAGCTGTACGAAGGTCAATCCCTGCCGGGCCTGTTCATCTCGCCGCGGACCATGGAGAAGGAATCCATCGGATAGTCTTCCAGGTTATCCAGGATGCCCCTCCTGTCTGCCTGTGCGATCAGCGATGCCCTCGCTTTGCGGACCTCGTTCTCCGCCGCATGTCTGGAAGGACCGCCGACACAGCCGCCTTCACAGATCATGGCTTCAATGAAGTCCTCCGGCAGTCTTCCTGCCTGCAGGAGTTTGACGCCGACGATGCAGTCTTTCCCGCCGGTGCATTTCCTGACTTTGATCGCATCGGTATCCTGGCCGCGTTCCTTCATGCATTCGATCACAGCGCTGGCGACGCCGCCGGATGACGCGAAGCCCTTGCCGAATACGGAGGATTCCTGATAGGTCTCCGCGACAGGTTCCAGCTCGATGTCCTTTCCTTTCAGCATGGAAGTCATCTCGCCGAATGTCAGTACATAGTCGGCGTTTCCTTCGATGCCCATCTCCTGTGATTCCGATTTCTTCGCGATGCACGGGCCGATGAATACCGTGATGCAGTCCGGATGCCTTGCCTTCAGGAAGCGCGATACAGCGCACATCGGCGAGACGATCGAAGACATGTTCTTTTCAAATACGTCCGGGTAATGCCGCATGAGCAGGTTGATGAACGCAGGGCAGCAGGATGTCGTCATCTTCCTGCCTTCCCCGATCGCTTCCGCCCATTCTGCGGATTCGTAGGCAGCGGTCATATCGCCGCCGAGGCCTACTTCCACCATGTCCGTGAAACCGGCTTTCTTCAGTGCCGCGCGGATCGCAGCCATGGAGATATCGCCGCCGTACTGCCCTTCGATGGCAGGTGCGCACATCGCATAGACCTGTTTGCCTTCTTTGATCGCTTTGATGATATCCAGTACATGTACCTTGGAGCCGATCGCGCCGAACGGGCACGAATGGATGCACTGTCCGCAGCGGATGCATTTCTCCTCGTTGATCACGCAGATGCCGTATTCGTCATAGGAGATCGCATCGACCGGGCATGGCCTCTTGCAGGGACGGATCAGATGCGCGATGGCACCGTACGGACATGCACTGGCGCACATGCCGCACTCCCTGCACTTGTTCGGATCGATCCTTGCACGTGTATCCGTCATCGTGATCGCGCCGAACCTGCATGAATTCAGGCAGGCTTTGCCGAGGCACAGACGGCAGTTGTCCGTTACCGCGTACGAGGAAAGAGGACATTCCTCGCATGCCGGATCGATGACCTGGATGATATTGTTCACCGGTTTGAGCGGTGAAGCGTCTTTGTTTTCCGCGAGGCGGATCCTCCACCGGAGGATCTCCCTCTCCTTGTATACACAGCAGCGCCATGTTGCATGCGGTCCCGGAGAGATCGAATGAATAAGCTCATCTTTTGTATCTTCATTCAGTTCGTCGTTCCACGCAAGCCTTGAGATACCTTCTACTACCCTGTGTTTGAGCGCAACAGCGCCTTCATCGTTTCTGATCATATGATTATCCCCCATTCCATGGTTATGTACGGTGATCCTTTAGTTCATTCTATCATTCTTTACCGCTTAACAATATGGTCAGAACCGTCTTTTTACAGGATGGCGGCAGACAATTTCACGGAATGCCTTCCGCACGGATACGGTACGGTTTCTATGCTGACAGCATTGTATTTCAACCTTGTATTTCCGAAATGTGGAAATGCATGGTAATATCAGAATATATCGGTTATATTGCAGCTGTGAGGTGAAAAATATGACAGAGAAAAGAGCAGCAGTATTACTGGCAGACGGATTCGAAGAAGGTGAATCCCTGTTTGTTGTCGACATTTTCAGACGGACTGGCGTACAGGCCGACTCCGTTTCCATCGAAGGCGAAATGGTCAGGGGAAGCCATGACATCTGGGTCAAAGCAGACAGGATCATTTCCGAAGAGATCTTTGATGACTATGACATGGTCGTGATTCCCGGCGGGATGCCCGGTGCGGAGAACCTCAGGAAATGCGATCTTGTTGCAAAATGGGTCAGAAAGTTCGACAATGAAAAAAAGTACGTCGCTGCGATCTGCGCAGGACCGATGGTCCTGAAGGAAGCAGGGATCTCTGCGGGAAGGACGCTGACGTCCTATCCGGCAGACAAATACAGGGATATGTTCCGTGACGCTGACTATGTCGATGACAACAGCAGAATGGATATGATGGTCGTTGAAGACGGGAACCTGATCACAAGCCGGGGGCCTGCGACAACGTTCCCGTTCGCGTTCAGACTTGCGGAAGTCCTCGGCGGCAATGTTGAAGCCGTCAAAAACGGGACCCTGTACAATGCCCTCCTGGAGGCAATCAGAAATTCATAATTAAAGAAGGAGTACAGCATGAGCAACTATCTGACGATCGACGTAGGCGGAACAAACATCAAATATGCACTGATGGATGAGAATGCCGAGATCCTGGAAAAAGACGAGATCCCCACGCCCCGCGACAGTCTGGAAAGCTTTATGAAAGCGATCGGGGAGATCTATGCGAAGTATGAAGACAAACAGATCGAAGCCGTCTGCATGAGCGCTCCCGGCAGGATCGATTCACAGACCGGGTATTTCTATACGAGCGGCGCCCTGAAATATGTGAACGGCGTCAATCTGCCCGAAGCGATGAAAGATGTCATCACAGTCCCCTTCTGCGTGGAGAACGACGCGAAGGCCGCAGCGCTCGCAGAGCTCTGGAGAGGCTCCATGAAGGGCTTCTCAAACGGCTCCGTCATCACGCTCGGAACCGGCATCGGCGGATCCGTCATCATTGACGGGAAACTGTACCGCGGCACGACATTCGCAGCCGGCGAATTCTCCGGCATCGGCGGCCACTGGGATGAAAGATATGCCAAAGGCTGCAGCTGGGCAGGCATCAGCAGCACGGCTGCGCTGGTCGGCGATTACGCGTACCTCATCGGCAAAGACGTCAATGAAGTCAACGGCAGGATGTTCTTCGATGCAGTCAACGCAGGCGACGAACAGGCGATGAAGGTGCTGGATTATTTCTGCGACACAGTCGTTACCGGCATCATGTCCCTGCAGCTGATCCTCGATCTGGAAAGATACTCGATCGGCGGCGGCATCTCCAAGCAGCCGGTGCTGCTGGAAACGATCAACCGGAAGATGGACGAGCTCTTTAAGGAACTGGAAGGCCGTACGCCTGCGTCCAGACCGGACGTCGTACCGTGCGCATTCGGCAATGACGCCAACATGATCGGTGCGCTGTACCACTATCTCTACGAACTGAAATAGTTTTATGATTTGAAACGGTCCTTTGTCCTGTCTGCAGGACAGGGGATCTTTCTTTGTGCAAAAACAGGAGGTCATCCATGAAGCCATACAGCAGCGTCGTGTTTTTCCCGTGCACGGATATCGCAAAGACAGTACATTTTTATCATGACCTGCTCGGACTGCGCATCGACAGCCAGCAGTCCGATTCCCTGTATATTTTCGATACCGGGGCCGGCTTCTGGGGATTCTGTCAGTATAAAGACGGCAGGCCTCCCCTTTCGGGACCGCAGGGCGCATGCCTGTCCGTGAACCTTTCTTCTTCCGAAGAAGTCCTGGAAAAGTATGAAGAACTGAAGGACAGATGTACGGTCTTCCGGGGACCTGCAAAACATCCGGACTTCCCTGTCTTTTCCTTTTTCCTCAGTGATCCCGACGGCTATCTCGTCGAATTCCAGAATGTACAGGACTGAACAGTACAGACCCGCAGATACAGAAATCTGCGGGTCTTTTCAGATCAGTTTACTCAGTGATACAGCAGGTAGGACGGGAACAGGAACAGGTACGGTGCCGTGATCAGTGCCAGGTTCAGCGCGATCCGGTGTATCTGTTTTTCATCCAGGTCCCTGTCCCGCTTCAGCAGGAGGCTGTTGAAGAAGTATATGCACGTGCCTGACAGGGCGACCACCAGCATGACGATGAGGAAACTGTATATATCCCCGAACGGGTTATAGGCGATATTGCTTGCGATCGTATGACTGGCTTCTGTCCCTTTCCCGTACAGGTACTGGTCTGTCTCCAGCAGGACCACCGCCCCGACCAGGTCGGAAAGAAAACCGATCAGGCAGATCTTCCAGGCATGTTTCCGCGCTTTCTTCACATAGTCTTTGATCTTCAGATGCGCCATCGTCCTGCGGAAGACCGCGTAGTCGATCAGGTAGTTCGCAGGGATCAGGAACAGCCACAGCCATGTCGGCAGCCATATGAGCATCCACAAAGGGAACAGTATGTTATACAGCCTGTATTCTTTTTTCATCTTCTCCCTCCTGTCAGTGATTTCCGTTTTCACAGTGTAATTCTACATCCGTTTGTATAAAGCGCAAAGAAAAGCCCTCCTTCCGGGGGCTCCATGTTTTATTCGGCTGCTTCTTCCGGATCGGGATCCTTCGTGCCGCGCCACTCTGCATATGCATTCAGTTCGGGCTCGCACATCATCAGCGCGCCTGCGAACACAGCGATATCGTCCGCATAGCCGATCAGCGGCGTCTTATCGGGGATCAGGTCCTTCCCCTTGATGAGGTAAATGAATGAACCTGTCAGGGAAGCGATGACCTTCGGGGAGATCTCCGTATATTCCTTCGTGATGTAGCTCCGTACGAGCGATATGACAAGGGGCACCTTTGCCAGGGATGTTCCGACAGTCGGCACTTCCTTCAGCTTTGCCTCAAGCTTCTGCAGCAGGTCTTCGATCTTTGAGGGATCTTTGATAAGTTCTTCCGCCTGTGCACTGAATTCCTTAACTGTATTTTTAGCCTGTTCGATATCCATCATTTTCCGAACCTCCTGTCTTCATTGTAGGGAAGCACGGGGAAAAAGACCAGACTTTTTCAGAAAGAAGCTTCCAGGGTACGGCGCACCGCCTGGATGAATTCCAGGCTGTTCACCTTTGTGGTCTCCTTCAGGGATGTGATGCGGATGAGGTCGCCGGTCATAATACCGCTCTCGATCGTGTCCTTAACAGCATTTTCCAGTCTGTCCGCGAATCCTTCCAGTTCTTTGATGCCGTCCAGCTCGCCCCTCTTGCGGAGTGCGCCGGTCCAGGCGAAGATCGTCGCCACGGAGTTCGTGCTGGTCTCCTCACCGGCAAGGTATTTGTAGTAATGTCTCTGCACGGTGCCGTGCGCGGCTTCGTATTCATAGTATCCGTCCGGCGAGACAAGCACGGATGTCATCATTGCCAGCGAACCGAACGCGCTGCTCAGCATATCCGAGAAGACATCGCCGTCATAGTTCTTGCATGCCCAGACGATGCCGCCTTCGGACTTCATGATCCTTGCGACTGCGTCGTCGATCAGCGTATAGAAATACGTGATGCCGGCTTCTTTGAACTTCTCTTTATATTCATTCTCATAGACATCTTCAAAGATCTCCTTGAACCTGCCGTCATATTTCTTCGAGATCGTATCCTTGGCTGAGAACCAGAGATCCTGCCTGACCGAGAGCGCATAGGCAAAGCAGCTTCTCGCAAAGCTGAAGATCGAACTGTCCGTGTTGTACATGCCCTGCAGCACGCCGGGACCCCTGAACGCAAAGATCTCCTGCTTTGTGACGGTACCGTCTTCGGCTTCAAATACGAGGTATGCCGTTCCCGCAGACGGGATCACAGCTTCGGTATTCTTGTATACGTCGCCATACGCATGTCTTGCGATCGTGATCGCACTCTTCCAGTTTGAAACACAGGGTTCAATGCCGTTCACCAGGATCGGCGTACGGAATACAGTGCCGTCCAGGATCGCGCGCAGCGTCCCGTTCGGGCTTCTGTACATATCCTTCAGGTCATATTCCTTCACCCTTGCGGCATTCGGCGTGATCGTTGCGCATTTGACGCCGACACCGTATCTTTTGATCGCATTGGCTGCGTCGATCGTTACCCGGTCGTCTGTCTCATCGCGGTGGGGCAGGCCGAGATCGTAATATTCTGTCTTCAGATCAACGAACGGCAGAAGCAGTTCATCCTTGATCATCTTCCACAGGATCCTCGTCATCTCATCGCCGTCGATCTCCACGAGCGGCGTATTCATCCTGATCTTTTCCATAAGGACCTCCTTAACTACAGTACTATACACTGATAACGCATGTTTTCGCAAATACCAGTTCCCGGAAGACAAAAAACAGGCTTGCGCCTGTTTCGGGGATTCAGATCATTCTTCGTCAAGCTGGGGGCCTGCTGCGACAAGCGCCTTGCCTGCAGGGTTGTACTCATACTTGTGGAAGTTCTTGATGAATCTGGATGCGAGATCCTTTGCCTTCTCATCCCATTCCGCACTGTTTGCGTATGTGTCGCGGGGATCGAGGATGCCTGTATCTACGCCCGGCAGTTCTGTCGGTACTTCAAAGCCGAAATACGGGATCTTCTTTGTCGGGGCCTTGTTTACGTCGCCGTTCAGGATCGCGTCGATGATGCCGCGGGTATCCTTGATGGAGATACGCTTGCCTGTTCCGTTCCAGCCTGTGTTGACAAGGTAAGCCTTTGCGCCGCTCCTGTCCATTCTCTTAACGAGTTCCTGCGCATATTTTGTCGGATGGAGTTCGAGGAATGCCTGTCCGAAGCATGCGCTGAATGTCGGTGTGGGTTCTGTGATGCCGCGCTCTGTTCCTGCCAGCTTCGCTGTGAAGCCGGAGAGGAAATAGTACTGTGTCTGTTCCGGTGTCAGGATGGATACAGGGGGCAGTACGCCGAATGCGTCAGCGGAAAGGAAGATCACGTTCTCTGCTGCAGGGCCTGCGGATACAGGACGGACGATCTTTTCGATATGGTCGATCGGGTAGGAGACACGTGTGTTCTCCGTAACGCTCTTGTCTGCGAAGTCGATCTTGCCTTCTGCGTCAACAGTTACGTTCTCGAGCAGCGCATCGCGTCTGATCGCGTTGTAGATATCCGGTTCGGAATCCTTGTCGAGGTTGATGACCTTTGCATAGCAGCCGCCTTCGAAGTTGAAGACGCCGTCGTCATCCCATCCGTGCTCGTCATCGCCGATCAGCAGACGCTTCGGGTCTGTGGAAAGCGTTGTCTTGCCTGTGCCGGAAAGGCCGAAGAAGATCGCTGTGTTCTTGCCTTCCATGTCTGTATTTGCGGAGCAGTGCATCGCAGCGATGCCCTTCAGCGGCAGATAGTAGTTCATCATGGAGAACATGCCCTTCTTCATCTCGCCGCCGTACCATGTGTTGATGATGACCTGCTCGCGGCTTGTGATATTGAAGGCGACGGCTGTCTCGGAGTTCAGTTCAAGCTCTTTATAGTTGTCGACCTTTGCCTTGGATGCGCAGTATACGACAAAGTCAGGTTCAAATGTCTCAAGTTCTTCGTCTGTCGGCTTGATGAACATGTTTCTGACAAAGTGTGCCTGCCATGCGACCTCCATAATGAAGCGCACAGCCATATGTGTATCCTTGTTTGCGCCGCAGTATGCGTCAACGACGAACAGTCTTTTGTCAGAAAGCTGTCTGCGTGCGAGTTCCTTCAGGATCTCCCATCTCTCTTCGGAAAGGGGATGGTTGTCATTCGGATATTCCGGTGAGTTCCACCAGACAGTGTCCTTGGAATTCTCATCCATAACGATGTATTTATCCTTAGGCGAACGTCCTGTGTAGATACCTGTCATTACGTTGACTGCATCCAGTTCCGTGAGAACACCCTTGTCATAGCCGGTCAGTTCCGGATTCATCTCTTCCTCATAAAGGAATTCATAGGAAGGGTTGTAGACGATCTCTTTTGTACCGGTAATACCGTATTTTGTTAAATCAATCTTACTCATATGTTCGATAATCTCCTCCCGGTTAAAAAACCGATTCCACACGCTATTCTAATATTTTTTTATGCAAAAATAAACCGGAAAGCATAAAAATCATGTGAAAAAACTATCACATACAGCCATAAAAAAGAAAAAAGCTGATCGCTCAGCTTATATTCCTTTGATATGCTGCATGACTGTGCCGCAGTGCGGACACTTTTCCTTTTCAAATGAGGCTTCATATCCGCATACGGAACATGTACAGTTCCTGGCATATCTGAATCCGCCGAAATAGGAAGGATCATCGATCTTTTCATGGATCCAGTGCGGGATCGCCTTCTCCATGGCATCCATGACGGACTGGTCCCTGCCTACACGTATACCTTTTCCTGCTGCTTTCTCCGACATGCTTTACCTCCGTGTATCCCCTATTATACCAGTGTTGCTGCCAAAAGAACAGAAGGCAGCCGTAAAGAGAAACAAAAAGGAAGTGCCGGGACCACTTCCTTAGTGCGAATGAATCAGATCTTATTCGGCACCGGCAGCCCACTGCCAGATGTGTGTGCCGTCTGCAGCCTCAGGATTGTTCCTGAGTGTATAGATCCATGACCAGTGGTCGCTGTACTTGACTTCGGTGTATTCACCGTCCTGGTCATAGTCTTCCGCGAATTTCAGCTTGCCGCCCTGTCTTGTCTCGCCGGAGATGCCTGTGACTTCTGCCAGGTCTTCCGTTTCATACAGGGACAGTTTGTAACGGTTGTCGGATGTTTCATACGTCGTGAAGCCGGAAGCGATGCCCTTGTCGCCGTCGAAGTGCGTCTCGGTGATGTCAGCGCCTTCCGTGATGATCGCCCAGATCCTCTTTGAGCAGAGTTCGGGGTCTACGGAGCTGTCTGTTTCACCCTGCACGAGCCAGATCGCTGTCTTGGCGTCCTTCAGCTTTGCAAGTTCTTCGTCTGTGGGGATCGCATCTTCGGATTCGCTTCTTGCGTTGGCAGCGTCGAGTGCAGGGCAGTTGATCATCGCAGCCTTGAACAGGTCGGGATACGCAATGATCATCCTTGTGCACATGAATCCGCCTGCGGATGCGCCGGACAGGTATACTTCGTCAGGGTTGATGCCGTTGGCTTCGATGACTGCCTGGATCTCATTGTAGCAGGGTTCCAGCAGGTTGTCCTTGACAGCGAAGTACCACATGTTCGGGGCCTGGAATGCCATGACATAAGCGTCGCCGAATACTTCCTGCGCTTCGCTTACCCACGCTGCACCGCCCCTGTTGGCGAGGATCTGCGCGATATTATTGTTTGTGTCCTTGACAGGGAAGTCGCCTTCGCCGTTTCCGTGGAAGAAGACGATCAGCTTGTCATTGGAGCCTTTGTGGAACTGGTAGTTGATCTCATCCTGGACATCCTCGAAAGCAGCGACTTCCTCGCACTCGAGGTCCTTATAGGAAGCAGCGTCACATGTATACGAAGCTGTGAAGGTCAGGTCCCTGCCGTCTTTTGTCGTGGCTGTGAGTTCCTTCTTCTGTTCCACTTTGAATTCCAGGACCGCAGGATAGTTCCTGCCTTCACCGAGCCATGTCAGTGTCGGTGCCTGTGCCTGGTTGAAGTAGACTGTTACGACGCCGCCGTCTGTCTCGGTCTTGACGACCTGCAGGGGCTGCGATGCGTCAAAATATGCGTACGGGTTTCCCTTTTCCGCGCCGTAATCGACAGTTGAAGTCATGAATACTTCAAACGTGTCATTTTCAACACCGGAGATCGTCTCATCGCCGAAGTCGATGATCATACGGTCGACATACTGTCCGGCATCGGTAACGACTGCGCCGAACTTCACTGCATAGGTCTTTCCTTCTTCTGCAGTTTCTTCCTGTGTCTCTTCCTGTGTCTCTTCCTGTGTTTCTTCCTGCGTTTCTTCTGCTGTTTCTTCAGCAGCTTCCTCTTCCGCGGAAGATGCGGCAGAGGCAGCGGAGCCTGCGCCGCTGGAGCAACCTGCGATCATAAAGATGCATGCCAGAAAAGCTGTTGCGATTTTCTTGTTCATTATTTCTCCTTTAGATCAATTAAGCGCATGTTTCCCCCGGTTATGATGTATGCGCTTTCATGACACCCTAAACGTATCATATCTGCTTATCCTTCAGCAATACATACTTGGTTGGCATTTGCACAAGTTTCATACAGCAGATGCACGGCAAAAAGAAAACGCTGCCGAAGCAGCGTATAATCACCAGGATCCGAACATTTTCAGCATGAAGCCCGCAGCGACAGCAGAGCCGATGACGCCTGCGACGTTGGGACCCATGGCATGCATGAGCAGGTAGTTGGAAGGATTTGCCTTCTGGCCTTCGATCTGGCTGACGCGCGCAGCCATAGGGACTGCGGAGACGCCTGCAGAACCGATCAGCGGGTTGATCTTTCCTCCTGTCACCCTGTACATGATCTTGCCGATCAGCAGGCCGCCGATCGTTGAGAATGAGAATGCGATCAGGCCGAGGACGATGATCTCGATCGTCCTTAATGTCAGGAATGTCGTAGCGACAGCCTTGGCGCCTACGGAGACGCCGAGGAAGATGATGACGATATTCGTCAGCGCATTCTGCGCCGTATCGCTCAGTCTGTCCGTCAGGCCTGTTTCCTTCAGCAGGTTGCCGAACATCAGCATGCCGACGAGCGGTGCTGTATCCGGGATCAGCAGGACGACAAAGATCGTAACGGCGATCGGGAAGATGATGCGCTCTGTCTTGGAGACCTTGCGCGCCTGCTTCATGACCGTCTTGCGTTCTGTTTCCGTCGTGCATAAACGCATCAGCGGCGGCTGGATCATCGGAATCAGCGCCATATAGGAATATGCCGCGATCGCGATCGCCGGCAGGAAGTCCATCGCCAGCTTGGAAGCTGTCAGGATCGCTGTCGGTCCGTCGGCACCGCCGATCACGCCGATCGCTGCCGCGACCTTCGGTTCAAAGCCGAGGACAAGCGCGAGCAGGAAAGCCGTGAAGATGCCGAACTGTGCGCCTGCGCCCATCAGCAGGGACGAAGGATTGGCGATCAGCGGCCCGAAATCCGTCATTGCGCCGGTTCCGAGGAAGACCAGCGAAGGATAGATGCCGTATTCGACACCGAGCGAGAGATAATGGATCAGCCCGTCTGTGATGCCGGTGCGGGGCAGGTTCGCAAGCAGCACGCCGAATGCGATCGGGATCATCAGCAGCGGCTCGTATTTCTTGCCGATGCCGAGATACAGCAGCAGGCATGCGACCAGGATCATGACGAGGTATCTGGGATCTTCGATGAGTCCGGCAAAACCGGATTCCTGGAAGATCATACCTAAAATATCAAGAATATTCATGCGGCATCCCCTTACTGCAGTGTTGCCAGTACCTGGTCAGTCTGTACGGAGTTGCCTTTGTTTACAGTTACGGATGTGATCGTGCCGTCGCGCGGTGCAACGACTTCATTCTCCATCTTCATCGCTTCAAGGATAAAGAGGACGTCTCCCTCTTTGACCGACTGGTTGATCTCGACTTTGACATCGAGGATCGTGCCGGGCATCGGTGAGCGGACAGGATCGCCCTTACCTGCAGGGACTGCAGGCGCTGCGGGTGCTGCTGCGGGTGCGGGAGCGGGTGCTGCTGCGGGTGCGGGAGCGGGTGCTTCCGCTGTCACGGTCTCTGCAGGTCCTGCATAGACTGCGGTCGCTTCACCCTTTTCAACTTCGACTTCGTATTTTTTGCCGTTAAGCGTAACAATATATCTCATATATCTTTCCTTCCTTTAGTCCATCGCTCGGATCGATCTGAAGATCAGCTGGTTCAGAGGGATCTTTGTCTCATCGCTGATGATCGCCATGATGCACGCGGCTGTCTTTTCATCAACATCATACAGGGCGATCTCGCCGCCGTATGTCTGTGCCGGCTGTGCAGGCATCTCAGGCTCTATGACAGCAGGTTCTGCCGCAAGGGACGGTTTTACCGGATTTTCCGTCTTTCTTTCGATCGCCGTGACTGCCTTGTTGATCATCTGGATGATGAACCACAGCAGCACGAGCATGAAGAATACGGTCAGGAATCCGGACGCGGCTATGATCAGTGCCTCCAGGATCCCCATATTTACTCAGCCTCCCGGATCGTATAAGAGACCTTGAGGGCTTTCTTTTCCTCACGCGACCTGAGGTACGCTTCCGCCTGCTGCGGGAACGCGATGTAGCTCAGGACATCCTCGTCGCTCTGTGCCAGGGCGCCGAGATATGCTTTGGCAGCGGGGAACTCCGGTTCGATCGTATCGTCATAGCGGCCTTCAAACGGCTTCTCATCACCGAGCGCCTTCTTCATCAGGTCTTCGCTGATCGGAGCGGGAGGTGCGCCGTATTCGCCCCTGCAGTAGGATTTGACTTCCTTGGAGATCGATTTGTATCTCTCGCCGAGGAGGACGTTCGTAACTGCCTGGACGCCGACCATCTGGCTCATCGGTGTGACCAGGGGCGGGTAACCCATGTCTTTCCTGACACGCGGCGTCTCCTGCAGGACGGCGTCAAGCTGGTCGAGCTTATTTACCGCAGTCAGCTGGGAGATCAGGTTGGAAAGCATGCCGCCCGGGATCTGGTAGTTGAGGGCGTCGATCTTCGTTGTCAGTACGGAAGGATTCAGGCCGCCTTCCTTGAGGAAACGTGCCTGGACAGGCTTGAAATGGTCATTGATCTTCTGGCAGACCTTCAGGTCAACGCCTGTGTCATAGCCCATCTCTTCAAGCGCATAGACTGTGGACTCTGTGGAAGGATGCGACGTGCCGCCCGAGAAGATGGAGATCGCCGTATCGATGCCGGCAGCGCCGGCTTCGACTGCCTTGAGCAGCGTCATCTGTGCAAGTCCTGTCGTCGAATGCGAATGGACATAGATGGGGATACTGACGTTCTTCGTAAGTGCCGATACGAGGTCGTAGCAGACCTTCGGGCTCATGATGCCTGCCATATCCTTGATGCAGATGGAATTGCATCCCATGGATTCAAGCTTCCTGCCCAGTTCAACGTAGTTCTCGAACGTATGGATCGGGCTGATCGTATAGCAGATCGTACCCTGCGCATGTCCGCCTGCCTTCAGGCATTCGTCGATCGCCGTAGCCATGTTCATCGGGTCGTTCAGCGCGTCGAAGATACGGATGATATCGATGCCGTTCTCGATCGATTTGCGGACAAAGGCGCGGACAGTATCATCCGAATAATGCTTGTAGCCGAGGATATTCTGTCCCCTCAACAGCATCTGCAGCTTTGTATTCTTTACCTTTGAGCGTATGAAGCGCAGCCTTTCCCACGGATCTTCATCCAGATATCTGAGACAGGAATCGAATGTTGCGCCGCCCCAGACTTCCATGGAATAATAGCCTGCCTGATCCATTGTTTCGAGGATGCCTTCGAAATCGGATCTGGGCATGCGCGTCGCGATCTGTGACTGGTTCGCGTCACGCAGCACTACTTCAGTAATATGTACTTGTTTATTCATACAGGTTTGCCTCCCACTTTTTTACATATCAAGTCTATTTATATCACATTATGTGTTTTTTGTGTAAAACAATTATCATCCCGAAAGTCAAAAAAAGCCTTATCCTGCAAACAATTTCAATGTTAACGCTTACATATTGAAAAAAGCCCCCGCATGGGCAACGTCATTAAGTTAAGAAGAAGTCTGCAGAAGCATTATTAGCCATATCTGCAGACTTTTCTTATCTAAATAATCATCATGCATGACGAAAAAACATCGAATGATGTAAGGCTCATTATTGAATTATCAGTTATA
>JAILQT010000016.1 GCA_024698805.1 Solobacterium sp.
CTCACCTTTAACGACGGCCGCGAAGCGGCCCCGATTTTAACCATTCTGTCAAGTCCGATAGAACAAATTCAAAAGAAAAAATGGTCCCCATCATATTGATGAGAACCATGATTAATTCATTTCGTTTGTCAATTGCCTTAACTTACCGGCATTGGACGCAGATCTCCTTCTTTTTTTCGTGAAAAAAGACCGCCGGTCACAGCGTGACGGACGGTCTTTACAATCAGTTTATTAATACTGGGGCATTGCCGGAACTGCAGGCTCCGGTGCGGGGATCTCTGCGACTGCAGCTTCGGTCGTGATGAACAGGCCGGAGATGCTGGCAGCGTTGAGCAGGGCGCTCCTTGTGACCTTTGTCGGGTCGATGATACCTGCTTCGAACATATCTGTCCATTCGCCTGTCTTGGCGTTGAAGCCGGTGTTGCCTTCTGCAGCGAGCTGCTTCTCGAGGATCTCGTTGCCGTCAAAGCCGGCATTCTCAGCGATCTGCATGATCGGCTGCTTGAGTGCATCGAGAACGACATTGATGCCTCTCTGCACGTCGACGATATCGGATTTGAGCGTATCCTTGACAGCGAGATAAGCCTGGATGAGCGCAAGGCCGCCGCCTGTGACGACGCCTTCCTCAACAGCTGCCTTCGTAGCGTTGAGCGCGTCCTCGATGCGGAGCTTCTTGTCCTTGAGCTCTGTCTCTGTCATAGCGCCTACCTTGATCAGCGCGACGCCGTTGGAGAGCTTGCCCAGACGTTCCTGGAGCTTCTTCTTGTCGTAATCGCTCTTTGTCAGCTCGATCGCTGTTTTGATCTCGCTGATGCGTGCCTGGACAGCAGCTTTGTCGCCCTGGCCGTCGATGATCGTTGTCTTGTCCTTCGCGACGACGACCTTCTTTGCGGAACCGAGGTCCATGACCGTCATGTCGTTCAGGTTCATATTCAGATCCTTGGCGTAGAAGTTCGCGCCTGTCATCGCAGCGATGTCGCTGAGCTGGTTCTTCGCGTTGTCGCCGAAGCCGGGAGCCTTTGTGGCTACGACGTTGAATGTGCCGCGCAGCTTGTTGATGATGAGGGTGCTCATGACTTCGTTGTCATAATCATCCGCGATGATCAGCAGCGGCTTGTTGGATTTGACGACTTCCTCGAGCACCGGCAGGATATCCTGGATCGTGTTGACCTTCTGGTCGGTCACGAGGATGAACGGGTTCTCCAGTGTAACTTCCATCTTGTCCCTGTCGGAGACCATGTACGGGGAAACATAACCCTTGTCATACTGCATGCCTTCCGTCATCTCAAGGACTGTCTCGAAGGAACGGGACTCATCAACGTTGATGACACCGTCGTTGCCGACCTTTGCCATCGCCTCGGCGATGATCCGGCCGATCTCTTCGCTGCTGCTGGAGATCGTAGCGATATTGCGTACGTCGTCGTTTGTCTCGACCTGCTTGGAATTGTTCAGCAGTACGTCAGCTGCCGCTGTCGCTGCCTTTTCGATACCTTCACGCATCAGGACGGGGTTTGCGCCTTTATCGACCGCCTTGAGGCCGTTTGTGATCATTGCCTGGGTCAGCAGCGTAGCTGTCGTTGTGCCGTCGCCTGCTGTCTCATTCGTATTGTTGGCTGCTTCATAGACAAGCTTTGCGCCCATGTTCTCGAACTTGTCTTCAAGTTCGATCTCTTTTGCGATCGTAACGCCGTCGTTCGTGATCATCGGTGAACCGAATGATTTCTCAAGGACAACATTCCTTCCCTTGGGACCGAGTGTCACCTTTACTGCGTCTGCCAGTGTATTGACGCCGTCGAGCATCTTCTGACGCGCATCTTTTGCATATCTGATCTCTTTTGCCATAAATCCACCTTCTCTTCCTTATTCGATCACGGCGAGGATGTCCTCAGCCTTGATCAGCAGATAATCTTTCTTGTCATCTGTAACTTCCGTGCCGGAATACTTTTTATAAATGACTCTCTGTCCGGCTTCAAGCCCTGTCTCAACGAGCCTGCCGTCTTCCGTCCTGCCGGGGCCGACAGCGACGACGACACCCTTGCTCGGCTGGTCCTTCGGATCCTTCGTCAGGATGATGCCGCTCTTGGTCATTTCTTCTTCCTTGATCTTTTCCAGTACTACATAATCATGTAAAGGTCTTAACATATTCGCCTCCTATTTTTTAGCACTCGCAGTCTTTAACTGCTAACACGATATATTGTAGCACCGCACTATTGCGTGTCAAGTTTATTTTTACACGGCATCTGCCATGGCAAATATGGCATAATAGTATTCTGAGGAGGCGCTTTATGAGACAGCTGAGTCTTTCCCTTTTTCAGAATTCGGAACTTCTCATCCTCATCCTGGAATGTGTGCTGGCTGCCCTGTCCGTCTATATACTGGCAGGCTTTTTCCCGTATGTTCCGAAGAAGAAGCGCGACGCTTCCGTTTCCGCCCTGTCCTTTGTAAGGACGTCCTCGTACAACGAGCCGCTGAAGAAAAAAGACCTGCAGGCAATGGCGGTGATCACGGCTGTCTACGCCGTGATATCGCTGCACCTGCTCGGTTCGCCTGTATTCCCTTCCACGACGTGGCAGCCTTCCTCCGGTACGGAACAGACCGTCATCTTCACCCTGCCGGAAGAAACCAAGTTTGACGCCGTCTATGCCATCAGCGGCGAAGGCGACAACAACGCCCTCGAAGAAGGATGGCAGCTGGGCTTCCACGATATCGCGATCTACGGTTCCAACGACCTGCAGATCTGGGAACAGACCGCGGTGCTGGAAAAGACAGGCATCTATCATTACAGCATCACCTACGGGAACTGGGACTACCGCTATATCAAACTGGTCTCAAAGAACAGCCTGGATACGGTCACGGAGATCGGTCTCAGGAACCTGGACCATTTCGTAAAGATCGAGGTTTATAAGGATGACTGCAGGGATTCGCTCTATCCCGCCGCCCTGATGATCGACGAACAGGAACGGCTCAGCATCGATCCCGTCTATTACGCACAGGGATATTTCGATGAAGTCTACCACCCGCGCAACGCCTGGGAGATCGCGAACGGGCAGGACATGTACGCGACGGTCCATCCCCTGCTCGGCACGAACCTGATGGCGCTCTCCATTAAGCTCTTCGGCATGAGCCCCCTGGCATGGAGGCTTCCCGGCGCCATTGCCGGCATCTGCATGATCCCTGTCATGTACCTGCTGTGCATGACGCTGTTCGCCTCGACGTTCGCATCGGTATGCGGCTCCGTACTCCTTGCCGGCGACTTCATGCATATCACGACGTCCAGGATCGGCACGCTCGAACCGTTCAGCGTCCTGTTCATCCTGATCATGTTCCTGTATATGGCCCGCTACTGCAGGCTGAGCTTCTATGACGCCCCCAAAGGCGAACAGTACCGGCTGCTCGTGCTGAGCGGTATCTTCACCGGCATCGCGATCGCTGCCAAATGGACCGGCTGCTATACGGCCGCAGGACTGGCGGTCATCCTCTTTGCGAACTGGATCGCCCGCGGCATTGAATATTACAAAGCGAAAAAGCTTCTCGAACACCGGGAACTCCTGAAGCCCCGGGAACTGGAAGAAGCCCTGCATATCGAAAAGACATTCATACCCGCGCTGGTCGAGTCCATCCTGGTATGCATCATCTCGTTCATCATCGTCCCGATCCTGATCTATGCCTTCTCCTACATCCCCGACCGTGTCTGGAAGAACGACACATGGTCCTTCGTGAATGTCTGGAGACAGTGTGTCTATATGTATAAATACCACGCGAACCTTGAAGCGACGCATCCGTACCAGAGCACATGGATCCAGTGGGTCCTTGACCTGCGGCCGATCTGGTATTACTACGGCAGCTCCATGCAGGGGACTGTGCATACGATCGCCTGTTTCTCCAACCCCCTGCTGACGTGGGCCGGCATTCCTGCGTTCTTCTTCATCGTCTATGACGTGATCCGCCACAGGGACAGAGAGTCCTGGATGATCCTCGTCGGTTATGTATCGGCACTGGCACCGTGGGCCCTGCTCATCGGCAGGTGCGTCTTCGCCTATCACTTCTATCCGGCTTCCGTATTCCTGATCCTGGCGGTCGTGATGATGATCACGAAGCTCGCCCGGGATGCGAAGACACAGGCAGCCGTGATCGTGTTCCTGGTCATCTATGTCATCGTATTCGTGCTGTTCCTGCCGGTCACATGCGGCTTCGGCACGACCCTGGACTATATCCACCATCTGGAATGGCTGGACGGATGGTACTTCGGATGAAGAAGCTGTCCGCATGGCTGCCGGAGATCGTCTTCTGCGCCGTACTGACAGCGCTCATGATGTACCCGTATGCGGTCCTGGACTTCCTCCCGGTCGAGCACGATACATTCTTCCATGTCTCGCGCATCGAGCACCTGTCGAATGCGGTCCGCCATCTGGACCTCCTGCCCGGCATATACCCGCGCGAGAATATGAACTTCGGTTATGCCAGTTCGCTGTTCTACAGCGACGTGCTGCTGCTCATCCCGGCACTGCTCCATATCCTCGGGCTGTCCGTCGTGAACGCGTACAAGCTGACAGCGGCAGCGTCGGTATTCTTCGCCTGTCTTTCGATGCTGGCATGCGCGCGCCGGATCACAAAGGACCGTACGGCTTCCTTCCTGGCTGCGGCTGCCTATACATTCTCAAACTACCGCATCACGGATATCTATGTCCGCGGCGCAATGGGGGAGATGCTCTCCTTCATCTTCCTGCCGGTCCTGATCGCAGCGCTGTACCGGATCCTCTGGGAAAAGGAGGATGCCTGGTTCCCGCTGGCATGCGGTCTTGCAGGCCTGGTTTTCTGCCACAACCTGACGTTCCTGATGGGCGCCCTGCTGTGTGCGCTGCTGTTCTTCATCCGGATCCGGCATGTTGAGAAACCGGTATTCCTGACGATGTGCAGAGGCGTCTTTACCGCCTTCCTGGTCACCCTGTTCTTCACATTCCCGATGATCGAACAGCTGAAGAGCCAGGAGCTGATCGTCAGCCATTACAACGACCGGGCTGCCCTTGGCTATTATGCGATGGACCCGTGGCAGTATATCGCCAACCGCACGGTATTCGGCCTGGCGGGACGGGATCTCGGCCATACGAAAACGATGCTGGAGAATGCGGGTTGGTTCCTGACATTCGTATCGTTCCTTTACTTCTTCCTTCCGAAAGAGAAGAAGAGCAGCTGTATCACGGTCCTTGCCGTCACCGGGTCCCTGTGCCTGGTGCTCTGCGGTTCCTGGATACCGTGGGACAGCCTGTCCTTCCTGGGTGTCCTGCAGTTCCCGTGGCGGCTGAATACGGTCGCCGTACCCCTGCTGTCCGTCAGTGCTTCGTATGCGGTATGCGCATTCCTGAAGAAAGACATACGTATCTGTGCGGTCATCGCACTGCTGGCACTGGAATCCGTATACCATACGCTGCCTGTGCTCTCACGAACCTTCGGCATCCCGGGGGACATGTCCTGGGATGAAGTCAGAAGCGGCGCGGTATGCGACCCGTGCTATTCTGCCTATTACGCGCGCATCGAGCTCGCCGGCGGCGATTACCTGCCCGTATCCTCGCCGGACTTCCGCGAAAGGGAAAGGAAGATCACGGATGCGGCGGGGAATGACCTGCACATCGCATTCACCGAAGACTATGACACGCTGCGCTTCACGCTGACGGACGAGACAGGCATGATCGTCCTGCCGCGCACCTGGTACAAAGGCTATGCCGTCTGTAAAAACGGGAAAAGGATCGATACCCATCCCTCTTCCGTTTCGCTCGTCATGTTCGAAAGCACGGGGGCCGGAACCTATACGCTGGAATACGAAGGCACATGGCTCCGCAGGATATGCATATGGATATCCCTGCTCACCCTGCTTGCCGTTATTGCAGTAAAAACGAAAAGGCCTGTGCGGAACAGGCCCTGATGATCCCGGACGGGATCATTTTTTTGTATACTTGTCAAACCACTCCAGCATCTCGCGCAGCCTGCGGATACGGTGCTTCGGCTTCCCGCTGCGGCACAGGTTATGGTTCTCACCTTCGAAGATGACCATTTTCGAAGGTACATGGAAATACTTCATGGCTGTGAACATCTCCAGCCCCTGCTGCAGCGGGCAGTTGTAGTCCTGCAGGGAATGGATGAACAGGATCGGCGTCTTCGCATTGCAGGCAAACTGCAGCGGCGACTGGTCCCACATCTTTTTCGGATCGCTCCACGGTGTCGCGCCGGTCTCGTTGCCATCAAAGGACATGCCGATCTCGCTGGAGCCGAAATCGGAGATCCAGTTGGAGATCGACCGCTGCGAGCAGATCGCCGCGAACCTGTCCGTATGGCCTTCGATCCAGTTGGACATGAAGCCGCCGTAGGAGCCGCCCTCTTCGCACATCCTTTCCGGATCGATCTGCGGATAGACCTGCAGCGCATGGTCCGCAAGGTCCATGATATCGGTATAGTCGACCGTGCCGTATTTCCCGCGGATGTCCGCGAACTCCTCGCCGTAGCCTTCCGAGCCTCTCGGATTGCAGTAAATGACAAAATAGCCGTTCGCAGCGAACATCTGCAGTTCATGGTAGAACAGGTCGCCGTACGCAGCCCTCGGTCCGCCGTGCACAGCCAGGACGCACGGATAAGATCCGTCCGGCTCAAAGTCCGCCGGCTTCAGCGCCCATGCGTCGATGCGGACGCCGTCCCTGTCGGTAAACGGGATATATTCGCTCTCTGCGAGGGCCGTATCGCGGAAGAATTCTTCATTGAGCGCCGTCACCTTCCGGTTTGCGCCGTCCTTGACGACATACACATCCGGTGTCCGGTCCTTTTCCGCACCGATGAATACCATCGTATCCCCTGCGGTATCGAAACAGAACACCGTCCCGTTTTCGAGCTCTGTATCCTTTTCGATCCGCCTTTCCTGCAGTGCATATACGGCTGTCCGGCAGCCCTTCATGGCCGTGAAGCGGAAGATGCCGTCCCTGTAGATGCCGGTCCTGCCGCTGTTGCGGCCGCAGTCCGTCATCGGGTTGTCAAACATGGAAGCCCCGTCTGCCGTACAGAGGACTTCGCAGCCTTCATCCGTGACCAGTTTCAGATCCGCAAGCTGGGAAGAGCCCCATGTCTTCATATCCGAACCGGCATAGAGGATGCCGTCATCCGCGAACACAGCTGTGACGATCCTCTCCCTGCCGCCGGGAAGTACGGTTTCTGTCCTGCCGGAAGGGATATCATACACAAAGATCCCGGAAGTCAGCGGGATGACCTCATCCCACTGTCTTGCGGCATACAGGACCTTTTCCCTTTTTACTTCAAAGTAGGCTGTGTCCGCATTGTCCGGCGTGACCTGCTTCAGCTCCCCTGTTTCCTCGTCGAACAGGCAGAGCACTTTCCTCTTTTTGGAAAGATATCCCCTCCCGTTGCCCCAGAACGGGAGCTCATCGAATACATGATAGTCTTTGTCCTCTTCCGTCTTCGGCATGTACGCGTCCTTCAGCACCTTGAAGACATACATTCCCTGCCGGATGCGCCGCATGTCCAGGACATTGCACGGTGCTTCGAATGCCTTCACGGCTTCGCCGCCGGTGATGCGGATGCGGTAAAAAGACGTTTTCTCTTCGAACGGCGCAGGCCTGTCCGCGTCTGTCCGCGTGCTCATAAGCAGCACCGTCTCATCATCCTCCCAGAGGAAGGAAGAATCCTTCCCGGTATTCGTCAGCCGGAAAGACTTTTCTGTTCCAATATCCAGTACATACAGGTCGCTCCTGTATGCATTCCTGTCCCTGTCCGGCGTGATGACAGTGTAGATGGCCTTTGTGCCGGAAGGATTCAGGCGGACATCGCTGACGACCCTGATCTTCGCGATATCTTCGATCGTGATCCTTTTCATCTTCTTACTCCAGCGTTGAGATATGCGGTCTGATATCTTCCGGGATCAGGCATTTATAGGTCTCTCCGCCGAGCCTGTCCTGCAGTTCGGCTTTCGCTTCCTCGATGATCTGCGGATCTTCAAACAGGCGGATGCCGAGTTCGGCCAGCACTTCGGCAGCCTTTAACATGCCTTTGTGCGCGATCGCCGAGGTGCCCTGCGCGACCCACTGCCAGGAGTGCGCCCCTGCCCCGTATGCGAAGCATGCGGTATTGATCTGCACGGTCGGTACGACCCAGGAGACGTCGCCGACATCCGTGGATCCCATCTCCGTATCCTCATAGGATTTCACTTCGATGAGATAGTCGTTGATCGGGCTGTCCTTCATATTCTGACGCAGGCGTGCGGGATCGTCGCAGCGCGGGATCGAACGCATCGCATCCTGCATGTCAAATGTATCGCGGAAGGTCTTCGCGTAGGCCAGTTCCTCTTCCGTATAGGAAGGCGTGCCGCATTTCCGGAAAGCCTCCAGCGCAGCCTTCTCCAGTGTGAAGTTCGGCACTGTGTTGGAGAGGCCTTCGTCAAAGATGACTTCGACCTTCGTCTCGGTCATCATCGCCGCACCCTGCGCGCAGAGGATCACACGCTTCAGAAGTCTTTCACAGTCAGGATTATTCTTTGAACGTACGAAATACTTCAGTATCGCTTCCGACTGGACGACATTGGGCGCTTTCCCGCCGACGTTGAGATAGGCGTAATGGACCCTGTCCGTGTCTTCGATATGTTCCCGCAGGTAATTGACGCCGACATTCGTCAGTTCTGCCGCATCGAGCGCGCTCCTGCCGAGCTGCGGCGAACCTGCCGCATGGGCGCTGACGCCCGTATAGCGGAAGAACAGGCTGATGCAGGACTGGGATGAACCGGAACAGACCATATTGAAATCCGCCGGATGCCATGTGAGGGCGCAGTCCGTATCTTTGAAGAAACCGTCCCTGGCAAGGTATGCCTTGGAGGAACCGGACTCTTCGGCAGGACAGCCGACCAGCCGGACCGTGCCTTCCCTGCCGGTCTTCTCCAGGTATTCCTTCAGCAGGATGGCAGCGCCGACCGCGCCGGCGCCGAGCAGTTCATGGCCGCAGCCGTGACCGTTGTCTTCCGCGCTCGTTACCGGCCTTCTTTCCGGTACGTCTGCCTGCTGGCTCATCCCGCTGAGAGCGTCATATTCCGCGAGCACATCGATCACGGGCCTGCCGTGACCGTATACGCCCATATACGCCGTGGGCATGCCGTCGATGCCTTCCGTGACTTCAAACCCGCTGTCACGCAGGAAACCGGCCATTGCCCTGGCGGATTTCTCTTCCGTAAAACCTGTTTCCGCATATCCCCAGATCGCGTCGCTGAGGCTGCATAATCTCTTCTGATCCATCTGTGATTCCTTTCCAAAAAAGGAGGAGATGCCTCCCCTCCTGTTTATTAACCGCGAAGTTCAGCCTTCAGTCTGGAACTGAGGTTATTCAGTATTGCCTGATGTGCGTCGGCGATCTCTTCCTCTTTCAGCGTATGATCCGCTGACTGGTAGGTGATGCGCAGCGCGACTGACTTTCTGCCTTTTTCGATATGTTCGCCTTCGTAGACGTCGAATACTTCGGCATTGCGGATGATCTTCCTGCCCGCCTTGCGGATCGATTCAAGGATCTGCTGTGCCGTGACGTCTGTGCTGACGATGAGTGCGATGTCCCTGGAGACTGCAGGGAACCTGTCAAGGGCAGAGAACCTGAGCCTGCCGGTCTTGACGGTGAAGAGCGGATCCAGCCGGATCTCGGCATAGACCGTCCGCTTCAGGTCGAACCTTCCCGCATATTCCGGATGGAGCTCGCCGAAGATGCCGATCATCTGGTTGTCGAGATACAGCTCAGCGCTCCTGTACGGATGGAAATGATCCGTATCTGCCTTGTTCTCCTTTACGCGGATGCGTGCATCGGGAATGCCGATGCGTCTGAGCATGGCATACAGGATGCCCTTCATGGCGTAGAAGTCGCCCTTGACGTCGATCTTATGCAGTCTGTCTTCCTGCAGGCTTCCGTCCAGAACGAGCGCCAGCCTCTCTTCTTCGCCCTTTGTCCCGTAGACCTTGGAGATCTCATAGAACATGTTGTTTTCATTCTGGTGCGCTTCGTTGTACTGGACGCATTCCAGAACGGAGTTGATCAGGTTGTTGCGGATGAACCTGCGTGCTTCGCTCATCGGCATCGAGAGCGCGATGGCTTCCTGATCGGTCATACAGCCGTCTGTCACATAGGTGCCGTTTACGAGCGTATAGGTGACGATCTCGCTGAGGCCGAAGCCGCGCATGATCGAGCCGATATTCCTGCGCAGTGCCTGTGCAGGCGTCAGCTGGCCGACTGTCGCTTCCATGTACGGCAGCGTGCTCTTCAGGGAATCGAAACCGATCAGACGGATGATCTCCTCATCGATGTCCGCGGGTCTTTCGATATCGGTCCTGTAGCTCGGGATATGGCAAATGATCTCGTCGCCGTCGATCTGAGGTTTGAAATCGAGCCATTCCAGCGTCTCCCGGACCTGGTCCATCGTGAATTCCGTGCCGAGCAGGCCGTTGCAGTGGGACAGTGTCTCTTTGACGACTGTGGGTTCATACGGTTCTTTATTGAACTGCACCGTCTTTTCAAAGCCGGATGCGTTCGCGTATTTCGCGAGAAGCTCGACAGAACGTGCGACTGCTTTTTCCATGGCGAGGGGCTCGATGCCCTTCGTGAACCGCTGCGCTGCTTCCGTCAGAAGGTTCAGACGGATGGAGGAGCGCCTGACGCTGACCTGGTCGAAGTGTGCTGCTTCGATGAAGATGCCCTGTGTCGTCTCGTCGATCATGGATTCCTCACCGCCCATGATGCCGGCGATGCCGGTAGGCTCGCCGCCTGTCGTGATCACGAGGTCTCCCTTTTTGATCTCGAATTCGACACCGTCGAGCGCTGTCATCTTCATGTCGATATCGTCAACGACCGTGATCTCCTTCGCAGGCAGCTTCGCAAGGTTGTAGAAATGCAGGGGCTGGCCTGTTTCCAGCATGACATAGTTGGAGATATCGACAACGTTGTTGATGGAGTTCATGCCTGCCGCATGGAGATAGTCGGTCATCCATTTCGGGGAAGGTCCGACTTCCACATGGTTGACTGTCTTGCCGGTGAACGCGGGGCATTTCGGTGTTTTCGAAGCGATGCGGAAGTCACCTTCCTCACCGATATCTTCATACGCGGAAAGATCCGGCAGGGTGACGTTCCTGTGCAGGATCGCGCCGACTTCCTTCGCCATGTTCCACATTGCGGAGCAGTCTGCACGGTTGGGCGTCAGGGATACATCCAGGATCGTATCGTCATAGCCGAGCCATTCGAGGACGTTCCTTTCCCCGACAGGCGCATCGGCGGGAAGCTCTTCGATACCGCCGACCTGGTCCTGACGGAGATATTTTTTGTCGACACCGAGCTCGAACAGCGCGCACAGCATGCCGTTGGAGTCTTCCCCGCGCACGGGCTTGTTGCCGATGGTGCCGCCGGGAAGCTTTGCGCCGGGAAGCGCAACGATGACCTTCAGGCCCTTGCGGCAGTTCGGTGCGCCGCATACGATCTGGTATACGTCTTCCGGTCCGTCGCCGATCCTTGTCTGCGTAACGGAAAGATGGTCGGAATTGCTGTGGGGACGGCATTCCATGACTTCGCCGATCACGAGGTTCGTGCCCTGTGCCATCGGTTCGATGCCTTCCACTTCAAGACCTGCAGTCGTCATCTTCTCCGCAAGTTCTTCCGGCGTGATGCCGTTCAGATCTACATATTCACTCAGCCATTTATAACTTAATCTCATCTCTTCACACCCCCTCAGTCAAAACGATCGAACATTTTCAGGAAACGCGCGTCGTTGATATAGAAGTTGCGGATATCATCAATACCGTATTTCAGCATGGCGACACGTTCGATGCCTACGCCGAACGCGAAGCCGGAACATTTCTCGGAATCAAAGCCGTTCATCTCCAGCACATGCGGATGCACCATGCCGGCGCCGAGGATCTCGATCCAGCCGGAGCCCTTGCAGACGGAGCAGCCCTTGCCGTTGCAGAAAGGACAGGACACGTCGACTTCGACGGAAGGTTCCGTGAACGGGAAGTAGGACGGCCTGAAGCGGATCTTCCTGCCGTTGCCGAACATGCGGTTCGCCATGTACTCCAGTGTTCCCTTCAGGTCTGCCAGCGTGATATGTTCGCCGACGACGAGGCCTTCGCACTGCATGAACTGGTGGGAATGCGTCGCATCGTCGTCATCCCTCCTGTATACCTTGCCCGGGCAGATCAGCTTGATCGGCGTCCTGCCTTCAGCCTTTTCCAGCTCCCTCATCTGCATCGCTGTCGTATGCGTCCTGAGCAGCGTGTTCGGATCGATATAGAATGTATCCTGCATATCCCTTGCCGGATGATCCTTCGGGATATTCGCAAGTTCAAAGTTGTAGTGGTCCTCTTCGACTTCGGGTCCTTCCGCAACGGTATAGCCCATGCCCAGGAACAGGTCTTCGATCTGTTCGCGGATCATCATCAGCGGGTGTGTCGTTCCGATCGTCAGTCTGTCGCCTTCCAGCGTGATGTCGATCTTCTCTTTCTCCAGCTTTGCGGAGACAGCCAGTCTGGATAGTTCTTCCGTCCTCTTCTCAAACGCAGCCGTTACTTCCTGCTTGCAGATATTGACCTTCTGTCCGAATGCGGGCTTTTCCTCTTTGGGAAGAGCCTTCATCTCACTCATCAGCGACTGGATCAGTCCCTTCTTGCCGAGATACGTGATCCTCGCCTGCTGCAGCGCATTCAGATCCTGTGCCGCAGCGATGGCTTCGAGCGCCTGACTCTGTACTTCTGTGATCTTGTCCATTTCAACCTCCAATAAAAAAGCGTTCCCGCAACACAGGAACGCTGAACACGCGGTACCATCCTGATTCGCAATATACACATTGCGCACCTTGATTTCTCGTAACGTGAGCTGACGCAGGTGATTAGCCTGACTGGAAAAGTGAATTCACTGAATTCCCGAACAGGATCCTTTCAGCGTACGGATCCCTCTCTTTGAACTGCCCTTCAGTTACTGGTCTTTTCGTAAACGCTTTACGTTTACCAATTATAGAAGAATTAAACTTTTTTTCAAGCAGATTTATGCGGATCCGGCACTTTGCGTCTGCCTGATGCGGGGAGGTATGTCATCCGGACAAAGGATATGAAAAGCAACAGCCGCTGATGACGGCCATTGCCTCTTTCCTTATCTGCTGTCCGGGTTCACTGTGCGCCGTTCACATACGCTTCGATCGTATCGACGGCTTCCGTGATCAGCTTCCCAGTATTGGTCTCCCGGACCCCGGCGATACAGGAACCGCAGTTCTGGAACGGGATGAGGATGCGTTTCGCCCTGCTCTGGCCGACTGCCTTGGCGATCAGGGGCGTCACTTCCCCCAGCATGGAATCGGCGATCACGATGCCGATCGGTCCGACGATGATGTCCGTGTCGCGGCACTGCACGCGGATCGCGTTCTCACCGGTCGCCGCCCTGTCGGCGCCTGCCCTGATCATGGCTGAGGCAGCAGCGGAATTCGTGCCGCAGGCAGTGATATCCGCTTCAAAGCCCCTCCTGCGGATCTCCGTGATCAGCTGTCTGCCGATGCCGCCGCCCTGCGCATCGATTACAAGTATCTTCATTTTTTGATCAGTTTAAAGGGTTTTACTCCCTCCACCGCTTTCTGAGGTGTGATCCTGGCTTCGCCATTGTCAAGATCGATCAGGATGTATTTCATATTGCCCATGCCGATCTCATACATGTAGGAGAGCTGTCTGTGTCCGTGCCTTGTCTCGATCCTCTCGACGAGGTCATGGTGATCCTTCTCGCACATCGCATAGACCAGGTCAACGCACGCCGTATCGATCGCGCAGATATCCGTGGATGCGAGGATGCCTACGTTCGGCGTGACGACAGGCGCAGCTGCCAGGCCTTCACAGTCGCAGGATACGGACATGTTCCGCATGACGTTCACATAGGTGATGTTCTTTCCGAAGAAGTCGATCGTAGCCTTCGTGGACTCTGTGATCTTCTCCATCAGTTCTTCTTCCACGACGCCCCAGTCGTTGCCGTTCTTTGCGTGGATCATGCCCTTGCCGATGCGGCCGTCCGCGCAGCCGATGCCGATGTTCTTGTTCGATCCGCCGAAGCCGCCCATCGTATGGCCTTTGAAATGTGTCAGGACGAACATGGAATCGTAATCGGTCATATGCGAACCGTGCGTCATATGATCGAACCATTTGCCTCCCTTTACGGGAAGGTCGACCGTGCCGTCTTCATCCATGATGTCGACCTTGCAGAAATCCCAGCCGTTGACCTTCAGCGTCTCGCGGTGCGCTTCCGTTGTATAACGGTCACCGACATAGTACGTGTTCGTTTCTACGATCACTGCGTCCTTCAGGGTCTCCTCTGTCTCCATCACTTTCTTCACCCAGGAAGACGGGACGATATTCGGTCCGTTCTTCTCGCCCGTGTGGAGCTTGACTGCTACTTTCCCGCAGATATTGGCATTGACCTTTTCATAGGCCTTTTTGATGCCTTCCGGGGAAATGTCGCGAGTGAAATAAACGATCGATTCATTGCCTGTTCTCTCTTCTGATGGAATGTACTTTCTGCCGTCTTTCATGACGTCTCCTTTCTCTGCCCTTCTGGGCATTTCTGTCCTTTGTATTATTGAATGATCATCTGTAATATGCATCGACATATTTCTGGTATATGCCGGTCAGTTCATCGATGCCGTAGGCGGACAGTTCCGCCTGCAGTCTGTTCCAGTCCGCATCACTGAATCCGTTCATGACCCATTCGGACTTCGCAATATTGATGCACCTGCCGATATCCGCCTGCAGATCCTGGCATCGTTTTGTATCCTCCGGTGTCATGAATGCGTTCGGGATGACATATCTGGTATTCATATCCGGCGCGTAGATGTCGCGGATCCATTCCATACGGTACTGCACATCATCCGGGCATGTCACATAGACATCGTAGTACGAATCGAGGACCGCCAGCGGCCCGCCGACTGCTTCAGCCTCCATGATTTCGGTCGGGGATGCATCCGCCAGGAAAGCGTGCCTGAGCATCGGCTCGCCGTTTTCATTTTCGCCCATGTTGAAGATATCGAAGTCGTCGGCTTCCCCGTATGTGCCCCAGTTGTTCTGCACGGACTGGAGCGGTGCATACATCCGGTCGAGCCAGGCGCAGACAAGCGCAGGGTCCTGCGCAGCTGCTGTAACGACGCAGCGTCCGCGTTCGAAGCCGGAAGTGAAGGAGCCGTTGTTCGGTGTGATATTCGTGACATCCGCCGCAAGCGCAGGCAGCGGGATCCAGTTATTTCCGGCGATCAGGTCCTCCGTACTGACCTGTACGACGTTCGATATATCCCATGTGAAGCATACGCCGTAACGGCCGGACTTACCCTTAGCAACATATGTGGACCAGTCCTGCGTGAACGCTTCAACATCAATCAGGTTCTGTGCATAGAGTTTATGGAGCCATTCCAGCCCCTTTCGGAAACCTTCCTGTGAAGCCGTGCAGATAACATTCCTGTCATCGT
>JAILQT010000049.1 GCA_024698805.1 Solobacterium sp.
CTCTTCATTTGATTAGCTCTCAACTCTCTCTGGAGTTGATTTTTCCATAAATAAACTTGACGTTTTGTTGTGTTCTAATTTCTGTTCAGTTTTCAAAGATCTCCGTGCTTTTCTTTGAGCACGCTCGATTATCTTACCATCTCGCGTTTTTCCAGTCAAGCACTTTTTTCAACTTTTTTTCAAGCTGTTTTTACCGCTCCTTTTCGACCGCGCGAAACCCTGTCTTACCAGCGCTCCGCATTGTCTGTTTCTTATCGGCGGTGGTTATATATTATCACTCTGAAAAATAATTGCAACCACTTTTTTATCAAAATTTCGAATAAAAAATCCGGATCTTTTTTTCCGGATTTGGTTGGCTATTCAACTGTTACGCTCTTCGCCAGATTCCTTGGTTTATCGACGTTCAGACCCTTCGCTACGCTCAGGTAATATCCCAGCAGCTGCAGTGGTATGATCGCCAGCGTCGTTGTAAAGTACTCATTCGTACGCGGTATATATACGGTAAAATCTGCTGTGTCTTCGATCGTATAATTGCCGTAATTTGTCAGTCCCATCAGATACGCTCCCCTGGACTTGACTTCGACCATATTGGATCTTGTCTTTTCAAACAGTTTGTTCTGTGTGCAGATGCCTACGACCAGCGTGCCGTTTTCCACAAGGGAGATCGTTCCGTGCTTCAGTTCCCCTGCCGCGTATGCTTCGGAATGAACATAGGAGATCTCCTTCATTTTCAGGGAGCCTTCCATCGAGATCGCATAATCGATCCCTCTGCCTATAAAGAACATGTCTTTTGCATTGGCATACTTCGCAGCGAACCACTGTATCCTTTCTTTATCTTCCAGGACCCTTTCCATCTTCGCCGGAAGTGTCTCCAGTTCCGTCAGCATCTCATTGTATTTTTCCTCATCTATACAGCCGCGTACATATGCCGTTTCGATTGCCAGTGCATAGATGACGATCAGCTGGGCGCTGTATGCCTTCGTTGTCGCAACTGCGATCTCGGGTCCTGCCATCGTATAGATCACGTGATCTGCCTCCCTGGCGATCGAAGAGCCGATCACATTGACGATACCGAGTGTGCGCACGGATCTGTTCTTCGCTTCACGAAGCGCCGCAAGGCTGTCGGCCGTCTCGCCGGACTGTGAAATGATGATGACCAGATCCTTATTATTCAATAAAGGATCCCTGTAACGGAATTCTGACGCAAGATCTGTCCGTACAGGTATTCTTGTCATGGACTCGATCACATACTGTCCGACCAGTCCGACATGATACGCGCTGCCGCAGGCAACGATATGTATGCCGGTGCATTCTGACAGCACTTCATCGCTGAGCCCGGATACACTGAGATCGATCTTCCCGTCTTTGACCAGGGCATGGATCGTATCCTTTACGGCTTTGGGCTGTTCATGGATCTCTTTGATCATGAAGTGCTCATAGCCGCCCTTTTCCGCCGATTCCGCATCCCAGCTGACAGTCTGCTGTTCGACCTCAACAGGTTCCCTGTCTATATTATAGAATTCGACCGTCCCCTTCAGGAGGCGTGCGATCTGCATATTATCGATATAGTAGACAGACCTTGTATAGTTCAGCAGGGCCGGCACATCGCTTGCCAGATAACATGCCTCATCATCCGCGCCGATGATCATCGGGCTGTCTTTCCTGGCCGCGTAGATCTCGCCCGGATAATCAATAAACATGACCGCGAGCGCATAAGAGCCGCGGATACGCATCATTGCACGGGCAATGGAATCGACCGGACCCTTTTTATACTTCTTCATATAATAGTCAAGAAGCTTGATCGCGATCTCTGTATCGGTCTCCGAATAGAAGACATACCCGTGTTTCTGCAGTTTTTCCTTCAGTTCCTGGTAATTCTCAATAATACCGTTATGGACACCGACCACTTCCCTGCCGTCGCTGGCATGCGGATGCGCATTGTTTTCAGACGGTTCACCGTGTGTTGCCCATCTTGTGTGGCCGATCCCGCATTCGCCGGCCATCGCAAGACCGCCGTTTGTCTTTTCAAATAAGGATCTGAGCCTTCCCTTGGCCTTTACGATCTCGATTTCCTTATCATTGCGTACTGCCAAGCCTGCAGAGTCATAGCCTCTGTATTCCAGCTTTTCCAGTCCGTCAAGCAGGATCGGGGCAGCCTGCCTGTTTCCGTTATATCCGACGATTCCGCACATAAATATACTTCCTCCGCATTCAAGTTTATCATGCAGGAATGCCCGTGAAAACAAAAAAAACATGCATGCAACAGACACAGTCCATGCGAGCATGTTTTTATCCCTATCCTTATTATATATATGTATATAAACTGCTGTTTTTGGTGGTTTTCTGCACCTGCAGGATGGTCAGAATGCCTGTCTTCTCAGTATTCCAGTTTCTTCAGCAGTGCAGGCAGATCCCTGATGGCAGAGATCGCAGGCACAGGATCTGATATCGTACCGAAACCATATGCAGCGTGGATGAATGCTGCACCGCTTTTCTGACATGCTTCATAATCCATCTGCGTATCCCCGACATATACATAGGTATCCAGTCCGTTCCGTTCTGCGATCAGACGGATATTGTCCCATTTGGGGAGTTCATTATCCCCGAAACAGAGGAAATCGGTTATATACTCTTCTGCTTTGGCGGAACGGATGCAGAGATCGATATACCCGGTCTGGCAGTTGCTGACGATGAACAGGGGGTAATCTTCCGACAGTTCCCGCAGGGTCTCCGAAACGCCTTCGTAACACTCCGGAAGATGTTCGCTGAGGTACTGGTTCTCATATTCCTCGACTTCCTTCTGGTATTCTGCCTGTTTTTCTTTTGATACACCCGGGAAGATATCCGCCGCGAACACATCCATCGGCTTGCCCAGGTTACGGATGATATCCTCTTTTGTGCACGGTTTCGTCAGATCATCATGTCTGTCAATAATGCTCTGCCATACGCCGGTCAGTTTATCGGATGAATCCCACAATGTCCCGTCTACATCGAATATGATCCCTGTCTTTTTCATGTTCCGCCTCCTGTATTTCAACATCTGTATTGTAGCAGAGTATATTCATTCCATGAAATCTCTTTGCTGCAATGCCGAATCTGTCCTGCCTGACAAAAAAGGCAATGATCTGCATCTTTCTGCGTTTCATTGCCTCTTCTGTTTACTGAATAACACTGTCCCCGCGTTTCACACTCTGCGGTCCGCAGAATGTGATCGCCTTTCCGTTAGTGTCCGTGATGATCAGCATTGTACTCATATCATAGGTTTTTGCAAGCTTTGCCATATCCACTTCAACAATCGGATCCCCCGCTTTAACTGTATCCCCCTGTTTCTTTTTCAGGATACGGAAGCCGTCTCCGTTTGTTTCAACGGTATTGACTCCGCAGTGCACCAGCAGCTGGACGCCGTTGTTCATCGTAATTCCGAAAGCATGGCCTGTAGGAAACATGACACTGAGTGTGCCGTTTGCAGGCGAGCAGAGGATCACCTTGTCCTGTGCATATCGGAAAGCAACGGAATCACCCATCATCTTTTCTGCGAACATTGGATCGGATACAGTCCTGACATCGATCAGTTCACCGTCAGCGAGTGCTACGATCTCATCATCATTCTTTTCAAAAGGTTTCGGAAGGATCTCTTCTTCTTTCTTCCTGAATCTGTCAAACAGTCCCATATTACAGTTCCTCTCCATTCGTTTCGATAACTTTTTTATACCAGAAGAATGAATCTTTCCTGTATCTGTTCAACGTTCCGCCGCCTTTGTTATCTGTATCTACATAGATAAAGCCATAACGCTTGTCGATCGTACCTGTCGAAAGTCCGATCAGGTCGATGGCGCTCCAGGGCATGTAGCCAAGGATCTCAATACCGTCTTCCAGGGATTCCTTCAGTGTTCTGACGTGTTCCCTCAGATAAGCGATACGATAATCATCATGGATCCTGTCCCCTTCCAATGTATCCCTTGCGCCAAGACCGTTTTCAACGATCATAAGCGGTTTCTGATAACGGTCATACAACTGATTGAGTAATGTACGCATGCCGACAGCATCGATCTGCCAACCCCATTCAGAAGCCTGCAGATACGGATTCTTTACACCGGACAGGAGATTGCCTGCTGCCTTGCCCTTTCCGACAGACTCTGCTTCAGCAGTGACTGTTGTGCATGTCGAGGAATAGTAACTGAAGGAAACGAAATCCACTGTACCGCCCTTAAGCAGCTCTTCATCCTCTTCCGCCATGACAACATGAATATCATGGTCTTTCCAGTATCTTTTCACATAAGCAGGCCAGTATCCCCTTACCTGCACATCAGATGCAAAGAGATAGTTAAGCTGGTTTGAAGCCATCGCTGCATATACATCTTCCGGATTAGGCGTAAGAGGATACTGCAGCATGGAAGCGATCATGCATCCGATCATAAAATCCGGATTGATCTCATGGCCCAGCCTGACAGCCTTTGCACTTGCAACAAACTGATGGTGCAGAGCCTGGTAGCGGAGCTGTTCACTGTTCTCTTTCGAGAATGTCGGAATATTGATGCATCCGCTGGTCAGGATACCGAAAGGTACACGGAGAATATTGATCTCATTGAATGTCAGCCAGTAGCGTACCTTATCCCTGTATCTTGTAAAGATCGTTTTGCAATAACGCAGATAATAATCGATCATCCGTCTGTCAGACCAGCCGCCGATCTTTGTCAGATTGTACGGAGGTTCATAATGGGAGATCGTGACAACCGGTTCAATGCCGTGTGCCTTCAGATCGTCAAATACTTCATCATAGTATTTCAGACCTGCTTCGTTGGGCTCTTCATCATCCCCGTTTGGATAGATCCTTGTCCATGCAATGGACATTCTGTATGCTTTGAGCCCCATCTCTGCCATGAGCTCAATATCTTCATGGATATGATGGTACATATCACATGCCTTATGGGAGGCATAATAATAGCCTTCCTTAATGCATTCTGTTTCTATTCTGACTCCTTTTTCAGAGTCGCTTGCCAGGATATCAGCTACACTGATTCCCTTGCCGTCTTCATCATAAGCGCCTTCAACCTGATTTGCAGCAGTAGCAGCACCCCACAGGAATTTTTCCGGAACCATATGTCACCTCTTTTTCTAATTTGTTTTTTATATACTGCGGCAGCCGGAGAATGTCATTACCGGCCAACCGCAGCAGAGTTATTTCGATCAGTCGTTTACATCTTCGAATCCGAAGAAGTATGTGATTACTGCAGTGATCACGAATGTAAGCGGAACACTGAGCAGACCAAGGATCCAGTTCGGGCACATTCCGAGGAAGATCGGGGTTGTCAGCACGGAAGGGGTTACGAATGTAGGAGCTGTAATACGTACGAGACCCATTACACATCCGCCGATTGCGGAGCCCATCAGCATTGCGATGAAAGGCTTCTTCAGACGCAGGTTTACACCGTAGAGAGCAGGCTCAGTGATGCCGAGCAATGCAGAGAACGTGGCGGATAATGCAGTACCTCTCATCTTTTTGGACTTTGTTTTGAGTGCTACACCGCATGCGGCACCTGCTTCAGCGATGTTTGCAGCCAGACCTGACGGAAGGAATACGGTGTCATAACCCTGTGTTGCGAACATCTGGATCAGCAGGGGGATCGTTGCATTATGAGTTCCTGTGAGGACCATGAGGGGAAACAGGGCAGCGTTGACGCCGACTGCCAGCCAGCCCCACTGGTTGCACAGTTCACAGAACTTGTAGAAGAGATCACCGAGGACAGAGGAAGCCGGACCAATGAGGATGAGCATGATCGGCGCAACGATGAGAAGGTCGATCATCGGTCTTAAGAAGACCTTTACCAGGTTAGGGCTTACTTTATCCGCAAATCTGTCAACATACTTCAGCAGCCAGACGGAGAAGATGATCGGCAGTGCCTGCGCGGAATAGCTCATGATCTTGAGGCCGATGCCGAAGAAGCTGACAGTTGTGCCGACTTCGCCGAGTGTCTGCAGTGTCGGATGCATCAGGATAGCTGCCAGTGCCATGGAGATCATGACGTCAACATTCATCTTCTTGGCTGCATTGTGGGCGACCAGGAACGGCAGGAAATAGAAGACACCGTCACCGATCACACCGTTAAGGATCTGGTACGCTGCAGAATCCATAGCCAGTATTCCTGCTGAATTGAGCAGGACTGCGAGGACCTTGACCATACCGGAGCCGGCAATGACCATGATTGCCGGTACGAAACATGCGATCAGTGTATCCAGGGCTGCTTTGAACATTCCTTTGATGCCCTTAGGTGCTTCCGGTTCTTCCGATTTGACAGCCTGTGCGGGTTCACCGACGATCTTTACTGCTTCTTTATATACGTCTGTAACAGCCGGACCGAGCACGACCTGGAGCTGGCCGCCGGAGTCAAGAACGGAAATGACACCGTCGAGAGCTTTGATCGCTTCCCTGTCGACTCCGTCATTGTTCTTTAATACGAATCTGAGTCTTGTGACACAATGTGTCATGTTGGAGATGTTTTCAATACCGCCGACTTTTTCAATAATGTCTTTGGCTAACTGTGTGTTTGACATTTTTTATGTCCTCCCTTATTGCACTGCTATTATCGCTTTTTACGGGAAAACACTCTTTTTGATAATTAGCTTTATGACATTATTATTTTTATTCTTATTTTTATTTTCATATTAAATGCTGATAATAAGGTTAATTATCAGCATTCATATTTTAATTATTCGCTTTTATGAGATGCAGATGCCGGAATTCGTTCATTTTTAATGTACATGTGATCTCCAGTTTTCCGGATCCTGAGACTGTACAGGTCTCCCCGGTGAGCGGAACTACCGAAGCTGCTCTCAGATATGCTCTTTCCCCGTGCCCGATAAACGAGTCGTCCGGGTAATCCATCCGCATCCAGCGCGCAAATGCATTGCCGTCTTCATCGGAAATGCAGCGGGATTTGAGAAGATATTTTCCTTCTTCAAGTCCTTCGATCATAATACGGAAAAGCTTCGGTTCATCATCTTCGAACAGGTCAGGGGTATAATCTTTTGCATTTTCCATCGTATCACTGGAATAATAACGCCATCCCGGCCTTTTGCAGTTATGGAGCAGGACCTGCATGAATCCCGGATTTTCCGCCCTGGTCACCAGGCAGTCTTCACTGGCGAGAACCAGATACCTGTCCTGCTGATCAAGGAACCGCAGTGCATGATAGGAAGGTTTCTGTACACCCTGGGAAGTCATAATTCCCGGAAGCAGGTTGAATGTTTTATCATAGGATGCTTCATCGAACATCAGATCAAGCGGTTTATCCAGAGGCAGTGAAGACAGCAGTCCATATCCGGACAGGACATTACGGATGATCCGTGCCCCCATATACGATGTCTCATTCAGTACATCGACGTCATTCAGCCTGTCCTTCCATGACGTCAGCAGGACAGCCGCGTCACTCCTGCCTTCTTCATTCAGCACATTCTGCGCTGTTCGGAACTGTTCAAGGAGATAACCGGACGCTGTCAGCCTGTTCAGGAATACCTCAGTACCTTTTTTATGAATTGCAAAAGGTGCAGAGAAGATCGTAAATGTTTTGATATCCGGATTATTTCTCACAAACTTCCGGAAGTTTTCACCCGTCTCATCGATAAGTACACACGGTCCCATCAGCTCCGAATCCAGTCTGCAGTCTGCGAGTACTTTATTGATCTGTTTATAAAAGTTTTTGTACCTTTTCAGACTTTCTGTATTAAATACGGTGTTATACACAAGTTCGAATACCGTATGTTTCTGAATACCGTCACCGAAACGGTTCACGAACCGCAGGCACTGTTTTCGCAGATAACTGATAAACGCTTCAGTATCCTGGATATAATTCATATCAATCGTGATGATGACATCCATTTTATGTTCTACAAAGTATTCCATGACTGTATCGGATACATAATAATGATGTCTGCCGTCTTCCATGAATGTATCCAGAAGCAGCCTTGCCCTTTTGAACTTTAAGGAATCATGGAGGAATGTCACCTGATCTATCATATGGTTCTTCATCATCATTTCAAAGCTTCCGACGTTAAGGATCTCATTCCAGAACCGGTTGTATTCTGTCTTTCCGGCACCGGCGTTGATCCGGATCTCCCGGACAGAAGAATGTCTCTCTTCATCTTCGTCCTGCAGGAAAGGAAGGATATCCTCTTTCCTGTTTTCCTGTTTAGGATTTTTGTGTGTCTGCCGGTATTCCGTCGGCGTCATCCCGACTGCTTCCCGGAACTCCCTGTTGAAAGAAGCTACATTCGGGAATCCGTTATTGACAGCGATCTTCAGGATCGTCCCGTTTCCGGAAACAAGATCCTCCATTGCATACTGCAGTCTGACACCGTTCAGATATTTCAGGAAGGACGTCCCGAATGCAGCTTTAAAATACTTGGAAAAGTATTGCGGGGTCAGGGCGAACTCATCGGAAATCTCTTCAAGGGTCAGTTCATTCACATAATTTGCTTCGATATATGCGGCTATCTCCTTTTTTCTGGTTTCTTCATTATACGTGAATGTATTTGAGGAAAAATGCGATATCAGCTGCCACACAAGCTGCAGTGAAAGGCTTTCTTCCAGGATCAGATTATCCGAAGGTTCATAATAGACCCTCAGCAGCTTATTGACTGTTTTCGTGAGTTCCTCTGTATTGTCATTCTTCACAATGTGCGTATTGCATACGATCAGTTTCCGCTGATAGCCCATCAGCTGCAATACTCTCGAATAACTGATGCTTAGATCTGCACAGATTCCGTTCCTGCAGTCCACGGTGTGGATCTCGCTGGGATTCACCGTATACATCTCACCATTATCAAAATCAAAGACAGTCTCATCATTTTCCACTTTGACCGTACCGCTGAGCACGTAATAAAGGTGGAAATCCCTGTACGAGACTGCCTTCAGCATTTCATTCTTTATAATTCCAATACTGATAAGTTTCATGACCTTACGGATTCATTGTATCGTAAAAAACCAGGTGTTAGCCAATGGGATTTACAAACAGTTTTCCTAGATGATCATGCATCCTTTCATCCGATCCATGAGAAACCCCGGAATACAAAAAGGCCTGCAACGATAAAGCCACTCTGCTTTAATCGTTACAGTACCTTTTTTATACTTATTCCTCTTCTGTGATCGTTATGCTGTCCAGATTCGGTTCTGCAGGTTCTTCTGCCCTGTCTGAACTGCCGAGCACATCTTCAGGGAGCTTGACAGCTGTTGCTTCAGCGAGCTGTCTTGCTTTTTCTTCACGGATCTCTTTCAGCTGGCCTGCCTTCTCTTCGATCCTTCTGGATGTCTCACGGTCGAACCTTCTTCCTGTACCTGCAGGGATCAGCTTACCGATGATGACATTTTCCTTCAGACCTTCAAGACGGTCGGTCTTGCTTCTGACTGCCGCTTCTGTCAGGACACGCGTTGTCTCCTGGAAGGATGCAGCGGACAGGAACGAATCCGTTTCAACTGCCGACTTGGAGATACCGAGCAGGATCGGTGAGAACTTGGCCGGTGCTTTTCCTTCATCAAACAGTTCTTCGTTGATCGCGTTCATGCGGTTCAGTGAGAGCGTCTGACCTGCGCTGAGTCCGGAGTCATTGCCTTCGACAATGATGACCTTCTTCAGCATCTGCTTGATCATAACTTCCAGATGCTTGTCCGAGATATCGATGGACTGTGTGGAATATACCTTCTTGACTTCTTTCAGGATGTATTCCTGTACAGCCCGGACACCTGCGACCTCAAGCAGTTCCTTCGGTGCGATCTGGCCTTCTGTCAGTTTTTCACCTGCATGGACTTTTCTGCCGGCTTTCATCCACGGACGTACGACCTGGGTAAGATCGCACTTATGTTCGATGGACTCATTCTCGTTGGCTACTGTGACGATCATGCCTGCCTGGTTTGCGTTCTCATTCTGACGTACATCGACGATCTCGCCGTCGATCTTGGAGATGACCGCAACACCCTTCGGCGTACGTGCTTCAAACAGTTCTTCGACACGGGGAAGACCCTGTGTGATATCACCGTTCTGGTTCGCAACACCGCCGGTGTGGAAGTTTCTCATTGTCAGCTGCGTACCGGGCTCACCGATCGCCTGGGCTGCCATGACACCGACTGCCTCGCCTTCTTCGACAAGGTTGCCTGTAGCCATGTTTCTGCCGTAGCACTTGCAGCAGATACCTGTTGTGGATTCGCATGTGAATACATTTCTGATGTAAGCTTCTTTAACACCTGCATCGACGCACTTCTTCGCAAGTTCGTCTGTGATGTATTCATTCGCGCCGACGATCACTTCACCTGTCTGCGGATCAACGATCTCGCTCTGTGTGAATCTGCCTGTGATCCTGTCATAGAAGTTTTCGATGATGGAATCATTCTTCCTGTCGACGATATCCGTTACGTAGTAACCCTTATCTGTCCCGCAGTCTACGTCATTGATGATGACTTCCTGCGCAACGTCGACCAGACGCCTTGTCAGATAACCTGACTCAGCTGTCTTCAGGGCTGTATCTGTCAGACCTTTACGTACACCGTGTGTGGAGATAAAGAACTCGGATACGCTCATTCCTTCACGGAAACAGGAATAGATCGGAACTTCGATGATCGAAGGCTGGTATTCTTTACGGGACTTCGACTGTGTAGGACGCGCCATCAGACCGCGCATGCCGGCGAGCTGCGTGAAGTGGTTCTTGTTACCGCGCGCACCGGATACCGCCATCATGTTGATGGGGTTCATACGGGGCAGTGAAGACATCAGTGTGTCACCGACGTTGTTCTTGACCCTGTCCCACAGCTGGGAGAAATGTCTTTCCCACTCGGCAGGAGTAAGGAGACCTCTTTCCCTCAGTAAGTTCAGATGTTCAGCCTGCTTTCTTCCTTCGCTTACGATCTCATCCTTATGAGGCGCTACGCTGATATCGGAAAGGGCAACAGTCATGCCTGCGATCGTGGAATACAGATAACCCATATCCTTCAGGCTGTCCAGGATGTCGCTTGTACCGTTCGTCTTGTATCTGTCAAATACAGCGGCGATCAGGTTTCCGAGGTCCTTCTTTTTGAATTCCTTCGTGACCTTGCGGCTCTGGATCTCTTTTCTGATGTCTGTCCCGAACGGAACGAATTCCGTATCCGGCGTACGCTTCAGGTTTTCCTCTGTTGTCTCGTTCATGTACGGGAAATCAGGAGGGAATACCGAGTTGAATATGATCTTGCCGACGGATGTCAGCAGGTACTTCTCGTTCTGCTCCTCTGTGAAGCACGTCTTGTTCAGGGATGCTGCAGGGAGTGCGATTCGGTTATGCAGATGAACGACGCCAGTCTGGTATGCCATCATGACTTCGTTGACATCCTTGAACAGATGACCTTCGTTGTCACCGTACCTTCTCCATCTTTCCGCTTCTCTCGCTTCACCGAGTTTCTCAAGCGTATCTGCCTTGTTGTAGAATTCCTCAGCGCTCTCTTCCATGTTCAGATAGAAGTTTCCGAGCACGAGGTCCTGACCGGGTGTAACGATCGGCTTACCGTCTTTCGGACCGAGAATGTTGTTGGAGCCGAGCATGAGGATCTCAGTCTCAGCCCTTGCCATCTCGCTCAGAGGGAGATGGACTGCCATCTGGTCACCGTCGAAGTCCGCATTGAATGCAGGACATACGAGCGGATGGACACGGATCGCGCGGCCTTCAACGAGTTTCGGGAAGAATGCCTGGATACCCAGACGGTGCAGTGTTGGTGCACGGTTCAGGAATACAGGGTGTTCACGGATAACATCTTCAACGACATCCCAGACTTTGCTGTCCTGTCTGTTGATCAGCTTTTCAGCAGTCTTGGGGTTGGAAGCGATCTGTCTGTTGACGAGTTCGTTGATAACGAACGGTTTGTACAGCTGGATAGCCATTTCCTTCGGCAGACCACACTGCCACATTCTGAGTGTCGGTCCGATCGCGATAACGGAACGGCCTGAGAAGTCGACACGCTTGCCGAGCAGGTTCTGTCTGAATCGTCCCTGCTTACCCTTCAGGGAGTGGGACAGTGACTTCAGTGCACGGCCGCCGGCACCGGTGATCGGCTTGGAACGGCGTCCGTTGTCGATCAGTGCGTCGACTGCTTCCTGCAGCATTCTCTTTTCGTTCTGGACGATGATCGCCGGTGTGCCGAGTTCAAGAAGCTTCTTCAGACGGTTGTTTCTTGTAATGACACGGCGGTAGAGATCGTTCAGGTCGGAGGTCGCAAAGCGGCCGCCGTCCAGCTGCAGCATAGGTCTGAGATCAGGCGGAATAACAGGAAGTACTGTCATTACCATCCATTCCGGACGGTTCTCACTGCCGCGGAATGCTTCAACTGTCTCAAGACGCTTGATCAGTTTCTTTCTCTTGTCGCCGGAAGCTTTTTCAAGCTCCTGCATGATGCTGCTGTATTCCGCTTCAACATCGACCTGTTCAAGCAGTGTTTTGACTGCTTCTGCACCGGTCTGCGCAACAAAGCTGCCCGGACCGTAGATCGCATTGTTTTCACGATATTCCTTTTCGGAAAGGATCTGCTTGTACATCAGCTTCGTATCTCCGGGATCGGTAACGATCCAGGATACGAAATAGACGACTTCCTCCAGTGATTTCGGTGCTACGTTCAGCAGCAGGCTCATTCTGGAAGGAATGCCTCTGAGATACCAGATGTGTGCGATCGGCGCTGCGAGTTCGATGTGACCCATACGTTCACGTCTGACGCTTGCCTTTGTGATCTCAACACCGCATCTGTCACAGACGACGCCCTGGTATCTGATCTTCTTATATTTACCGCAGGCACATTCCCAGTCCTTTGTCGGACCGAAAATACGCTCGCAGAACAGACCGTCTTTTTCAGGTTTCTGGGAACGATAGTTGATCGTTTCAGGCTTTTTTACTTCGCCGTAAGACCACTGACGAATTTTGTCGGGTGATGCAAGGCCTACTTTAATAGCGGTGAAATTGTTGATATTCATCGTGTGCCCTCCTTACATTTCCTCGGATTCATCAAGTCCTGCACCGAATTCTGCAGGTCCTTCGATCTCATCATCCAGACTGTCTACTACAGTCACAGCATCGCTCTCGATAATATCGTTCACGATATTCTGATGTGAGATATCCAGCGTCGTTTCTTCCTTCAGTTCTTCCTGTTCCATCTGCTTCAGATCCATCTCGTTGCCGTCGTCATCGAGCATTCTGACATCGATAGCGAGTGCCTGCAGCTCATGTACGAGGACGCGGAAGGATTCGGGAATACCCGGATCCGGCAGATCTTTGCCTTTGACGATCGCTTCATATGTCCTTGTACGTCCCATGATATCATCGGACTTGACTGTCAGGATCTCCTGCAGTGTATGGGAAGCACCATAAGCTTCAAGAGCCCAGACTTCCATTTCACCGAATCTCTGACCGCCGTTCTGCGCCTTACCGCCGAGAGGCTGCTGTGTAACAAGTGAATAAGGACCTGTTGCACGTGCGTGCAGCTTATCGTCGACCATGTGCGCGAGCTTGATCATATACATGACGCCGACAGCGATGCGTTCATCATACGCTTCACCTGTCATGCCGTCGTAAAGAACATATTTGCCGTCTTCGGAAGTACCGGCTTCAGCCATGATGTTCCTCAAGTCATCGTTGGATACGCCGTCGAAGACAGGCGTAGCGAATTTCACGCCGAGCTTCTTGGCTGCCATGCCGAGATGAACTTCAAGGACCTGACCGATATTCATACGGGAAGGAACACCGAACGGGTTCAGCATGATGTCGATCGGAGTACCGTCGGACATATAAGGCATGTCTTCAACAGGGTTGATCCTGGAGATGACGCCCTTGTTGCCATGACGGCCGGCCATCTTGTCGCCTTCGGAGATCTTTCTCTTCTGGACGATATAGACCTTGACTACTTCGTTGACGCCCGGAGCGAGTTCGTGGTTGTCTTTCCTCTTGAATACCCTGACACTGTGGACGATGCCTGCGCCGCCGTGAGGAACTTTCAGGGAGTTGTCCCTGACTTCCCTGGACTTTTCACCGAAGATCGCAAGCAGCAGTTTTTCTTCCGGGGAGATCTCGCTCTGGCCTTTCGGAGTGACTTTACCGACGAGGATATCGCCTTCCTTCACTTCCGCACCGACCATGACGATGCCTCTGCCGTCAAGGTTCCTGCATGCGCTCTCAGCTACGTTCGGAATATCCCTTGTGATCTCTTCCGGACCAAGCTTCGTTTCGCGGCATTCAATGTCATATTCTTCGATATGGACGGATGTGTAGTAATCTTCCGACTGCATTCTCTCGGACATGATGATGGCATCCTCATAGTTGTAGCCATGCCATGTCATGAATGCGATCGTTACGTTCTGGCCGAGTGCCAGTTCGCCGTTCTGCATAGCCGGACCGTCAGCGAGGATATCGCCGCGTTCGACTCTTTCACCATCCCATACGATCGGTTTCTGGTTGAGACATGTGGACGCATTGGATCTTCTGAACTTCGTCAGCTCATATGTATGTTCGTTCCCGCTGTCTTCTGCGACAACGATCTTCGAAGCATCAACATATGTAACGATGCCGCCTGCTGTCGCAACACATGCGGCACCGGAGTCACGTGCGATCACGTGTTCCATGCCGGTTCCAACGAACGGGCTGTGCGGGTTCAGAAGGGGAACTGCCTGTCTCTGCATGTTCGCTCCCATGAGCGCACGCGTACAGTCATCGTTTTCCAGGAAAGGAACGCAGGCAGTAGCGACAGATACGATCTGACGCGGGGATACGTCGGCATAGTCGACGAGCTCCCTGTCAGCCATAACTGTTTCACCGGCGATCCTGGAGACGATCCTGTCACCGACAAGTCTTCCGTCCTTGATCTCGTTTGCCTGCGCGATAACGTGGTCGTTCTCTTCGTCTGCAGGCATGTATACGACATCATCTGTTACAACACCGTCAATGACCTTTCTGTACGGCGTTTCGATAAAGCCGTATTCATTGATCTTTGCATATGTTGTCAGATAGTTGATCAGACCGATGTTCGGACCTTCCGGTGTCTCGATCGGGCAGATCCTGCCGTAATGGGAGTTATGAATATCACGGACCTCAAATCCGGCTCTTTCCCTTGTCAGGCCGCCGGGACCGAGTGCAGAGATCCTTCTCTTGTTGGAAAGCTCCGCAAGAGGGTTCTGCTGATCCATGAACTGTGAAAGCTGTGAACTGGAGAAGAATTCCTTGATCGCTGCTGTCAGGGGTCTGATATTTGTCAGCTGCTTCGGTGTCAGTGCAGCGGAATCAGCGATGGACATTCTTTCCTTGACGACTCTTTCCATACGGGAGAGACCGATGCGGAACTGGTTCTGGATCAGTTCTCCGACAGTACGGATGCGGCGGTTGCCGAGCATATCGATATCATCCTGCGAGCCGACGCCGTCAAGCATCGTGAGCTCGTAGTTGTAGAGCGCATACATATCGCTCATCGTGATCGTATGCTTGTCATTCAGCGGGTCGATACCGATCAGTTTGACCGGGTAACCGTTGTTGTTGATATGGACGATCTGCACGCATGCGCCGACCAGCCATACCGTGACATCCTTTTCGATCGCGGCAGCTTCGACTACAGCCATCTCTGCTTCCGAGCTGAGACGCATCAGCGGCTGATCCGGAATATATCTTTCGCAGATGAGCTCACCGTTTTCGTCCCTCAGATCTTCGCCGTTCCTTGTGATCCTGCCTACCGCATACATGCGTGAGCCAAGATTCAGGACAGCGTTCACATTGTCATTGGTGACCTTTACTTCGTTGGCGATGATGCCGGCATAAACAGTGACCTTTTCAAATTCCTTTGCGATGTCTTCAATGTTCTCCGGTGTCAGTACCGTACCCATCTCAAGACTTGTCGCTTCCGTGGAGCCGTCAAGATTTACTGCAAGGACTCTTCCCACAAGTGCTTTCTTCCAGGAAGTCTCCATCACTGCCTTTACGGGGTGGGAGAAATTGTGCACGAACGGCAGGGCCTTGCAGGCAACGCCTTTGTTGATCTCGCCCCTCAGTGCATTTCTTTCGTCCTTATGGATGACGACATTCTTCTTGAAAAGGACATTGCCGTCAGGACCGATCAGGTCGTCTGTCAGAGAATATCCCTCCATACGGTCAAGGATATTCAGCTTTTTGCGGACCTTGTATCTGCCGGCCTTTGTCAGATCATATCTTCTGTAATCAAAGAACTTGGTGTCCATCAGGGTGATGGCACCGTCGATCGTTGCGATCTCATCCGCGCGCTGGTTCTCGTATACGGAAAGCAGCGCTTCGTTCGTTGTCTTTGTCTTGTCTGCTGCCAGTGTGTTCCTGACTTCTTCGTAGTTGCCGAAGACGGAAGTATACAGCAGCATATAGTCGTTCTGGAATTCCCTTTCTTCCTCGGGAACGGTCACATCGTAAATGTCGAAGTCCAGTGCTTTCAGGAACTTCTTCATGCTTGTCGTATCGAATGTGTCATCCCCTTTTTCGAAATTCAGGGACATGCCGATCGCCTTGAAGAGGATCGTGCTGAGCACTTTCCTTCTGCGGTCGATCGAAACGTTCATGATCCTGCCGGTCGACTGTTTCTTATCGTCACTCATGAATTCGAGCCATGTTCCGCGGCTCGGGATCAGTTCACAGGTATAGGTGTCTCTTCCTGTTCTTTCTTCAGAAACGATATCAAAATACGCGCCGGGGGAACGAACGATCTGGGAAACGATGACACGCTCTGCACCGTTGATGATGAATGTGCCCGTAGGCGTCATCATCGGGAAGTCACCGAGGAATACTTCTTCCCACTTTGTCATGACTTCACCGGTATCCGCGTCAACGATCTCAAGTTCCATCTTTGCCTTCAGGGGTGCACAGTAGTTGACTTCCCTGTATTTGCATTCGCTGATGGAATATTTCGGTTCTCCGAATTCGTAATCGATGAATTTCAGACTGATATTCCCGCCGTAGTTAGCGATCGGGTAAATATCGTTGAATACTTCCCTGATACCTTCTTTCAGAAACCACTCAAACGCCGCTGTCTGGATCTCGACCAGGTCGGGCAGTTCCAGTGAACTGCTTACCTTTGAATAGTCTCTGCGCGTAGCTTTGTTGCCATACTGCCTGATGCGGTATGCCTGATTATTTTCCATGTACGCCTTCCTTTCGCCTGTCGCATAATACCTGCCGGTCTGCTGCTCTCATAACCGGCCGGTCATTACCGCAGGTTTTCACATCATTGTGTCTGTTTTGTTTGTTTTTCACTCTTTAAGACCCAGTATCCTCTGTCGCGCAGCACCGTCTCGCAGCTGCCGAATATCTCCTGCAGCCTGCGGATCGCGCTTTCCGCCCCCTGGGAGCGCCGGATCACAGCCATGAATATGCCGTTTTCGCGCAGATGTTCATAACTGTCTTCAAACATTCTGTAGACGACTTTTTTTCCTGCCCGGATCGGCGGGTTGACCGCGATCAGGTCGAAATCGTCATGCAGTGCTTCAAACCCGTCGGAGACGATCACCGTGCTTTCAATGTGGTTGTCCGCACTGTTGATCTCCGCAAGTTCGCACGCCCTGGGATTGACATCGGAAGCTGTCAGCCTGATGTCCGGGAAAACAGTTTTCAATATAATGCCTACAGGTCCGTATCCGCAGCCCAGATCCAGTACATCCCCGTGTACTTTTTCGGCACATAGCGCGTCGAGCAGTACCTGCGAACCGTAGTCGATTCCTGTTTTTGAGAATACCCCGTTGTCTGTAGTGAAAGAGAATAAATGCCCAGAAAACCGGAAAGAGTGCACCTTCCGGTTTTCCTTAAGGGTGCGGTTATCGGTAAAGTAATGAGCCGTAAAACCACATCCTTTCTTAGGCTCGAAAAGCCGAATCAAATTCGGCCTTATTTTTCATGCGTACCTGAATAAATGAATTACTTGAATTCAACAGTAGCACCTGCATCTGTGAGCTGCTTCTTGATGTTTTCAGCTTCGTCAGTCGGAACATCCTTCTTGATCTCTGCAGGTGTGGAGTCAACGAGCTTCTTAGCGTCAACGAGGCCGAGACCTGTGATCGCACGGACTGCCTTGATAACAGCAACCTTTGTATCGCCGATAGCGCTCAGAACGACTGTAACGTTCTTCGGTGTGTCATCAACAACTTCCTCAGCAGCAGCGGGTGCAGCAACTGCAGCAGCAGCTGTAACGCCATACTTTTCTTCAATTGCTTTTACGAGATCGTTCAGATCAAGAATTGTAGCTTCATCGAGATATGCAAGAATATCTTCCTTTGTAATTGTTGCCATGGATTATTTCCTCCTCTTTCCTTAGGCCGCTGCCTCTGCAGCTTCTTCATTAGTTTCTGTGTTTCCTCCGCCTCTCTGTTCGGCAACAGCCTGAACAACGCGTGCAAAGGATGCGACAGGTGCGTTCAGAACAGACAGCAGCATGCTGAGCATACCATCCCTGTTCGGCAGTGCGGACAGTTCCTTGACAGTTGCTTCATCAACAACTTTACCTTCAACGATACCGCCCTTCATGATCAGAGCCTTATGTTTCTTTGCGAACTTGGCCATGATGCGCGCACCGGCTGTTTCATCAGCACCGAATACGAGCGCGTTAGGGCCAGTCAGCACGTTCTTCAGATCTTCATAACCTGCAGCTTCTGCAGCTCTGGAAGCGAGAGTGTTCTTGTAGACCTTCATCTCTACGTTTTCCTTGCGCAGTTCTCTGCGGAGTTCAGTGACCTCAGCTACTGTAAGGCCGCGGTATTCTGCGACAACAGTAGATGCAGATTTCGTGAACTTGTCCTGAATCTCTGATACAACGTTCTTTTTAGACTCCAGTACGTTCTGATTCATTCGTTCATTCTCCTTTCGTTATCGCATACACATATATATAGAAAGCCCCCGCGGAATGCGAGGGCAAAAAAGTCATGACACCTAAAAACTTTTTCATCTACCTCGGTAACGTATTAAGCTTCCGCTGTTACTGTCTATGGTAATTGATAACATAGATATGATACTCGCACGGTATGTCCGTGTCAATCACGAATTTATTTTTTTCACGGCAGTGTGGCTATCAAGTGATAATGTCTCAATAGTTATTACGGGAAAATGTCCCAAAGTCTGAAAGCAGGTGTTATGCCGCGAAAGCGTATTGATGATGGGATGCACATGCCACACTGGTGAAGAAGTGTGAAGGCATTATTTTTGCCTTCCGCTTCGACGCCAGTCGGGGCATTCGTGCATCGGGTCCCATCGTCAATATGAGCGTGGAATAATTCCTGCCCAATATACCGTGCCCATCAAACCGGCCGGCCTCGGCCCGACCGAAGGGAGTCACGGAGAGGAGGGCCCCGCTTCGACCGGGGAGACCATTTCCTTCTGCTATGATGTATTTCATGCAGGAGGTGGCAGTTATCAAAAGGATCCGATTAACAATGAAAGAACAGGAAAAGTATGAATGTATCAAAGAACTCGTCGATCATGGCGGGAACAAGACACGGGCAGCACTTAAGCTCGGCATTTCAAGAAGACAGGTCAACCGACTTATCAAATTGTACAGGGAAAAAGGAAAAGCCGGTTTCGTTCACGGGAACAGAAACCGGCAGCCAGTCAATTCAAGCCCAAAAGAATTAACTGAGACTATTGTAGAACTTTACCTCACAAAGTATCAAGGCTTCAATTTCCTGCACTTTACCCAAATGCTCAGGGAACAGGAAGGAATCACTGTATCCTACGCAACTGTATACAAGATCCTGACATCCCACGGGATCTATTCCGGGCTGGAGCACAAGATCACCAGGAAGAAGCGGAAGAAACAGGAGATACTCTCAAAAGCAGCGGATACACCGCAGGAGGATATTGAAACAGCTGTCTCGCATGAACTGGATATTGAAGATGCCCATCCGCGCAAAGCCAGGGCCAAATACTTCGGTGAGGAATTACAGACAGACGCTTCCATACATCCATGGTTCGCCGGGACAAAAACAGCACTGCACCTGTCGATCGACAACGCTACCGGCAGAGTGCTTGGCGGCTGTTTTGACCGTCAGGAGACATTGTTTGGTTATTACCAGATATTTAAACAGATACTGACCAATTACGGCATCCCGGCAAAGTTTCTGACAGACCGGCGTACTGTGTTCCAGTATGAATCGAAAAAAATGAGATCGGATGATGACGATGTGCTGACGCAGTTCGGATACGCATGTAAAACATTTGGGGTACAGATCGAAACATCGAGCGTGTCACAGTATAAGGGACAGATCGAGCGTGCAAACGGCACATTCCAGAGAAGACTGGTAAATGAACTGCGCCTGCACGGGATCACAACGATCGAAGAGGCGAATAAGTATCTGATCGATGTATTCATCCCGGATTTCAACAGGAGGTTCTCCCTGCCTGTGGAACAGTTTGAATCCGTCATGGAGAAGTCCCCTTCACAAGAGACCATCAATCTCACACTGGCAGTTCTGTCTGTCAGGACATTTGACAGTGGATCTGCAGTCAGCTACAAAGGCACATACTATCAGGCATATGACAGAAATGACAAACTGCACTGTTTCAAAAGCAAAACGAAAGGCCTGGTGATCAGGGCACTGGATGGAACCCTGTATATTTCGGTGGATGACCGCATCTATACCCTCAGGGAGTTTGAGAAGAACAAAGCAGTATCGAAGGAATTCGATCCCGTTCAGGCTCCTCCGCAGCCGAAGAAAAAATACATTCCGCCAATGTCTCATCCGTGGAAACAGAAGAACTTTGAAAAGTACCAGAAGAGGGCTCATGACAGTCATTTGTATACGTAAAAAAGCGGGTTCTTTTTCCCCGCTTATGTTTCAGAATCCTCAGGACATTTTCGCTCGATATTGACATCACGAATTTATTTTTTTCACGGCAGACCTGTGCGGGCATTTGCCCTTTTTTATTTGATCGTTATATTTTCCTGTCACTATTCTATATATTTTTATTTGAATCGACATTATATTAATAATGTCAAGGAGGGCCTATGAGACAGGAACTGGAAAAATTCAAAGAATGGATATTGCAGCAGGTGTCGGACAGATACACGATCCGGGAAGAAGGTTCCAGGATCTTCTTCACCACGAAATATGCGGAAGCCTGCATCCGCTTCCATGACCTGGATATCATTGAATATACGATCACACGGACGGAAGACCAGGAGATCGTTTTCTACCTGCACTTCCAGTTCAACGACCCGGCTCACGCAATGTACCTGTTTGAACAGCTCCGGGAAAGCCTGCTGTCTACAGGCAAAGTGCGCAGATCCAGGATCATGCTGATATGTTCCAGCGCGCTTACGACCAGCTTCTTCGCGCAGAAGATGAACCAGAGCTCGGAACTGCTGAACCTTTTCTATGATTTCAACGCCGTCTCCTGCAGTCTTGCGAAAGATGTAGGGCATACATATGACATCATCCTGCTGGCCCCCCAGGTAGCTTTCATGAAAGACGACTTCCGCAACCGGTTCCCCGGCAAGCCTGTCGTAGATATACCTGCCAGGATCTTCGGCTCCTATGACGTAAAGGGGCTGATCCAGCTTGTCAGCAGCTGCCTGACGGAAAACAACAACCTCGCTCCTTCGGAAAAGAGTTATATCCTCTACAGCAGCCACAAGATCATGGCGATCACAACACGCATCGACGGAAAGTTCAAGATCTCCTACCGCGTGTTTTTCCAGGGCAGGATCATCCGTTCCGAGACCATCATCAAGGACACGATCGATTACCATGACTTTGAAGATATCCTGGATATCGTCTCCCTGTATGAAAAAGACCTGGATACCGTCGTTCTTTCCGTTCCGGGCGTCGTGCACAACGGTGCCGTCATTCTTGAGAACTCGAATTTCAGGGAACATAACATGAAAGACCGTCTTTCCGCAAAATACCCGTATCGTTTTATCGTTACGAACAACGCCAACAGCACGGCGCTCGGTCTGTATCACCGGCAGAATGAATACAAGTCTGTCGTCTATCATTCCCAGCTGAAAGCTGGCGACAAGGCCGGACAGGGCATCGTTATCAACGGGATGGTGGTCACCGGGAAGAACGGGATCGCCGGTGAAGTCAATTTCCTGCTTGAAAACATAAATGACACGAGGGACAGCACACCCATCAAGGCTGCCCGGGCAGTCGCCAACGCGATCATCTCGGATATCGCAGTCATCGGTCCCGAAGCGGTATATATCCGCTGCGAGCTGATCCATGATACGAAAAAAGTCAGGGAGTTCATCCGCGAAAAGGTCAGTGACAAATACATCCCCGATCTGTTCATCCTTGATCATGCAACGGAATATATGTTTTACGGCGCACAGATGATGGCAATGGAAGGAGACTGATATGTACAGGAATATCAGGGCAGTCGCTGCGGATATCGACAAGACACTGATCGAAAAGGGCGGGATCCCGATGCCCGTGACAAAAGCCGCGCTCGAGGAGCTTCACAAAAGGAATATCCTCTTCGGCGTCGCAAGCGGCAGGCCTTTCGACAGAAGGACGCTGGAAAAAGCAGAGGAATGGGGTCTCTCGTTCCCCTTCGATTTCGCCATCGGGATGAACGGCGGCGACCTGTGGGACAGATTCCACGAAGGCGTCACACACTATAACCTCCTGCCGAAGGAAGATGTATTTGAGATCTGTTCCTTTCTCAAAGAACTGGATCTGAACCCCGTCCTGTATGAAAACGCATATGATTCCGTCCTTGCCCTGAAGTGGGACTGGTTCCTGGAGGACTCCGTAAAGAGGAACCGATCCCATGTCACGATCTGTGACCTGGACAGGTTATGTGCAGAAGATACCGGCAAGATCGAGATCCATTTCACAGAGGACAAGCTGGAAGCCCTCAATCGTGCGATCGCGGAACACAAGACAGACAGATGGATCTGCGTCAGCACATTCACCGGCACGCTGGAATTCATGAACCCTGCCTGCTCAAAGGGCTTCGCACTGCGCAGATTCGCAGAGATCAACGATATCCCCATGGAAAGCATCATGGCTTTCGGCGATGAGCAGAACGATATCGAGATGCTGAAAGAAGCAGGCACAGGCGTATGCATGGCCAACGGCAGCGAGGACACGAAAGCCGCAGCGGATATCATCACGGAATATCCCGTCTCTGAAGACGGCTTCGGCAGATTCCTTTATAAGCACGTATTTGACTGAATTAAAAAAGGCCTTGTTCCACCCGGGATGAACGGTATCGTCCACGGATCGGGACGGGCTTTTTTTGCGTTTCATTTTCCCTGTCCGGCAGTGATAATTTACACTGTGTTTACACATTTTACCCGTTTCACAATGCTATAATTTTACTAACAGGAGACGACATATCATGCATAATAACAAATACAGATTTTTTGAGTCTGACGGTGCTGTTAGGCCTGAAGCGCTTCAAAATACATGGTTCAGGATCCTGTACACCGCAGATACTCCCTACTGGAATGCCGAAAGGATCTCCATGATGTCAGACAAAGGCATCAACAATACCCTGGAATATGTTCTCAGGACACTGGATATCCTGGATGAGATGAACGATCTGAGTGATGACATATATGAGACCGTCCGTACAGTCTTATGCTGGTCGGAATGCGCCAAAGGCGGGACACAGGAAGAACGGGCACGGTGGACAAAAAGGGGCTATCCCCTGATGATCCACAACGAAGCCTCTGCCATGATCTACAGCGATCACTGCTTTGTGCGTGACCCCGCTGCGGATACAGTCTGTATCCTGATCCGGACACACGGCCTTGCCGGGCAGTTCATACGCGGCGAGTGCCGGATGCATTCAAGCAGGGATCTTGAGATCCTCGCGAAACGTATGGGCGAGGAGCAGTTCTTCCGGCTTCTGTACACGCTGAACGAATGCATCATCCGTGCGGTCGACGACATGATCTGGCTCAGGGTCAGGGATGATGTCAAAAAGTTCATCAAGGCTATCCACGCAGGATTCTTCAAGGAAATGTTTGCCCACCAGAGGATACGCAGACTGCTTCCGGATATCACGGAAGTCGATTTCGACGATCTGAAGATCTTTGAATCAAAAGTCTTCCCGAACTACGATCTGTGGTATTTTGAGTCTGCCCTTGCCCCGTTCGGCCAGCACGGCGCCTCGCAGTTCGCCGCGCTTGCATGCAGTTACGCAGACGACACTGTCCGGCACCTGAATTTCAAGCCCCTGGCCGATACGCTTTATTACGACTATGAAAACAGGAAACATATCAATACCTATAAGCAGAGGATCATCGAAAAATGGCTGAATGACCCTGCTTCCTACGCTTCCCATGTGTCACTGGATGTGCAGAAAGAAGGCACGGTGCTGAATATCGGCGTACGGTTTACGGCTGCAGCCGAAAAACTCATCGATTTCTGCGTCGAGGCAGAGCGCTCCGGACTGCTCAGCTACGAGAAGAGCATCACGATGCTGTATGACACATTCGGATTCCGGCGGGACCAGTTCGACAGGCTGAACAATGAGGAAAGCTATCTGGCTACGATGAACACGGCCGATACGAGCACGAAGCTGTCCATTCTTGATTATGTCAAAGAGGGCAGTATCCTCGATGTCGGTTCCGGGGGCGGCGTCCTGCTGGATGAGCTGGAGAAGAGATTCCCAGACGCGAAGATCACCGGGACGGATATCTCCAGGAACGTCATTGAAGTGCTGGCACAGAAGAAACTGAAGGAAAACCGGAAATGGACCGCCTGCGTCCACAATTTCGTAGAGATGCCTTTTGCGGAAAAGACGGACAACATCATCTTCTCTTCCATCCTCCATGAGATCTATTCCTACACACAGACGTGGAGCGGGAAGTTTGACCTCTATTCCGTTGAGACCGCCCTGTCCAACGCCTGCAAGTCGCTGAATCCGAAGGGACGCATCATCATCCGCGACGGTGTAAAAACACCGTCCAGCCGCAAACTGAAGATCACCTTCAAAAACAGGGACGGCATGGTCTTCTTTGAACAGTTCGTGAAAGACTTCCGCGGCATGGACCGCATGAATGAAAAACAGCGTGTCGTTTCGGTCGACAAGGCTGCCCTGACCGTAATCACGGATATCAACTACGGCAGGGAGTTCCTGTATACATATACCTGGGGCGCATCTTCATTCGCGCACGAGTGTCAGGAATGCTTCGGTTACTATACCGTCAGCGATTTCATCGACCTGTTCAACCGTCTGGGCATGAACGTCATCCACGCGGTATCCCTGCTTGAGCCGGGATATGAACAGCACCTCTCCCCCCTGGTGGAACTGAGCGACCCGGATACAGGGGAACCTGTACCCTTCCCGGATTCCAACTGCATCATCATCGCCGAAAAATAGCATATGCCGTCGCATGACGGCATATTTTCATTCGATGATCTCGATCTCATGCGGATACTGATTCAGCACTTCGCATCCGTCTTCGGTAACGAGCACAAGGTCTTCGATCCTGCAGCCCAGTATTTCTTTATTATATATACCCGGTTCGATACTGAAGATATTGCCGGCTTCCGTCCGGTCTTCAAAGGACTGGGATACATCCCCGTACTCATGGTCCTCAAGGCCGATGAAATGGCCGAGACGGTGCGTGAAGTCTTTTCCGAAACCGCCTTCCGTGATGATATCCCTGGCAATTGAATCGATATCACAGAGTCTTACGCCGGGCCGGACAGCAGCCTCCGCTTCCTCGTTGGCGCGCCGGACCAGGTCATAGACTCTTTTCTGTTCCGCGGACGGCTCCTTCTTATAGAAGAACGTCCTGGTCATATCGGAACAGTAATTGCTGTATTTGCAGCCGACATCGAAAAGGACCGTATCCCCTTCTTTCAGCACGGTATCGTCCGGCATGTGATGGGGATCCGCAGCGTTGACGCCGAAAGCGACGATGGGAGGGAACGAGAAATCATGTGCACCGAGCTCCAGATAGATATCCATGATCTGTGCCGCGACCTCCTTTTCCGTGACCTGCGGCCGGACCAGCTTTTTGAATCTCTCCATCGCCATATCGTTGATCTGCGAGGATCTGCGCATCAATGCGGTCTCTTCCGCGTCCTTGACTGCCCTCGTATGATCGACTGCAGGTGAACCGTTTATATATCTGTCCGCGATGCCGGCTTCCATGACGGGAAGCAGGAACCTTGCGGGCAGTGTTTTATCGACGCCGAGGATGCCGGTATGGCCGATCGCATCCTTCAGCAGACGGTCCGCCGTATCCGTATCTGTAATGTACTGCTTTTGAATGCCGATCTCTTCTTCAAAGCGGAACAGTTCATTCAGGAACAGCACAGGTTCCCTGTCCTTCCCGATCAGCAGGCCGAGGAACCTTTCCCCGGGAAATAAACGTTTTTCACAGAGATACCAGATCGCATACGGATCGGATATGAGGAGCACATCCGCTTCCGACCTGTCCAGTATCCTGTTCATTCTTTCTCTTTTCAGCATAGAACAACCTCCTGACGATAAACCTGCACGCATACAGCAGGAACTTTTGCATGTTCAGATTCCGTAACTTTCCTATTCTTTAGTATACTAAATATATGAACAGATCATGTTTGTAAAAATTGAAAGGAGCGTATAATGAAACAATTTCCCGAAGGCTTCCTCTGGGGAGGGGCCACTGCAGCCAATCAGTTTGAAGGCGGATGGAATGAAGGCGGAAAAGGCTGGTCCGTTTCCGACGCCGCAAGAAGCCACCTGGATATCGATGTACAGGACTATGCAAAGCAGAATGAAGTATTGATGAAGGATATCGAGGAGGCCCTGGCAAATCCGGATGACCTGGTGCACTATCCGAAGCGCCACGGTTCCGACTTCTATCATCACTGGAAAGAGGATATCGCCCTTCTCGCCGAGATGGGCTTCAAGGTATTCCGCATGTCCATTGCCTGGTCGCGCATCTTCCCGAAAGGCGATGAGGACGAACCGAATGAAGAAGGCCTGAAGTTCTACGACAATGTGTTCAATGAACTGAAGAAGTATAATATCGAACCGCTCGTAACGATCTCCCACTATGAACCGCCCCTGTACCTGTGTCTGGAATATGACTGCTGGTACAACAGGAAAACGATCGATTTCTTTATGAATTTCGGCAGGGTCGTCGTGGACCGCTTCTGTGACAGGGTGAAATACTGGCTCACATTCAACGAAGTCGATTCCATGATCCGCCACCCGTATACGACAGGCGGCCTGATCCGGGACAGGTTTGAAGGAAAGAACTGGGAAGAGATCATCTTCCAGTCCATGCATCACCAGTTCGTCGCAAGCGCGCTGATCACGAAGTATATCCATGAGAAGGATCCCGAAGCGAAAGTCGGCTGCATGCTTACAAAACTGACCTATTATCCGTACACATGCAAGCCGGAAGACGTCCTGGAGGCACAGCAGAGGATGCGCTCCACCTACTGCTACAGCGATACGCAGGTATTCGGCGAATACCCGGCCTATCTGCTTGCCAGGTTCAAAAACCACGGACTCAATATCGTCATGGAGGAAGAGGACCTGAAAGTCATGAAGGATTATCCCGTTGACTTCATCTCCTTCTCCTATTACTCCTCAAGCTGTGTCGCAAAGGATACGGAAGGTCTCCAGGTCACTGCCGGCAATACTGTCACAGCGATCAAGAACCCGTATCTGAAAGCCAGCGAATGGGGCTGGCAGTCCGACCCGATCGGTCTGCGGGTCTCGCTCGTGGATCTGTATGACAGATACAGGAAACCGCTGTTCATCGTGGAAAACGGTCTCGGTGAGAAGGAAGAACTCATCTCGGACGGGAACGGGTCCTATACCGTCGATGACCAGGGCCATATCGATTACTACAAGGATCATTTCAAGGCAATGTACGACGCGATCACGGAAGACGGCGTTGAACTGCTCGGCTATACGACATGGGCATGTATCGACCTGGTATCCGAATCCACGAAGCAGATGTCCAAGAGATACGGCTTTATCTATGTTGACTGCGACGACTACGGAAACGGCACATTCAACAGGTACAGGAAGAAGTCCTTCTGGTGGTATAAGGACATCATCGCTTCCAACGGAGCCAAACTGTTTGAGGAAGAATAATGGATTTTGACCTGAACAAAAGATACTGTTTCCATTTCAATGCGATCTCGATGATCCCGCGCGGCAGCCGCAATGAAAAAGCGGTCAGTGACTATATCGCGGGTTTCGCAAAAGAGCACAGGCTTGCATACAAACAGGATGAAGTCTGGAACGTCCTTGTGGAAAAACCCGCATCTGCCGGTTATGAGGATGCGGAGCCTGTCGTCCTGCAGGCGCATATCGACATGGTATGCGAAAAGAACAACGACATCGTCCATGATTTTGAAAAGGATCCCCTTGACCTGTATGTGGAAGACGGATGGCTGCACGCAAGGGGCACGACGCTCGGTGCGGATGACGGCCAGGGTGTCGCCTATATGCTGGCGATCCTCGAAGATGAGACACTGGAACATCCGAAACTGCAGTGCATCTTCACTTCCATGGAAGAGATCGGCCTCATCGGTGCTTCCGCATTGAAGAAGGAAGATATCATCGGAAAACAGCTGATCAATCTCGACGGCGGCGGTGAGACACGCACATGTGTCAGTTCTGCCGGCGGTGCCAGGGCAAGGATCACAAAGCAGGTATCCTTCGCAGGGAATACAGACCCGGCATATACACTGCGTGTACGCGGCCTGCTCGGCGGGCATTCGGGCGGTATGATCCATCTTGAAAGAGGCAATTCCAATATCCTCGCCGCACGAATACTCAGGGAAATGCAGGATGCCGGATGCGATATCCGGATCGCGGATTTCCGGGGCGGTCTGAAATTCAACGCGATACCCCGTGAAGCGGACATCCTGTTCGTTTCCTGCGATCCGAAGGAAAAGCTGGAGAATGCCCTGAAGCCCGCCGCTGAGAACATCCGCGGCGAACTGGAGTTCTCCGATCCGGGTTTCAGCGCGTTCCTTGATGAAGCACCGAAGCCCGAAAAGGCCCTTACACAGAAAGATACAGACGACATCCTGAATATGATGTATGTCATGCCGAACGGGTTTCAGCACAGGTCGCTTGCCATCGAGGGCCTGACGACAGCGTCACTGAACGCAGGCGTCGTCTATTTCGAAAACGATGTATTCACGATCGACGATATGATCCGGAGTGCAGCTGCTTCGCATACAGATACGCTGATCCTGCAGATCAGGATCCTTGGCAGGGCATTCGGCTTTGAGATTTCCGTCCATGACAGATACGGCGGCTGGGCGTTCAGCAGCCGGTCCCGTCTGCGGGAGATCCTGCGGGACGTCCTGAAAGAAAAAGGGATCGAAATGATGGAAAGGGCTGCGCACGGCGGTCTGGAATGCGGCATATTCAAAGCGCTGATCCCGGATATGGATATCATCACCTACGGTCCGATCTCGACCGGCGAACATACACCGGATGAAAAGCTTGATCTCGCATCATTTGACAGGGCTTACGCAAACCTCTGTGAAGTACTCCGCAGATGCAGATAGCAGGCAGGGCAAGTCCCTGCCTTTTTCTGTGAATTCTGCTATGCTTGATGGAAAGGAGACTGATTATGGTATTGATTAAAAACGGCCTGATCCATGACCTGGAGAACAGGGAACCCTATCATGCGGACATACTTGTAAAAGACGGGAAGATCGCGGATATCGGTCTGGATCTTTCCGATGACAATGAGATCTATGACGCGAAAGGCATGGATGTCTATCCCGGCATGGTCGACGCGCACAGCCACCTCGGTGTTTCCGGTACGGCGATCGGCTTTGAAGGAAGCGACTACAATGAAGTCGGTGATATCTGTTCACCGCAGATGCGCGGCATCGACAGCGTCAACCCGTTCGATCCCGCATTCAAAGACGCAGCGAAGGCAGGCGTGACGACAGTTGCGACAGGCCCGGGAAGCGCAGACGCCCTGGGCGGTACGTGGCTAGCGATCAAAACGACCGGTATCTGTGTTGACGAAATGGTCGTAAAAGATCCGATCGCGATGAAATGCGCATTTGGTGAAAATCCCAAGCGCGTATACAAAGACCGCGGCAATTTCGCACGCATGTCGACAGCGGCACATCTCAGGGAGATGCTGTTCAAAGCCTTTGAATACGCCCGCAAAAAGGAAGCTGCCGGCGATGACATCACAAAGATGCCCCCATTCGATATGAAACTGGAATCCCTTCTTCCCGTTGTCCGGAAAGAGATCCCCCTGAAGGCGCATGCGCATCAGGCAAACGATATCCTGACAGCTGTGCGGATCGCGAAGGAATTCGATCTGAAAATGACGCTTGAACATGTAACGGAAGGCCACCTGATCGCGGATATCCTCGCAAAAACGGATTATATGATGGCTGTCGGTCCCGCATTTACAGCCGCCACGAAATTCGAGCTGAAAAACAAATCCTGGACAACGCCCGGCATCCTTTCCGCAAAAGGCTGCCATGTGTCCCTCGTAACCGACCATCCGTTCTCGCTGGAAGAATACCTTCCCGTTTATGCAGGGCTCGCTGTCAAAGCCGGCATGGACGAATACGAGGCGCTGAAGGCGATCACGATCAACCCTGCCAGGCATATCGGCTGTGAAGACCGGATCGGCTCGCTGAAGAAAGGCAAGGACGCCGATATCATGATCTGGAACGGACCGCTTTTCTCCGTCGAATCCGATGCGGAAGCTGTATTCATAAACGGGGAACTGATCCGCTGAAACAGGGAATATGACTGCTGTAATATCAGCAGTTTTTTTATCGGTTTTTCAAGCCAGATGTATTTTCACCCGGCTGCACCGGTGGTAAAATCTATAATTGGATTGTTTAGACAATGCGCGCTGCAAGCGCATCATTGGAAAGGAAATATCACTATGGAAGAAAAGATCACAGCCAGGATGCCCTGGGCGGGACATACGGGAGATATCCCCCTGCATCTGGATTATTTTGAAGGCTCAATGTTCGATAAACTGGCTGACACAGCCGGGAAATACCCCAATTATGTCGCGTTTGATTTCATGGGAAAGCCGACGACCTACAAGGAGCTGATCCGTGAAACGGAAAAATGCGCAAAGGCACTGAAAACGATCGGTGTCCGTGAAGGCGACAGGGTCACGATCGCCATGCCGAACTGCCCGCAGGCGATCTATATGTTCTATGCGGTCAACCTTGTCGGTGCGATCGCCAACATGATCCATCCGCTGTCTGCGGAAAAGGAGATCGAATTCTACCTGAATGAATCGCAGTCTGTCACTGCCATCACCCTGGACCAGTTCTATCACAAGTTTGAAAACATCCGGGAAAACACCGGTGTAGTAAACATTATCATCGCTTCCGTGAAGGACGCCCTTTCCAAGCCGGTAAGGGCCGGATACATGCTGACGGAAGGCCGCAAAATCAAAAAGATCCCCAAGGACGCCCCGGTCATCCGCTGGAAAGAGTTCATGAGGCTCTCCTACCACTGCTTCTACAACTACCGCGTGCAGCGCAGCTCCGATGACCCGGCTGTTATTCTGTATTCCGGCGGAACGACAGGAACGACAAAGGGCATCGTCCTGACCAATAAGAACTTCAATGCGCTGTCCCAGCAGATCGTGGCAACGAATCCGATGTACCGTCCCGGGGATAAGATGCTTTCCGCAATGCCGCTGTTCCACGGATTCGGTCTCGGTGTCTGCATCCATTCGATGCTGGCACAGGGCGGACGCTGTGTCCTCGTACCGCGTTTTACCGCGAAGAGCTATGCAAAACTCATCACCAAATACCGCTGCAATTTCATTGCAGGTGTTCCGACGCTCTATGAAGCGCTGCTCCGGCTGGATACGATGAACAACGCTGACCTGAGCTGTCTGAAAGGCGTATTCTCCGGCGGCGACAGCCTGTCTGTCGAGCTTAAAAAGAAATTTGACAAATTCCTGTATGACCATAAAGCCACGATCCAGGTCCGTGAGGGCTACGGAACGACAGAGACCGTCACTGCCTGCTGCCTGACTCCCCCGAACAAGTTCAAGGAAGGTTCGATCGGCGTACCGTTCCCCGATACATATATCAAGATCGTCGAACCGGGAAGCGACCGCGAGCTTCCGTACGGTGAAGAGGGAGAGATCCTTCTTGCCGGTCCTACGGTAATGAAGGAATACATGAACCATCCCGATGAAACGTTCCGTACCCTGCGCCATCATAAAGACGGGCTCACATGGGTATATACAGGCGATCTCGGAACGATGGATGATGAAGGCTTTATCTATTTCCGGGGCCGTGCCAAGAGGCTGATCATCTCTTCCGGATATAATATCTATCCCGGACAGCTGGAAAACATCCTTGACGCACATGAAAAGATCCAGATGAGCTGTGTGATCGGCGTACCCGACGCATACAGGATGCAGAAGGTAAAAGCTTTCGTGAAGCTTGTACCGGGTGTGCCTGCAGACGATGCGACAAAGAACGAGCTCATTGCTTACTGCCGCAAAAACATTGCCAAATATGCAATGCCCTATGATATCGAATTCCGGGAAGAACTTCCCAAGACGCTCGTCGGCAAAGTTGCCTACCGCGTGCTTGAGGAAGAGGAACTGGCAAAGATCAGGGCAGCCGAGGCAGCCGGACAGGCAGAATAATGAAAAATGAGGGACTGTATCAGTGTCATTGATACGATTCCCTCATTTTCTTCTTTTTTCAGCCCATCCGCATCCGGCTCAGCAATGGCAGGATATGATCCAGCGCTTTCTGATAACCGCATTCCTCATCGGTCAGATAACAGACGTTCTGTCTCCTGCAGCCGCCATTGCACATCGTCCTGTACCGGCAGGACATGCACGGCTGTTTCATACACGGGGTTTTCAGGAATTCTGCCGAGACCTGTGTATCGTTCATCTCTGCAAAAGACATATCTTCCAGATTGCCCAGCCTGTATTCATCCAGGCAGTAGAAATCACACGGATATGTATCGCCGTTCGACTCGATGACATACTGCATCGAGCATCTGCCGATCATGCCGCACTGGTAAGGCATCTGCCCCCTCAGCATGCTGAAGAGATTGTCGAAAAGGTTGACGCTCAGACGGTGGCCCTTCAGGACGGCTTTCTGCCAGCAGTCAAAGAATTCGATATAAAACTTCTCATAGTCCGCAGGCTTCATCGCGAAATCCGCGCCGCTGCCTTCAAGTCCGGGCAGGCACGGGATCAACTGCACATATTCATAGTGATGGTTCAGGTAAAAATTCAGCAGGCCTTTTGCATGTCCGGCAAGTGTACTCGTGACCACTGTGAGGATATTGAAAGATACCCCTTTCTTTCGCAGCGTCTCGATATTGTCCAGGATCCTGTAATAGACGCTTTTGTGCTCCGCGTCAAAGCGGAACTGATCCATGTTGGTCTGGTAGCCGTCAAGCGACACGCCGATCAGGAAATCATTCTCCTTAAAGAAATCGGCCCATTCTTCATTGATCAGGGTACCGTTGGTCTGCAGGGCATAATTGACCCGGATGCCGGGATACTGCTTCATGCAGGAAACAAAATGCCGGAAATAGTCCAGACCGGCAAGCACAGGCTCTCCTCCCTGAAAGCTGATATTCGCAAGGCCTTCGCCTGCAACAGCTTCTGCGAGCCTTTTTGTGATGACTTCCGTCGTTTCCGCGCGCATCATCGTGTTGACAGGTACATCCCTGTTTTCACTGATATCCGCGTAAAAGCAGTATCTGCACCGGAGGTTGCAGGCAGCGGAAGCGGGTTTGATCATTACGGAGATCGTTTTCATACAGCCATTTTACCATGAATAAAACGGCTTTTCTGCCGTTTCATCATTCTGCGATCGGAGCTGTTTCGATCAGCTTGTTGTACGGGAACCACTCGCTGTCTTCCGATGCCCTGACATGGATGCCGTCAGAGAGGATCGTATACGAATACAGGCCGTCCTTGCTTGAATAGTAGTATTCATCCGTCAGGACAAAGGATTCCATCGTAGCTGTGGGAACTTCAAACAGATAATGCTGGATCGCATCCCTGTATGTCACATCGTCCAGTGCTTCCCGGTAATACGGATATGCATCGGTCGTCTTATAATCTTCCAGCATATCATCCAGTGAGCCGGCATCATCCCATGTCGAGTCGACTTCATACCACTCGCCGTCTACCTTGACGATCGACCATGCATGTCCGCCGAGGTCCGACGGGTCATTGCCTGCCGTACCGACGATGACAGCCGCTTCAAGGCCTGCCTGCTGGAGCAGGTATTCATATGCCAGGGAATAGCCGTCGCAGACTGCTGTCTTCTTATCGCCCCTGCTGTTTTCCACAAGCGCGCCGTATGCGGTATGTGCCAGGTCCTTTGCCGTGCCGGATGCCATGACGTCATAATCATATGTGACCGTCTCGATCAGCTTGTCATGGATCGCAAGCGCGATCTCCGCCTCGGATGCGGTCAGGTCGATATCGCTGAGGAATTTCTCCGCGGCATCATTGAATGCCTGCACATCTTCTTCAAAGTCTTCATACGGTTCTTCGAAATAGATGTAGAGCTCATTCGTGCCGGGTGCTGAAGGAACATACGGGACGCCGAAGTTCATCGTTGCCTTTGTATCGTTGTACAGCCAGAACAGTTCGGGATGATCATACAGCATCGCGTAATAGGCGAGCCACAGGGCATCTGCGAATTCAGGCGTTTCAATATCGTCTGTCGTGGAGTATATGACGATGTTGTTCGGGTCTGCCGGGTTTTCCACCGCCAGCAGCATCGCATCGTAGATCTTCTGCGCGGTGCTGTCCAGCTGCTCATAATAGTAGAAATGCTCTGCGTTGTTGATGAGGGGCGTGCTGATCGGGGAATACGCACGCATCGCCCTGTTGGCTTCAGCAGTCTCTTCCTCGCTCAGGTCTGTCTTCTCCTGCAGCTGCAGCTGTCCGAGTCCGCCGCTGAGGGCAGGAAGGTTCAGGGACAGTGTCTTAACGGAATCGTCCGTGATCGCTGCTGTTTCTTCCTTGTCCTGTTCTTCCGTGTTCTGCTCTTCCGTTTCCTGTTCTTCAGCCTGTGCGGAACCTGCAGAGGACGCTGCGGAAGCTGCCCCGCCGGATGCGCAGCCGGTCAGGATCAGGGAGACAGCTGCCAGAAATGATAGTGTCTTTTTCATAGTCTTTCCCTTTCTTATACGCCGCCGATCTGAATGTTGTCATCCAGACCCGTTATGATCGCTTTGTATTCTTCATAGACCGCATCATGATCCTCCAGCATTTCATCTGTCAGATCTTCAAAGTTATGCACTTTGACGTCCGTACGGAGCACAGTCTCATCCCCGACATATGTCACATAGACGAGATCCGCGCGGACATTGTCTACCGTGATCTTCGTCTCGCCGTTCTCGACCTTTTTATGGATATCCATGCCGGCGATCATGCCGATCCTTCTTTCCGTGCCGATCTGCGAACTGATCAGGTTGCCCATCGCATAGAATACAGGGACATCCCCGATCCACTGGAACGGCTGGATCACATGGACATGGTTGCCGACGATCACATCCGCACCTGCCTCAGCCAGCGCATTGGCCAGCCGGAACTGTTCGTCATTGACTTCATGGGAGTATTCCGTACCCCAGTGCATCGCAACGATCACCACATCATTCTCCGCTTTGGCACGCGCTACCTTGTCCAGCATCTCCTGTTCATGTCCCGGGAAATAGTTGACTTCGAAGCCGTAATCCGGCTCGATGCCGTTCGTATTCTCGCAGTAGGACAGGAACGCCACATCGATGCCGTTCACATTCATGGATGCGATCTCATCATATTCCAGCATGGATGTATTCGTTCCCTGCATCAGCACGTTCTCCTGACTGTTCCAGAATTCACGTGAACTGACGATTCCCTGCCAGCCCCTGTCGAGACAGTGGTTGTTGGCGGTCGATACCAGGTTGAAGCCCTTTGAGACCATGTATTCCCCGAATTCCTGGGGACTGTTGAATGTCGGATAGCCGGAAAGATACAGCTCCGTTCCGCCGAGTATCGTCTCCTGGTTGTAATAGGCAAGGTCATAATTACTGACGACATCCAGGACATCATCGAGCTGCTTTGCGAAATCGAAGGTGCCGTCCTCATTCATTGCGTCCGTATAGACCGATTCATGAAGCAGACCGTCCCCGGTCACAAACAGGGATGCGGTATATTCTTCCGCCTGTTCTTCCGGTTCTTCCGTTGTCTCCGGCGTAATGACCGCTTCTTCTGCCTCCGGCGTCTGCACAGCCTCTTCAGTTTCTTCCGGCTCTGCCTGTGAAGCAGGTTCGGACGGCCCTGCCGTCCTGCAGGCACAGAGAAGCAGTGCTGCAGCCGCAAGGATCTTTTTATTCATAATCACCTCCGCTTATACCATAGTAATCTTCAAAGCATTTCCCGGATTCGTATACCTTCTTCGCTTCTTCCCTGCCGATATAGCGGAAATGCCACGGTTCATACGCAAAACCGGTATGTTCTTCACAGCCCTCGGGATAGCGGAGGATAAAACCGTAACGGTAGGCGTTGTCTTTCAGCCATTTACCTTCATCGGAAGCTGCGAATTCCGCTTCCAGCGCTTCACCGTTATTCATGATATCCACTGCCAGTCCTGTCTGGTGTTCGGAATACCCCGCCCTGGAGCTGTATTTTTCCGCATACTCCTCACCGTTTGTCCTGGTGATCTCCTCATATACCTCTTCCTGCTGGGCATCGGATCTGTATCCGGACAGCAGGTAAAGGTCCAGCGACTGGTTCTTCGCTTCTTCGAAAAGCGCTTCGAGGTCTTTTTTCATCACTTCCCGGACAGTGCATGGTTTTGTCTTGAACGGTACAGAGGGCTCGCAAAGATCTTCCGGCTCGTAGTTGTTCGGCAGCTTATGCTTTTTGTTTGCACATAAAAGCAGACTCTTTGTATCAAAGAATCTGGATTGCTCTTCTGCATTTGGAACGACTTCGGTCTCTGCCGGCGGTGTTGTTTCAGGCACTTTATTCAGAAAATCATTGGAGATCAGAATATAGCCTGCAAGAAGCACCAGTATCGCACAGAGGATCACCGCAAGAATTGCCAGCCTTTTTGTCATGTGCACCTCATTTCTTCTCCATGTTACCACGAACCGGGGTCAAAAAAAACAGGCTTCACCTGTTCTTAAGCTCCCGGATCATGAATGCCATGGCGATCGTCTTGCCGTCGATGATCTTCCTGTCCATGATCGCATCGATGATCTCATCCAGTTTCATGTAGGAGACATTGATATTCTCATCTTCATCCAGATGCTGGCCGACGAATCTGCCCTGCTTCGCATAATAAAGATCGATCACTTCCGTATCATACGCACCTGTAGGCACCATCTCGCCCAGATAGACATAGTCTTTGCCTTCATAGCCGGTCTCTTCCGCGATCTCCCGTTTGGCCGTCTCGAAATGATCCTCCCCGGGTTCTTTCTTCCCTGCAGGGAATTCCAGGAGGACTCTTTCCTGCGCATACCTGTACTGCGTTACCAGGAAGAATTCACCTTTTTCATTCTCAAGGGCAATGGCAACGCCGCCGGGATGTTCGACAACCTCGCGGTATACCTCCTGGCCGTCCGGCGACAGCGCGGTATCTGTTCTGAGGTTTATAACATGTCCGTGGAATTTATAATCTTTTGTCAGTGTTTTTTCCTTCATCTTATCCATATAATCACCTGCTTACACCAAAAGTATAATCGAATCACCGCAGATTAAGAAATCTTTAATTCGTGAATTCATTCACGAAATTATATTGACCAGCGTTCAGTTTTTGATAGAATATACTCACATTGAGGGAGTAACATCTGCCTGATGGCAGATCCCGGATCGTCATCACGATGAAAATCCGGTCTGGGATGAAACAGTGAGACTCATGTATGGCTAAGCTGTGCATGAGAACGGAAATAAGTGATCAGGGCACGGCGGACGCAGTGCTCTTTTTTAACAGATTCAATATAAGGAGGAAAGAAAATGTTGGAAAAAGTAATTGCTTATCTTCCGGCGATCGTAATCGCGGTCATTGTCCTTGCGATCGTACTGAGCGGGTATGTGAAAGCATCCCCTGACGTAGCGATCATTATCTCAGGCTTAAAGAAAACACCGCGTGTCCTCATCGGCCGCGCAGGCGTCAAGATCCCGTATCTGGAGAAGGTCGACTATCTCCATCTCGGTCAGATCTCCGTCGACATCAAGACAGATTCCTATATCCCCACGAATGACTTCATCAATGTCAAGGTGGACGCGATCGCAAAGGTACGCATTGACACGAGCGATGAAGGAATGCTGAAGGCAGAAAGGAACTTCCTGAACAAGACACCGGAAGAGATCGCCGTCGATCTGCAGGATTCCCTGCAGGGCAACATGAGGGAGATCATCGGCACCCTTGATCTGAAGACGATCAATACCGACAGGGATTCCTTCTCGGACCAGGTCATGGCAAAGGCATCCAAGGATATGGAGAAGCTCGGCATCGAGATCCTCTCCTGCAACATCCAGAATGTCACGGATGAGAACGGCCTGATCAATGACCTCGGTATGGATAACACATCCAAGATCAAGAAAGACGCGGCGATCGCGAAAGCCGAAGCAGACCGTGACGTCGCAATTGCGAAAGCCGAGGCTGACAGGGCTGCCAATGACGCAAGAGTCGCTGCCCAGACTGAGATCGCAGTCAAAAACAACGAGCTCAGCATCAAGCAGTCCCACCTCAAGAGCGAAGCTGACAGCGCAAAGGCTCATGCGGATGCCGCATATGAGATCCAGAACCAGGAACAGCAGAAGGTCATTCAGACCGCTACTGTGAACGCAATGATCGCGAAAGCGGAAAGGGAAGCAGAACTGAAGCAGAAAGAAGTTTCTGTCAGGGAACAGGAGCTGGCCGCACAGATCGAAAAGAAAGCGGACGCTGACAAATACGCTGCGGAGAAAGCCGCGGAAGCGAACCTCATCCGGAGACAGAAAGAAGCGGAAGCTGCCAAATACCAGGCGGAACAGGAAGCTGCAGGCATCAAGGCGAAATACGAAGCCGAGGCTGCAGGCATCGCTGCCAAGGGTAAGGCGGAAGCGGAAGCCGCAAGACTGAAAGGTCTGGCAGAAGCGGAAGCGATGGAAAAGAAAGCAGAAGCTTACAAGAAGTACAACGGCGCGGCGATGGCGGAAATGATGATCCGCATCATGCCCCAGATGGCTGCTGAGATCGCAAAGCCCCTCAGCTCCATCGACAAGATCAATATTTACGAGGGTTCCGACGGAAACGGTTCCGGTGCCGCAAGGATATCCGCAAATATGCCTGTCATTATGAAGCAGGTATTCGATACGATGTCGGAAGCTACGGGCGTTGACTTCGCAGAGATCATGAAGGCCAATACCTATGATGCCAAAGTGAACCACAACGTGAATATCACAGGGATCGATTCAGAAACTCCCCTTCTGTGATCCGTCCGAAGCTGCAGGATCTGCCCTGCAGCTTTTTTGTTTGACAGGCATAAACGAATATATAATATAGGGACAGACATGGGGGAATGTTATGAATATGAATGATGCACTGCTGTCAAAGCTGAAAGAATCTTTTGTCGTTACGGAAAACGATACCGGAAAGGACGCTTCCCTGTCCGCGAAAGGGATGCATTTCACCCTGCGTACCTATGAGGTAAAGGATCTCGGACATCTTTGCCTGCTGGATATGAAGGCGATGTTCGGTCTGATGAAAATGGAGACTGCTGTGCTCAGCGCGGAAACGATCGATATGCCGCTGTTCAACCTGGACAGGATCAGTGTCATGAAAAAGCATACGCAGCTGATCGAATTTTACGATACACTGCTCGAACCGCAGACAGCTGAAGCTGCAGCCTGTTTTGAACGGATCCGGAACGCGGATGCCCGGCTGGCTGATTACGAATCCGGTGAACACTGGTACGATTCCATCCTGCTGCCGTATTCCTACATGAAGACTTCAAGAGGGGCCCTGAACCGCTTCGATATGGCCTGCCGCAGTTTTATGGGTGAATATATCCGGCAGACAGAAACAGCACCTGTATGCGTCAGGGAAGAAAAGCAGAAAAAGACCTTTGCTTTCGCAAAAGGTCTCCTGGATGCGGGAGGCCCTGCAGTCGACCTGTTCCGGAAACTGTTCGGCGAAGAAACAACTGAAAGACTCGTCCTGCATCATATGTACGGCGTCAAATGAAAACTGTCTCAATTTGGTGTAGCCCCTGTCAAGTAGACAGTGGAAATAAACAATCAATGTAGCAGAGAAAAATCAGATGGCAGGGGGTACCCCCTGCCATCTGATTTTCGCGCCGCCCCCTTAAGGGGACTGACTTC
>JAILQT010000088.1 GCA_024698805.1 Solobacterium sp.
CGCATAACATCGAAGACATACCACCCGAGGAAGATCTATCGCTGCCGGTAACGATCAACCGGGAAGCTGCACGCATTACAAGGGCCTGCGATTCGCAGCTAGCGGGTAATTATCCGATAAATCGTTTCTAAATGCATCTCATGGCTCAATAGAGACACCAAAAAACGCATAAATGGACAATAATCCACCATTCAAGGGTGTCACATTTCGTTACACCCTTATCTTCGCCTGCAACGTGGTCAGCAGTTCGTCATCTGACAGCTGTTCCTGACCTGCGATGTATCCGCCGTTCTTTCTAATCGACGGAAGGACTTCAGATGTTACCCAGCGCTTGAAACGCTTTGCTCCGGGAAGCTTGCTCGACAGGATCAGGCTGTACAGCCCGGATTCGTTGATCAACCAGCCGCCGCGCTGTCCTAAACTCAGTAACGTTTCGTTATTGAGTTTGTCTTCTTCATCCACGTGATCGGTTAGCGCTTTACTTGCATTCTGGTATCCTAGAGTTTCTGTGACATCTTTCCCGACGAACCAAGGCTCGCCGTATCTGGAGCGTGGCGCAAACGTGGCGCAAACGTGGCGCAGACCGCCTCAAAATGAGTGCATTTATGGTGTATTGGTTAAACAGTCGAAAGTATTAAAAAAAGCTGATTTTATAAGGCTTTTCACGTCATGCTGCGCATGACTTCATCCTTACCAAAATCAGCGAAAAGTGGAGCTTACGGGGATCGAACCCGTGACCTCATGATTGCGAACCATGCGCTCTCCCAGCTGAGCTAAAACCCCTTTACAAAGGATATTATAATCATTTTATCCGCTTTGTAAATCAAAATTCAGCGCAGGTCCTCCGGCGTCGTGATCTTGATATTCTCATAAGACCCTTCGACCGCTTTGATCCGGACATCACTGTATCTCTCCGCAAGGGAACAGTCATCCGTACCGGTGAATCCTTCCTGCAGTGCTTTAAGGAAACACCCGAGGATCAGTTCCGTTCGGAATACCTGCGGCGTCTGGGCTGCAGCCAGCGTGCTCCTGTCGTATGTCAGTTTGACATAACCGTCACTGACTTTCTTGATCGTATCCTTGCACGGGACTGTCAGCAGGCATGCGTCCTCTGTCTCCATCGCCTGTTTCAGTCTTTCCAGCGCGTCGCGGCTGACAAAAGGTCTGGCGCCGTCATGGATCATGACCACATCTTCAGCAGCTGCCTTCACGCCGCTGTATACGCTCTCCTGGCGCGTGCTGCCGCCGTGGGCGATCAGGATCTTTCCCGGCCAGTAATCATACCGGATACTGGCGCAGAAATCATCCGCGTCTGTGACGATGATCAGCTGCGTGCATTCCGGATCATCCAGAAAACACTGCATTGTATGTTCCAGTACAGTCCTTCCGTCTTCCAGCCTGGCATATACCTTGTTGTAGCCGAGATTCATTCTTGTGCCGCTGCCTGCCGCAACGATGACAACACTGTAATTCATAACTTCTCCTCAGACGGAAAGCTTTCCGTCAAATGAATCATACATCATATCGATGCGCATTTTCAGTTCCCTTGCAGAGATCCTGTACCCGCCGTGCGCGAATACCGCGTTCTGGATCAGGCTGTCGGATGTGGCGACTGTCATGCGGTACTCATTGCGCAGGTCATGCGTCGTTTTTTCTATATAGGAATCCGCGGTCTCATCTTCCCTTGTATAGACGATCATGAGGTTTCCGCGTGTTTCCCTTGAACCGTGATTCTCCCGGACCTTGTATCCGTCAAAGACGAGGATGACCATCGAGCCGATATACGACTGGTAATGCGCGATGATCTCGATCAGTTTTTCCCTTGCGACAGCGATCGAATAGCGGGCTTCTTCCTTAAGCTCATCCCAGGAATAGATCATGTTGTAGCCGTCCACGATCAGGCACGGGGGAAGCTGCTTCTCCTGTGTTCTGTGCTTTTCTTCCTTCTTCGGCTTCGGCCTGGGCTGCTTGTTTTCATTCCTGTTCCTGCCGGAGGCATTGTCCAGGATCTTTTTCATATCCTCTTCGCTTACGGTATATCTGGCTGTCCTGTAGGAGGAAGAGGACCCTTTGCGTATGTCGATATGAAGATGCTCCCCGACTTCATCCCACGGGACATAGAAACCCCTGCCGTGCGCGCAGAATACAGAACCGGTCGGATTCCGCATATCGGCTTCGGGATCATACATCTTTTCCGCGATGACTTCTTCTGCATTGCGGCATATGTCATACCCGTCCGGCACGAGCGTGAACCTCCCCCTGCCCTTTGAAGCCGCAGTCACATCATTCTGGAAATGCATGAATTCCTTCAGGGAGCCCCTGCCGCTGATGCTGGTGATGCCGTTGCTCTCGGAAGTGATCTCCATCTGCGCACCTTTGCTTTCAAGCATGAACATGATCCTGCCGAGCGATTCGGAAGGTATCCGGATATCAAAGCTGCAGTACGGCTCAAGCAGGATATTCTCTGTTTTCATGAGTCCCTGCCGTACAGCCCTGCAGGCGGCCTGGCGGAAGTCACCGCCTTCCGTATGCTTGAGATGGCCTTTTCCAGCCGTCAGGACGATCTTCACATCGGTAAGCAGCGAGCCTGTGAGCACGCCTTTATGCCATTTTGTCTGCAGTGCCGAGACGATGGAGTTCTGCCAGCTCTGCGGCAGCAGGTCGGTCGGACATTCGCTTGTGACCAGGATGCCTTTCCCTCTTTTCAGGGGCTCGAGCCGTACATGGACCTCCGCATAATGACGCAGCGGTTCAAAGTGCCCATAACCTTCACAGGGCTCCGCGATCGTTTCCCTGTAGATGATACTGCCGGTGCCGAAGGTGACGTGGATGCCGGTGCGCTCAAAGATCTTCTTCGTCAGCACCTCCATCTGCATCTCGCCCATGATCTGCACTGTGATCTCCTTTGACTTTTCATCCGCTGTGATCTGCAGCTGGGGGTCTTCCGCTGCCAGCTCACCGCATACCCTTGTCAGGTTCAGCAGGTCCGCATTGCGGGGATACACGAGCCGGTAGTTCATATAGGCGTTCAGGATCGGTTTCTCCGCGTCTTCCTCAAAGCCGAGTCCCTGGCCTGCCTCAAGTGTGACGGGACCTTTCAAAGCGCAGATCATGCCGGCTTCCGCTTCCTGCAGCGCCGTATACGAACGGCCGTTGTACAGACGGATCTGATCGGCTTTGTCCTCTTCCGTCAGCTTTTCCTTGACCTTGAGCCTGCCGCCCGTGATACGTATATGCGTCAGCCGGCTGCCGTCCGGATCCCTGGATATCTTGTATACCCTGGCGCCGAATTCTCCGGGATATTCCTTCTCCGGTGAAAAGAGGGCGATATGGTCCATCAGCGTATCAATACCTGTATTCTTCAGGGCTGATCCGAAAAAGCACGGGAAGCACTGTCTCGCAAGGACCGCCTTCTGCACAGCTTCGGTACTGACAGTGCCTGTCTCCATATACATATTCAGCATCTCGTCGCTGACCATCGCCAGTTCATCGTCCCTTTCGTCACCCAGATAATTGATGCAGGCATCCGAGCAGTGTTTCTTCAGATCCCCCATCAGTTCATCCTGTGTCTTATGGGATATATCCATCTTGTTTACAAAGATGATCACAGGCACATTGTAATGTTCAAGACAGTTCCAGATCGTCTCTGTATGGCTCTGTACACCGTCCTGCCCGCTGATCAGCATGACAGCCAGGTCGATCGCCTGCAGGCTTCTTTCCATCTCCGTTGAGAAATCCGCATGACCCGGCGTATCGATGACAAAGATCTGCGTATCCTTCCACGTGAACGCAGCTTCCTTGGCATAGATCGTGATGCCGTGATCCCTTTCCTGCTCGTCATAATCAAGAAAAGCGTCGCGGTTATCGACGCGGCCCATTTTCCTGATCTCGCCTGCATTGTAGAGCATACTCTCCACGCATGTCGTCTTTCCGGCATCTACATGCGCGAGTATGCCGATCACTGTTTTCTTCATACGAGTGTATTATAACAGTACGTCCGGTTTTTTTGGTGAATAGTAATAAGCAGTCCTGTTCTGTGCCTGCCTTATGCTTGTAAGGCTTATCGCAGCACAGGGGTTGCGTTAAGTTTTTCTATTCACGGGGGTGTTTTTTTTTCTAAATTTGTTGTTGACAAGGATATACCTCATTGGTATTATATTAAAGCAGTCGATGAAATGGGCTTGTAGCTCAGGTGGTTAGAGCGCACCCCTGATAAGGGTGAGGTCGTTGGTTCAAGTCCATTCAGGCCCACCATTTCTATCGATCTACACTTGGGGTTTTAGCTCAGCTGGGAGAGCACCTGCTTTGCAAGCAGGGGGTCACGAGTTCGATTCTCGTAAGCTCCACTTTTTTTTATACTCTGGGGATCCTGC
>JAILQT010000100.1 GCA_024698805.1 Solobacterium sp.
CCATGCGTACAAGGCATTCCGTACGCCGGTACAATGACAGGAAGATCGAAGGGGAGACCATGCGGAAACTTGCGGATATGGTCACGCTGTGCTCGCAGGAAAGCGGCCTGCATATACAGCTCGTCACGGAAGAACCGCTTGCGTTCAGCAGCCTGCTCGCAAAGTACGGCAGCTTCAGCGGCGTGAGGAACTATATCGTCCTGGCAGGAAGGAAAAGCGCGGACCTCGAAGAGAGATGCGGTTACTACGGGGAAAAGATCGTCCTGTATGCGCAGACGCTCGGCCTGCGCACATGCTGGGCAGGACTCACATACAAAAAGATCCCCGGCACGTTTGAGCTGCGCAGCGGGGAAAAAGTCATCCTGTGTATAGCTGTCGGGTACAGTGACGAAGACGGTCATCCGCACAGCTCGAAGGACGCGCAGGTGATCGGCAAAGTCCGTGAAGATTCACCGGAATGGTATACGGAGGGTATCGAAGCGGTGCTGCTTGCGCCGACGGCAATGAACCGGCAGAAGTTCCGCTTTGAACGTAACGGTGAAAAAGTCATGGCCGCAGCGGGAAGGGGATTCTTCACGAAGGCCGACCTCGGCATCGCGAAATACCATTTTGAAACTGCCTCCGGAAGAGGCAGTGAGGTGTGGATGTAGTTCAGTCTGTATGGACGTCGATCTGCATGTACGGGATGGAGATGTTCTCTTCTTCCAGCACGTTCTGAATGATGCGGTTGACCGTCCTGCGGGAGTCCATCCGCTTCCTCCGGTCACAGGTAAAGCTTAAGCGGTACAGGATCGCGCTGTCGGCGAATTCCTGCGTACCCTTGAATTCGCAGGAGCTGATCCCGCCGGCTTCGGCAGCCAGCGAGGCGATCTTCCCCATGACTTCCCTTGCCCGTGCAGCCTTGAGCTCATAGGGCAGGGGGACGTCGATATTCACGCGGTCGGAAACGAGTTCGATCTCGCTGATATTGCGGTTGGCGATCGTGAGCACGGTCCCGTCGCTGAGCGATTCGATCTTGGTGACCTTGATATCGAAGAAGATAATGATGCCTTCCATGTTATGGTAGCGTACGACATCGCCGACCTTGAAGAAGTGGTCGGTCATGATCGAGATGCCGGTCACGGCATCTTTCAGGGGATCCTGGATCGCGAGACCGATGACGGCGGAAGCGATACCGAGTCCGGCGACCATCGTCGTCACATTGAAGCCGTTCACCTGCAGCAGGAACAGCACCAGCAGGATCAGGAGGATATAGCGGACAGCCGTATAGGAAAGACGTATCAGCGATGAACGCTTCCCGGATGTCAGCGTGATCACATCGGTGCTCCGCGTGTATCTCCGGTATACCCGCGAGTTGATGTTCCAGAAGACCAGGAAGATGATAACGATGATCACCGACGTCCACAGGCGCGGTGAGGTAATGAACTTCATCAGTGTTTCCATGCCTGTATTCTACCATACCCGCGGAGTACAGCCGTATAAAAAACGAAAAATGACACAGACGCATGACACAAACAGTACTGCGTCTTTTATAATGGAAACGGGAAAATACAGAAGGGAACAGGCGCTGTTCCCAAAAGGGGAAAGAAAATGAAAAAAGAATACAATGCGCTGTTTACACCGTGGAAGATCGGCAGCTGCGAGATCAAAAACAGGATCGTCCTGACTTCGATGGGCGGGACTGACCTTTTCGGCTGGATGGAGAAAAACCATTTCGACAAGGCCGGTGCGGAATTCATTTATCAGATCGCGGAAAACAACGCCGGCCTCGTACTGCCGGGCTGCCAGCCGGTATACAACCCGATGGGCGGTGAATGGCTGTATAAAAACAAAAAGATGTACAGTGATCTGAAGAAGTGGATGCCGGGATTCCACAAAACAGGCGCAAAGCTGTTCGTGCAGCTGACAGCCGGTTTCGGCAGGAGCTTCACCGTCACGGAGATGATGGAGAAGCTGTACGCGAACAGGCTGCTGCGCGCCGCTTCAAAACGGGTGATGGATCTTGATAAGATCACAGCCAGCGCCTCGCCGGCGCCGAACCGGTGGAGCGACAGGGTGCCTTCAAGGGAGATGACGGTCGAAGAGATCCATGAGTTCGTCGATGCATTTGCGAAGACCGCGAAGCTCTTAAAGGACGCAGGCGTCGACGGCGTCGAGATCCATGCCGTGCATGAAGGCTACCTGCTGGACCAGTTCACGCTGAAATATGTGAATCACCGTACGGATGAATACGGCGGCCCGCTGGAGAACCGCTACAGGTTCGCAGCCGAGATCGTACAGGCGATCAAGGAAGCGTGCGGGAAAGATTTCCCCGTATCCCTGCGCTACTCCGTCGTATCCAAGACAAAGGGGTTCCGCGAAGGCGCGCTGCCCGGTGAAGAGTTCGAAGAAGCCGGCAGGGACATGGAAGAGTCGGAAAAAGCGGCGAAATACCTGCAGGATGCCGGCTATGACATGCTGAACTGCGACAACGGCACCTATGATGCCTGGTACTGGGCGCATCCGCCTGTCTATATGCCGGAGAACTGCAACCTGGAATATGTCGAACATATCCGGAATTTCGTCGATATCCCTGTCGTATGCGCCGGCAGGATGGACCCGAAGACAGCCGCCCGCTCGATCAGCGAAGGAAAGATCGACGGCGCCGGCTTCGCGAGACAGTTCCTTGCGGATCCGGAATGGGTCACAAAACTCATGAAGGAGCAGGAAGACGACATCCGTCCGTGCATCCTGTGCCATAACGGCTGCTTCAACATGAGCCATTACAAGGGCGTTCCGAACGACCAGGATCTGAATGATTCGCTGCATCTGGCAAGATGCGCGGTCAATGCGGAAACGATGCAGACGGATAAACATTACATAAAAAAGGCAAAGGACCCGAAGACCGTCTTCATCGTCGGCGGGGGCATCGGCGGGATGGAAGCCGCAAGGGTGCTCGCACTGCGGGGCCATGAGCCGGTCATCTTTGAAAAGAGCGGTCAGCTGGGCGGCACGTTTATCGCCGCGTCGGCGGAATCCTATAAAGGGAAGCTGCGCGACCTGCTGCAGTGGTACCGGAAACAGATGGAGGATCTGAAGGTCGAGATCCACTATAACTATGAAGTGCGCACGATCCTGGAATTCGGGGACAGGCCGGTCATCATCGCGACCGGTGGTGCCCCGAGGAAGCTGACGAATATCCATGGCTATGAAAAGATGATCGATGCCGTTGAATTCCTGAACGGCGCTGAGACAGGTGAAAAGGTCGCCGTGATCGGCGGCGGGCTCACCGGCTGCGAGATCGCGTATGAACTGCATCTGCAGGGGAAACAGCCCGTGATCGTCGAGATGACAGATGACCTGATCCGGCAGAAGGGGGTATGCCTGGCGAACAGCTCCTACCTCCGGGAATACTTCGCATGGAAGAAGGTGCCGGTCTATCTCAATACGGAACTGAAGGAAGTCAGGGACGGACGCATCTTCTGCACCGATGAAAACGGCGAGCTGTTCGATATCGAATGCGATACCGTGATCTGTTCGGCCGGATATTTCCCGGCACCGCTGCCTTCCGCCGGCAGGAAGAACGTATACCTCGTCGGTGACTGCGACAAAGTCGGCAACCTGCGCACCGTCATCTGGCAGGCATACGAGACCGCGATGAAGATCTGATGCGGGCTCACGGAAAGGCAATTTAAAACCGGCAGCGTACTGTATCAGTACATACTGCCGGTTTTTTACGTATGTCTGTTTGGGCGCATCACTCCAGCATGCTGTCCCTGAAGTTCTTAATGACCTCTTCCGGTATCTGCAGGCCTTCCGTCAGGAAGGCTTCGTCACTGCCATAGGAATCGACTGCTTCCAGGGCTGCATCGAGGTATTCTTCTTTTGCGAGGAACAGGTCCCGCACGGCAGCGGCCATCTCCTCCCGCCCGGTCGAAACAAGCGTCTGCCGGTAATATGCTTCGGCCCTTGCACGGTTGACCAGGTTGGTCATCAGGTAATCTTCGCGGACCGTATCCCTGTCCATGCCGAGTGCCATCTCGATGATCATCGAGACGAGCCCGCACCGGTCTTTTCCTTCCGTGCAGTGCCAGAGGACGCTGCCTGTCCCATAGTCATGCGTCATGATGGTCTGCGCAGCTTTTGAAAGATTGGCCAGACAGTCCTTCCGGGTCATCATCATCCGGTACAGGATGCGCATGTCGGGAAGGGAATGGTTCCTCCTCGTCTCTTCTTCATGGGTGACGCCCGCATGCATATCCGCAAAGACGGGATTATGGATATAGACGGTACCGTCAGGAAGGACATCCGGATTCTCGCCCTTTTCGCCGTCCGTACGCAGGTCGATGACCTTGGCCAGACGGTATCTGTCCTTCAGGTCAGCCAGGTCTTTCACGGAGGGGGAAACAGGCGCTGCGCTGCGCAGAAGCCTGCCGCTTCGTACTGTCCTGCCGTCTTTGCCGGCAAGCATGCCGATATCCCTGCAGTTGCGTATTCTCTCCAGCCGGATGATCCTGTCGTTATTCATATGCACACCTCGTACCTACAGGTATAATTATTGCATGGTTATGTGGTATTTTTGTATTTTTCACGAACAATTGATTTAAAATAATCATGTCGGAAAGGAGGCTTTCTCATGACATATCAGAAAGAAACACTTGAAGAACTGATCGAAAGAATGGAAACATATCTGGCAGAGAAGAAATATGTCGACGCAAGGAAGACGCTGCTTGATATTGAGCCGATCGATATTGCGTATATTATGGAAACACTTCCGGAAGATACGATACCGATCGTTTTCCGGCTCCTCCCGAAAGAACTCGCTGCCGAAGTATTCGTCGAGCTGGACACGGATTCCCAGGAGGACCTGATCAAAGGCTTCTCCAAACAGGAACTGAAAGAAGTCATCGACGAATTATATCTGGACGATACCGTAGACATCATCGAAGAGATGCCTGCCAATGTCGTCAAGAGGATCCTCGCGGCATCCGATCCCGAATCACGCAAGACGATCAATACGATCCTGCAGTATCCGGAGGATTCAACAGGATCGATCATGACGACCGAGTATATCGACCTGAAGCGCTTCAATACCGTTTCCGACGCCTTCAAGCGTATCCGCAGGGTCGGACAGGACATGGAGACGATCAGCGTTATGTACGTCGTTGACGCGGACAGGCACCTGGTCGGGTTCATGACGATCCGCGACCTGCTGCTGGCAGAAGAAGACGAGACGGTCGGCGAGATCATGGATACGAACATCATCTCCGCCGCTACCCTGGATGACCAGGAGGAAACAGCGCGCAAATTCGAAAAGTACGACTTCCTCGCCATGCCTGTCGTTGACAGTGAGAACCGCCTTGTCGGCATCGTTACAATCGACGACGCCCTCGACGTCCTGGTCGAAGAGACGACGGAAGATATCGAACGAATGGCTGCGATCACGCCTTCCTACAAGCCTTACCTGAAGACCGGCATATTTGAAACGGTATGGTCGCGCATCCCGTGGCTGCTGCTGCTGATGGTCTCCGCGACGTTCACGGGTCAGATCATCTCCTCGTTTGAAGACGCCCTGGCAGCGGTCACGATCCTGACAGCCTATATCCCGATGCTGATGGATACGGGCGGAAACGCCGGCTCGCAGGCAAGCGTTACGATCATCCGCGGTATCTCGCTGGATGAGATCTCCCTGAAGGATATCATCAAGGTCATCTGGAAGGAGATCCGGGTGGCAGTCATCATCGGCTGCATCCTGGCTGTATGCAACTTCGCGAAGCTGATGCTCATCGACAAGGGACTGTTCCACAACCCGATCACGGTCCAGGTCGCGCTTGTCATCTGCATGACGCTGGTCGTAACGGTATTCGCGGCGAAGCTTGTCGGCTGCTCGCTGCCGATCCTGGCAAAGGCGATCGGATTTGACCCGGCCGTCATGGCATCCCCGTTCATCACGACGATCGTCGATGCGATCTCGCTGCTGATCTACTTCCGCTTTGCACAGATGTTATTGAAACTCTGAAGACTGTACTGCATGTACAGTTTTTTTTGAAAGAGTATGAAAGAAATGTGAAAAAAATATGCAATATATTTGAAAACAGATTCATTCAATGCTATATTAGAGCACAGATAGAGGCGCGGGAGCGACGAAAACGGACAGAGCAGACATGCGTTGGATGTCCGCTGTAAGCAATTCCGCCGAACTGTTTTCCGGGGTGCCGGCAAACGGTGGGCCGTCGGAGAATATCCGCCGGACTGTCTACACGATGTAGGAGTGCTATCAGATGGGATGTTTATGCCGATGATAGCCATCGGCTTTTTTTGAAGGAGGGGAACATGTATCAGATCGGGCACAAAAATGTTGATGAACTCGCAGCCGAATACGGTACGCCGCTGTTTGCCTATGATGAAGAGGTCCTCAGGGACAGGCTTTCATCATATGTGAAGTACTTCCGGTCGGAAGAATTCCGTACAGGCGTCATCTATGCGTCAAAGGCTTTCAGCTGCAAGGCCATGATCCGGCTTCTCAGCGAATACGGGCTGTACCTGGATGTCGTATCCGCAGGAGAACTCTATACGGCATACAAAGCCGGCTTCGATATGAAAAAAGTTTTCTTCCACGGCAACAACAAGAGCCTTGCCGAGCTGGAGCTGGCTGCAGACCTCGGCGTCGGGAACGTCGTGATCGACAACGCGCAGGAAGCGGAATGCCTCGCGGCAGTCCTGGAGGAGAAAGACAAAGATATGCATGTGCTCCTCAGGGTCAATCCCGGCATCGAAGCGCATACGCATAAATACATCGTCACGGCGCATGTCGACTCCAAATTCGGCGTTGCCCTCGCGCAGGAGGATGAAGTGATCCGTACGATCGATATCATCCGCGCTTCCGGACATATGGTATTCGACGGCCTGCATTCGCATATCGGCTCGCAGATCTTCGACAGACAGGCATATGCCGAACTGGCCGTGAAGCTGTTCGCCTTCGCCGGGAAACTGAGGGATGTATACGGCATAGAGACCGATACGATCGACTTCGGCGGCGGTTTCGCAGCGGTATATACAGCTGCGGACACCCCGATCCCGCTCGAAGAGGTATGCAGCACGATCATCTGCACCAGCGCCGAAGAAAACAGGAAGCTGGGCGGACTCATCAGAAACCTGTATATCGAACCGGGCAGGAGCGTCGTTGCCGAAGCCGGCTATACACTGTACACGGCAGGCTGTATCAAAAAGACACCCAACAGGCATTATGTATTCGTTGACGGCGGCATGAGCGACAATATCCGTCCGGCGCTGTACCAGGCGGAATACGACCTGTTCGCCGCGGGGAAGGAAGACCTTCCGAAGACAGAGACATACACGGTCGCCGGCAAATGCTGTGAATCCGGGGACATCCTGATCGACAGCATCGCCCTGCCAAAGATCGAGACCGGGGATATCCTGGTCATGAAAACGACCGGTGCCTACGGCTACGCCATGTCCAGCAGGTACAACAAGCTTCCCGGCCCGGCTGTCGTCTTCGTAAAGGACGGCACGGCAAGGGAAGTCGTAAGAAGACAGACATATGATGACATCATCGCACTGGAGGATTGAGGAGGAGTTATGATCAAAGGTTCAATCGTTGCACTGATCACGCCGTTCCATGAAGACGGTACAGTAAATTTCGAAAAACTCGGGGAACTGCTGGAGTTCCATATCAGCAATTCCACAGACGGCATCCTCGTGCTCGGCACGACCGGCGAAAGCACGACGATGACGCATGAAGAGGACGACGCAGTCGTTGAATATACGCTGAAGAAAGTGGCAGGAAGGGTGCCTGTGATCGCCGGATCCGGATCCAATGACACAAAGACGATGATCGACAAGAGCGTGAAATACGCCGATATGGGCGTCGATGCGCTGCTGACGATCACGCCGTATTACAACAAGGCGAACGAGGAAGGCATGATCCGTCATTTCACCGAAGTGGCAGACAGGGCTTCCGCCCCCTGCATCCTCTACAACGTGCCGGGCAGGACAGGCTGCTCCCTCAGTGTCAAGGCGGTTGAGCGTCTTTCCAGGCACCCGAACATCATCGGCATCAAGGAAGCGTCCGGCAATATCAGCTACGCGGCTTCCATCGCGCACTGCCTGAGTGACGACTTTGTCATGTACAGCGGCAACGACGATATCGTCGTACCGATGATGTCCCTCGGCAGCAGCGGCGTCATCAGCGTCTTTGCGAATACGAACCCGAAGGAAGCGCACGACATGGTCGACCTCTGGCTGAAGGGCGAACATCAGAAGTCCCTGGATATCCAGCTGAAGTATCTGGATTACATCCATGCGCTGTTCTGCGAAGTCAACCCGATCCCCGTCAAGGCAGCCCTGAACGCCATGGGCATGGGTGTCGGCGGCTACAGGCTGCCGCTGTATGAGATGGCGGAAAAGAATCACGAACACCTGCTTGACGAGATGAGGAAGGTCGGCCTGTTATGAAGGTCCTGATCGGCGGAAAGGGGAGGATGGCCTCCCTGATCCGGGATCTGCTCGTGCAGCGCGGGCATACGGTCACCGGCATGGCGGATGCGCTGGATCTCAGTGAACTGGAAACGTTCGAGACAGCGGATATGGTCATCGATTTCTCGCACAGGGACAACCTCGGCTGGATCATCGATTATGTCCGCAGAAACAGCTGCGCCCTCATTTACGGGACGACCGGCCTGAGTGATGAACAGAAACAGCAGCTTTTTGACCTGTCCCGGGAATACCCGGTATTTTACAGCGCGAATTTCTCGTACGGCGTCGCTGTGCTGCAGGAGATCCTGAAGAAGGCAGTCTCGCTGCTGAAGGATACATTCGACATGGAGCTTTCCGAGACCCATCACAACAAGAAGGCAGACGCACCCAGCGGCACAGCCAAAGCCCTGCTCGAGATCATGAATGCGGATCACGAATACGAAGAGGTGTACGGCAGGAGCGGCATGTGCGGCGCCAGGAAAAAGGAGATCGGCGTCCATTCGCTGCGCGGCGGGACGGAAGCCGGTGAGCATACAGTCTTTTTCTTCGGTGATCAGGAGACGATCACCATCACACATCATGCGGCAGACAGGAAGATCTTCGTGAACGGCGCCGTACGGGCAGCCGAGTTCCTCGAAGGAAAGCCTGCCGGCATGTATACGATGCAGGATCTGATGTAAGGAGAAGTATTATGAAAACAAGAATCGGCATCTTCGGATACGGGAACCTCGGCAGGGGCGTCGAGTGCGCAGTAAACAAAGCGCCGGACATGGAGCTTGCGGCAGTATTCACACGCCGCGACCCGGCTTCCGTGCAGATCAGGACACAGAATGTACCTGTCGTGCATGCGGATGACATCCTTTCCTGGAAGGACAGGATCGACGTACTGATCCTGTGCGGCGGCAGCGCCTTCGACCTTCCGTCACAGACACCTCTGTACGCAAAGGATTTCAACGTGGTCGACAGCTTTGATACGCATGCGAATATCCCTGAGCACTTCGCGGCAGTTGACGCAGCGTGCGCCGGCAGGCAGACAGCTGTCATCTCTGCAGGCTGGGATCCGGGACTGTTCTCCCTGACGCGCGTATACGCAAATGCGGTCCTTCCCGACGGCAAAGACTATACATTCTGGGGCAGGGGCGTCTCACAGGGACACTCCGACGCTGTACGCCGCATCAAAGGCGTAAAGAATGCGAAACAGTATACCGTGCCGGTCGACGCAGCGCTGGAAGCAGTCCGCAGCGGGGAAACGCCCGAACTGACGACAAGGCAGAAACATACGAGGGAAGTGTTCGTCGTTGCCGAGGAAGGCGCCGACAAAGAACAGATCGTGCACGATATCGTCACGCTGAAGAATTACTTTGATGAATACGATACGACTGTGAATTTCATCAGCGAAGAGGAATTCAATGCAAACCATACCGGTATGGCGCACGGCGGCTTCGTCTTCCGCAGCGGCACGACAGGATGGGACAGTGAGAACCGCCATATCATCGAATACAGCCTGAAGCTGGATTCCAACCCGGAATTCACCGGCAGCGTCATCACCGCGTATGCACGTGCCGTCAAAAAGCTGTATGACACGGGTGTCACCGGCTGCAAGACCGTGCTGGATATCCCTCCCGCACTGCTCAGCGCCGAAGATCCCGCAGAACTGCGGAAACACCTTCTGTAAAAGCGGATAAAGACATACGGATCCGGTGCCTGGAAAAGCACCGGGTCCTTTTTTCTGATATCCGTTCTGTTATAATGGATATGCTATGAAACGAAGGATCGATCCCGGAAAACTTCAATGGATCACAAAGCCCGAACTGTATATCACGAATTCTGACAGGATCCTGATCGAGACAGAACCTTTCAGCGAGCTCATACCTGCCGGCAGCAGTGCCGAAGCGATCGAACTGAGCCTTTCGCCGAAGGGCAGTTTCTGTTTTACGATCCGTACGGAGTATGAATACCGCCGTCCGTTCGACCAGTGCGGCATCACCGTTTACGCACAGAATGAAAGGATCGCTGTCGCCGGTACGGAATACAGGGACCGCGAGATGCAGTGCCTGAAATGCATCGTCTTTCACGACGGCAGGGGCGACCAGTCCGGCAGGGATATATCTTCCGGCATCCGGAAGATGTATTACCGCATCTGGTACAGGGCAGGCGCGCTGCGCATCCAGTACAGCTTTACGGGATCACGGTATTCCGACCTCAGGGAATTCTGGGCCGGGACCGAGAAAAAGATATCGATCGGCATCTATGCGTGCAGCCCGGGGGATTCCTGGTTCGACTGTACGTTCTGCGAGATGATGCTGGATGAGGAAGATCAGAAAGAAGGTAGTTTATGAGTATTGAAGAAAGACTGATCCGTTACTGCAGGATCGATACGCAATCCGACCCGCTGAACAGCGGTGTCGTACCCTCAAGTGAAAAACAGTTCGATCTGGCGAAGCTGCTGGTGAAGGAACTGCAGGAGATGGGCATTGAAGACGCCTGCGTCGATGAGCACTGCTATGTTTACGCACACCTGGCTTCCAACATGGACAGGGATGTCAGGAAGACCGGCTTTATCGCGCATATGGATACAGCCCCCGATTTCAGCGGCACAGGGGTAAACCCTGTCATCATTGAATGCTTTGACGGCAATGACATACAGCTGAACGCGGATACCGTCACACGCATGGCGGACTTCCCGTATATGAAGAAGCTGAAGGGGAAACGGCTGATCGTCACGGACGGCACGACGCTGCTCGGCGCAGACGATAAGGCCGGCATCGCCGCGATCATGGAAGCCGTGCAGTATCTTGTCCAAAACCCGGAAGTAAAACACGGACAGGTCTCCGTCTGCTTCACGCCGGACGAAGAGATCGGCAACGGTCCGAGCCATTTCGACGTAAAGCGCTTCGATGCGGATTTTGCCTATACGATGGACGGCGACAGGGTCAATGAAGCAGCTGACGAAACGTTCAGCGCCGCATCTGCAGTCGTGACATTCAAGGGCTTCTCCATCCATCCGGGCGAAGCGAAAAACAAGATGGTCAACGCCGCGGCCAATGCCTGCAGGTTCCAGGCGATTCTGCCGCAGTACATGGTGCCGGAACATACCGAAGGAAAAGAAGGCTTCATCCACCTGACAGGCATGAAGGGCAATACGGAAGCCGCGGAGCTGAAATATATCCTCCGCGACCATGACAAGGACCTCCTGAATGCGAAGAAACAGATCCTCGAACAGGCTGTCTCCTATATGCAGAAAACATGCGGCGAAGACAGTGTCTCGCTCGAGATCAGAGATTCCTACCGGAATATGAAAGAGGTCCTGGACAGATATCCTTTTGTGATGGAAACAGCGGAAAAGGCGATCCGCGCGCTGGGAATGGAGCCGGAACGGGTCTCGGTAAGGGGCGGTACGGACGGTGCGGAGATCTCCTATATGGGCCTGCCGTGCCCGAACCTCGGCACCGGCGGCGGGAACTTCCACGGACCGTTTGAATACTGCGATGTGCAGGAACTGGAAACAGCCTGCAGGCTGATCCTGAAGATCACGGAACTCACAGCTTCGGAGGCTTAGCATGATCTTCACCTGTACCATGAATCCGTCGCTTGATTATTATATGGATTTTGAACAGGAGATCACATGCGGCGCCCTCAGCAGGAGCACGATGGAATACTGTGAACCCGGCGGAAAGGGCGTCAACGTGTCCATCGTCCTGAACAATCTCGGCATCGACTCCTGCGCGCTCGGCTTTATCGGCGGTTTCCCGAAGGATCACTATCTGGAACTTCTCAGCAGGTATGAGCATATCAGGCCGGACTTTACGGTGATCCGCGGCGATACGCGCATCAATGTGAAATGCACAGGCGCCGCAAGGACGGAACTGAACGGTGCCGGACCGTATATCACGGAAGCGGATATGGCCGATCTCAAAACAAAAGTCTCACAGCTGGGACCGGAAGACATATTCGTCCTGGCAGGCAGCGTGCAGCGATACCTGGCGGACGATGCGGAGGATATGCTGCGCAGCGCCCTGGGGCGCGGCGTAAAGGTCATCCTCGATACGGACCCGCAGATGACGGGCAGGCTGCTCGGCTGCCATCCGTTCATGATCCGCATGACAGCGGAAGAGATCGGCCGCATGTTCGGCGAGGAACCCTCCGCAAAAGCGGATGTCATCCGCCTGGCCCGGAAAGCATATGATGCGGGATGCGGCCGTGTGATCGTACGCTATGACCGTTTCAGCGTACTGCTGGTCTGCGCAGAAGGTATCTTTGAGGCCGTGATGCCGGATGAAGACAGGGAGATCACGATCGTCGGGGCGGGGGACTCCATGACCGCAGGCTTCCTGGCAGATCATCTGCGTGCAGGGGATGCGTCTGAAAATTTCCGCTTCGGCTTCGCATGCAGCTGCGCGACCGCCTATTCAAAAGGACTGGCTACAGGTGCGAAGATCCGTTCGGTCCTGCCGCAGATCCGTACTGCAGGAATAGACGGGATCTGTGAAATGTGATATACTCCGCAAATATGGAGAGATGCTTATGAAAAAAGTACTGCTGTTCTTGATCTGCCTGCTGATGGCTGCAGGCTGCGCTGCGCCGAACGAGGTGGAACTCAAAACGACGGAAGCGGATATGACCCCGTTTATCTGGATCCGGGGTGAGACAGCGGATTTCCGGCAGACGACATGGACGGAAGTGATCCGTCTGTTTACGGAAAAAGGGACAGGCGTCGTGTATTACGGATATAAAGACTGCGCCTACTGCCAGCGTGCAGTGCCGGAGCTCAATGAAGCGGCGAAAGAAAACGGCGCTGTGATCTATTATGTGGATGTCCACGGCGAAGAACAGCCGGATGAGGAACAGTTCAACCAGCTGATGGAACTGATCGACAAGACGCTGGATCACGATGAAAACGGTGAACCGCTGTTCTATGTGCCGTATGTGATCGGCATCCGGAACGGGAAGATCCAGGGCAGTCATACGTCCCTGGTGGACGGTTTCAAGCCGCAGGATGCGTCGGACCAGCTCAGCGACGAGCAGCGCGCAAGACTCCGCGGCATATTCTCGGATATTATTTCAAAGACATTCCGGTAAACAGGAACAGATGCAGGGCGACCTGCATTTTTCTGTGCACCGGCAGGGTGCAGGCACAGGATCTGTGGTAGAATGCAGGGGATGAAAACAGTCACTTTCTATTATGTCCGCCACGGCAGGACGGTCTATAACGCTGAGGGCATCATCCAGGGACAGACAGACTCACCGCTGTGGGAGCCGGGAATACAGGTGCTGCGGGATACGGCGGAAGCGCTCCGGGATATACCGTTCGCACGCTGTTATTCTTCCCCTCTTCCCCGTGCCGTGCGCACTGCGGGGATCATCCTTGAGGACAGGGATGTCCCCCTCGAAAAGCTGGATGATCTGAAAGAGATGAGTTTCGGCAGGATCGACGGGAAACCCCATAAGGATCATCTGGGTGCGCTCAGGATGGGACACATCCTCGACAGCTTCCGTTTTTTCGGCGGCGAATCATCATGGGATGTAAAAAGACGGGCGGCGCGTGCATTCCGGTATATGTATGAGCACAGTGAGGACGGTGACCATGTGCTTGTCACGGGCCACGGCAGTTATTACCGTTACCTGGTCCGCGCTGTATGCGGGAAAACAAAGGTCGGAATGAAACTGGACAGGACCTGGACAGGCATCGCGAACGGTGCCGTATCCGTGATCCGCTGTACGGACGAAAAAGCGGAACTGGTCTGCTGGCCGCTGGATGCGGAAGGCATCAAAAAGGCTTTTACGGTATTCACAGAACAATAACTGTGCAGGAACAGTTCCTGCATGGTATAACTATAGAAAGGGAATGATGTCTCCCTCGGGTGACCGGAACCGCTGACCAAGCTGATGACGTCTGTATGTTTTTTAACATGCGGAAGCATCGGCTTTTTTGCAGGCTTCCGCGCCGGAAGGGGGAATTCTTATGCTGTTCAGTTTTGCACTGATCCTGCTGGCCGGGATGGCCGCGGGATGGATCTCGGGGAAAGCCGGCCTGCCGCCGCTCCTCGGGATGCTGGTGACAGGGATCGTGACCGGTCCTTACTGCCTGGACCTGATCGACGGTTCCGTGCTGGATATATCTTCTTCGCTCAGGCAGATCGCCCTGGTCATCATCCTGCTGCGGGCCGGCCTGAACCTGAAGGCTTCTGATCTGAAAAAGAACGGCAGGCCGGCGCTGCTGATGTGTTTTGTGCCGGCAGTCTGTGAGATCACGGGGATGGTGATCTGCGGGCCGCTGTTCTTTCACCTGGACCTGGTCGAGTCCCTGGTGCTCGGCGCTGTCGTGGCGGCAGTATCGCCGGCGGTGATCGTGCCGCATATGCTCAGGATCATGGAAGAGGGGTACGGCACGCACAAGGGGATCCCGCAGATGATCCTGGCTGGGGCGTCGGCAGATGACGTTTTCGTTATCGTCCTGTTCACATCGTTTACGGAGATCGCCTCGGGCGGGCGTTTTGACAGTCTTTCACTGCTGCGGATCCCGACGTCGATCATCCTCGGGATCGCTGCCGGGATCGCTGCCGGCTCCCTGCTTGTACGCTTTTTCCGGACGTACCGCTTCCGCAGGACAAGACGCCTGTTCATCATGCTCAGCACCGCTTTCCTGCTGGTCTCGGCAGAGGGTCTCTTTACGGGTCCCGTCGGTTTTTCCGGCCTGATCGGGGTCATGGCAGCAGGTATGATGTATGCGGCGAAGGATGCGGAGGATGCGATAAAAATGTCGGACGGGTTCAGTAAATTCTGGATCATTGCGGAAGTGTTCCTGTTTGTGCTGGTCGGCGCAGCCGTGGATATCCGCTATGCGGCAGTGAATTTTACGAGCGCGGTCAGCCTTGTGGGATGCGTCCTGCTGTTCCGGATGGCAGGCGTCCTTCTGTGCATGACAGGGACGGGATTCAGCTGGAGGGAACGTCTGTTCTGTATGGTCTCGTATACGCCGAAGGCCACTGTCCAGGCTGCGATCGGCGCTGTACCGCTCGCAATGGGCCTTGCCTGCGGACAGACCGTACTGACGGTAGCTGTCACAGCCATTCTGATCACCGCACCTCTCGGGGCGTTTATGATCGACCTTCTGTATAGGAGATGCCTCAGCGTTGAATCTGTTTTTGAATAAGTTCATTCGTACTGCTTTTCTTTTCATGCGATTTGTTTCACAATAATCATGTAGGATATGTTTTTCAGCAGACTGTTCAGACAGAGTGTCATCCGCGGCAGTATCGTTGATCTCAGGAAAAGGCATCATGTATACGACGAGGATTCGGTATCTTTTGATATCCTTCTTCATGATACGGATACAGTTGCGGGCATGTGCGATCTCAGGTTCGGCTATACCTGGGAGCTTTATTATGCCGGCAACATCGGCTACAGGATCCATGAGCCGTACAGGGGGCACAGATATGCCTACTACGCCTGCAGGCTGCTGCTGGAACAGGCGTATGAGCAGTACGGCATGAACGAGCTGTATATCACCTGTTCGCCGGACAACATCGCCTCGAAAAAGACGATCGAAAAACTCGGCGCGGTCTTTGTGGCGGAGGAGGATGTCCCTCCCGCGCACTGGCTGTACAAGCGCGGCGAGACAAAAAAGAGGATTTATAAAATCTTTCTTCCGTAACTTTGGTATAATGACTCCATGCGCAGAATCCTGAAAGTCCTCACTTCCAGACTGATGATCGTCGGGCCGCTCGTACTGCTGCAGCTGGCCCTTTTGATCATGCTGTTCTACAGGGTGACGATCATTTACAGCGTTATGCCGCTGGTCAATGTCCTGGCGATCCTGATCGTGATCTATGTGATCAACCGGTCGGAAGATCCTTCCTACAAGATCGGCTGGACCGCCGTGATCCTGGCCGTGCCGGTGATCGGGGTGCCGCTGTATATCCTGGCCGGCAACCGGCAGGTGCCGAAAAAGCTGTTCAACGGTACGATCAAGGCATCGCAGAAGATGAACGACCTGCTGGCGCTGGAGCCGCCGGAGATGTCGGAGGAGACGCATGAGATGTTCGAATACGGGGCATCGCGTCTGGGCTATCCCGTATACGGCAGGACCGTCTCAAAGTATTACAGTTCCGGCAGGGAATGGTTCACTGATTATATCGAAGAACTGAAAAAGGCGGAGAAATTCATCTTCATGGAATTCTTCATCATCTATGAAGGCGAATGCCTGGATGAGATACTGGAAGTCCTGAAGCAGAAGGCTGCCGAAGGTGTGGACGTCAAACTGATCTATGATGATTTCGGCTGCGTCACGATGCCGCGGTCCTTTATGAAGAAACTGAAGGCATACGGCATCGAGGCATACCGCTTCAACAAACTCAGACCGGCCTTCATCATCCAGATGAACAACCGGGACCACCGGAAGATCACCGTCATCGACAACCGCGTAGCGTTCACGGGCGGCGTCAATATCGCCGATGAATATATCGGCAAGATCACGCGCTTCGGCGAATGGAAGGACAGCGCCCTGAAGATGACAGGCGATGCGGTATGGTCCATGACCGTCATGTTCCTGGGCATGTATACCTATGTCAGCGGGAAAGAAGTCGATTTCGAGCAGTATCACGAGCGCTATGTCATGACCGTATCCAGCGGCCTGTACCAGCCTTTTTCCGATACGCCGACGGATTCGGAACCGGCCTGCCTGAACATGCATCAGAACATGATCTCAAGGGCAAGGAATTATATCTATATCGATACGCCGTACCTGATCCCGAACGGCTCGATCATGAGCGCGCTGTGCCTGGCTGCCAAAAGCGGCGTCGATGTCCGCATCCTGACACCGCACATACCGGACAAGAAGCTCGTATTCCAGATCACGCGCGGCAACTATGACGCTTTGCTCGATGCGGGCGTGCGGATCTATGAATACACGCCCGGCTTCAACCACGCAAAGAATTTCGTGTCGGATGATAAATGGGCGATCGTCGGATCGGTGAATACGGATTACAGAAGTTATTTTCTCCACTTTGAAAATGGTATACTGATGTATGACAGTGACCAGATCAAAGCCATACGCAATGATTTCCTGCAGTCACTGGAAAGATCACATGAGATCTCGCGGGAAGAATCGGCACAGACGCCGCTGCCTCTCAAGGTCATGCGCGCCGTACTGAACCTGTTCATCCCGCTTGTATAACGGAGGCAATTATGACCAAAACAGCACTTGTACTGGAAGGCGGCGGTGTCCGCGGCGCATATACCGCAGGCGCACTTGCGTGGCTGAATGACAACAACATTACATTTGATTATAACGTCGGCATCTCCAGCGGCGCGGTGTTCCTGTGCTGCTATCTCGTCCATGACAAGCATACGCCGTTCAATATGACATGTTATTATTCTTCTTCCCCGGATAATGTCGGCATCCGTGCGCTCGTCAGGGAAGGGTATTATGTCGCTTACAAGCATGTCTTCAACGATTACCTGCTGGCAAAGGAACATCTTGACATCACGCCGCTGATGAGCGGGGATATCGACCTGGAGGTCGGTGTCTATGATCTCGAGCTTGGCAAAACAGTCTGGTACAGCGGCAAGGACCTGGATCCTGAACTCGTGCTGCTTCGGGCGGCGTGCTCGCTGCCTGTCGCCTCAGCAATCGTGGAATACAGGGGCAGGAAGCTCCTGGACGGCGGCATCACGAAAATGATCCCGATCGAAAGGGCGATCGAAAAGGGCTGTGACAAATTCATGGTCATCACGACAAAACCGAAGGACTATGTCCGCAAACCCGGTTCAAAAATGGTCGACCTGATGATGCGTGCGATGTATAAGGATTATCCTTCCGTCGCTGCGGATTACAAGGTCAGGCATCTGAACTACAACAAGCAGGTCGCGATCATCAACGAACTTGTGGAAGAGGGGAAATGCCTGCATTTCCTGCCTTCGGAAACGGTCAAGGTCTCCCGGTACAGGGGCGATTCGGAAAAGACAAAGAAGCTGTACCAGATCGGTTATACCGATATGGAAGCACGCAGGGAAGAGATCTTCGCCTTCCTGAAAGAAGACGGAACAGACAAATAACAGTGAGCCGCATCAGCAGATGCGGCTCAGTGCAGTTTCAGATATCGTCTGTTCAGTTTTCCTCTGTTTCGGATCCTTCCGTTTCCGCCTCAGATGCCTCTTCTTCAGATGTCTCTTCTTCGGAAGTCACTTCCTCAGAAGCCGGTTCTTCTGTTTCCGGCGCTGCTTCGGTCTCAGTCGTTTCACCGCTCTGGACAGGCTCTGCTGTTTCTTCCGGGGTTTCTGTCTCCTGCGGCTTTTCCGACTCTTCATCACCGGCTTTTTTATTCTGCCTCTTGTAGTCGACTGCCTTCAGGATCTCTGCGGAAGGCTTCATGTTTTCATCGTGCCAGCTGTCGAGATACAGGAGGTAGTATTCGTCATAGGTCAGGTTGGATGCTTTGACGGCTTTCGCGAGGTCTTTGCCGAGATAGCGCAGGTGATCCGGTTCGTCCGCGATGGTCGTGATGCCGGAAAGCGGCAGCGGGTAGCGGAGGATCCATCCATATTCGGCAGCGTTGGTGACGAGCCATTTGTACAGTTCGGTCTCCTCGAAAGCCTTGTCGCCTTCATAGGTGGCTGCGATGTTCACCGCCAGGCCTGCCTGGTGCTCGGAATGACCGGGACGGATGCACTTTTTGTCTGCACCTTCCTCGCCGAGGCTGTCCGAGAAACTCTTGTATGCGTTGTTCTGGAATTCCCAGGACCGGTATGTATTGACCGCATAGCACGGCGTGCCGTTCTCCTGTGCGGCAGCGCACAGCTTTTCAAACGCTTCCGCCGCGTCGTCGCGGAGCTGCTGGCCGGTGATCGCGTACTGCGTATCGATATCCGTCAGTTTTTCAGGGACGTAATCCTCCGGCAGATACATATGGCTGTTGATCAGGGCGGAGACAGACGAGGGCATCCCGATCTCTTCCGTGACCCTGTACGGTGTCCCGTAGTTCTTTGTGAGGATGAAGGTGCCGCCCGTATTGGTATCCCTGTTGTTTTTGCAGTCCTCGATATAGGGCGTCTCATCCCACTGGTAGTCATACAGCAGCAGGGGGATCATCTCCCGGAACGAGAGCGAAGCGAACAGGTTCTGCACCTGGTCTTCCTCATATTCGTGATCCATCAGCCTGTTGTACAGGAGGAAGTCATCTTCATCCAGCGTCCTGTTCACCGCCGTATACAGCGGCAGGTAGTCCGTATTGACCGTACCGTTCTCCACGGCTTCCGCAAGGTTCTCGGAATAATACCTGTTTTTGATGATCACGTCCTGCAGTTCCATTTTGCGTATCATCCGCACCTGTTCCGATGTATAGCCCAGCGATTTCAGTTTCGATACCGTCAGCTGGCGGGGAATATAGAAGAGCAGGCCGGCAGCTACCGCAAGGACAGCGAGAAAAACGACGACGCCTTTGCGAAGCTTCCTCCTTCTCCTTTTTTTCTTCTTCACTGGTTTCTGTGTCATTCTTTCACCTCAAACCGATTCCACGGATATGTCTGCGGGGGAGCGCATGTGACTGTGACAGGTTCCTTTTTTACCGGATGCTCAAAGGTGATCCTCCAGGCATGCAGGGCGATCTGTCCTTTTGACGCATGCGGATTGTACCGCTGGTCGCAGACGAGCGGGTATCCCCTCGATGCAAACTGGACGCGGATCTGATGCGCCCTGCCTGTTTCAAGCGTGATATGCACAAGGCTCATGCCGTCCTTTTCATCCGGCACTTCATAATGCAGGATGCTCTTTTTGCCTTTGCCGGCTGCCGTTACGGTGACGGTGTTCGTCTTTTCGTCCTTGACGAGGTAATCGCACAGTGTGCCCTGTCTTTGCCGGACGATGCCGTCTGTAACAGCCAGATATTCCTTTTTTACCGCATTGCGGCGGATCTGGTCGCTGAGCCTCGAGGCAGCCTTGGATGTCTTTGCGAAGATCATCACGCCGCCCACAGGCCTGTCCAGCCTGTGCACCAGTCCCAGATATACATTCCCGGGCTTGCTGTATTTTTCCTTCAGATAGGCTTTGCACATCGTCAGGAGGTCTTCATCAAGGCTGCTGTCCGGGTTGACCGGGACATTGACCGGCTTTTCGACAGCGAGCACATGATTGTCTTCGTAAAGGACGCGTATCATTTCCGCTCCCATCTCCCGTAGATGCCGCACGGCAGCAGCAGGTCCCTGGATTCGACAGGCAGGGCGATATCGCCTGTTTCGACAGTCCCGTCCGGGTGCTCCGGCAGGATCATCGTCTTCATGATGTTGTCCAGGACGACCGAGGAGAAGCCTGTCGTATAGCTGTTGATCAGGAAGAACAGGGCATGTTCATCCAGGATCGAAAGACACGCCTCGATCAGGGAGGTGATCTCCTTCTCAAATTTCCACATCTCGCCGTTGGGACCGCGGCCGTAGGAAGGGGGATCCATCACGATGCCGTGGTACGTCCTGCCCCTGCGCTTTTCCCTTTCGACGAATTTGATGCAGTCATCAACGATAAAGCGGATCTTATGATCCTGCAGCCCGCACAGGTCGCGGTTCTCCTTCGCCCACTGCACCATTCCCTTCGATGCGTCGACGTGCACGACTTCCGCCGCGCCTGCTTCCGCGCAGGCCATCGTTGCACCGCCGGTATAGGCAAACAGGTTCAGGACGCGGATCTCTTCGTCCGCACCGCGTATAAGGTCAGCCATCCAGTCCCAGTTGACAGCCTGTTCCGGGAAAAGCCCCGTATGCTTGAAACCCGTAGGGGAAACTTTGAATGTCAGATCCCCGTAACGTATATTCCATGATTCCGGCAGTTTCTTTCTGAATTCCCAGCTGCCGCCGCCGGACCTTGACCTGTGATAAACAGCATCGGCATTCTGCCAGACGGCAGATCCTTTATCGGCAGGCCATACAGCCTGCGGATCCGGCCTTCTGAGAATGATGCCGTTCCATTGTTCAAGTTTTTCAAATCCGCCCGCGTCGATGCAGGTGTAATCTTTCCATTGATCAGCTTTCTTCAGCATAAAAACACCTCTTCAGCATTATAGCATGAGTTGTTATTTATTTTTCCGCGGTATGGCCGGGAATGCTATAATTAATATTCAACGGAGAGAACCATGTTTGATATCAGTATACTTAATGAAAACCAGAAACAGGCAGTCACTTCCGACAGCCGTTATATAAGGATCATCGCCGGTGCCGGCTCGGGCAAGACGCGCGTTCTGACGATGCGCATCGCCTGGCTGATCGACGAGGCAGACGTAAGGCCGTACAAGATCCTGGCGATCACGTTTACGAACAAGGCAGCCAACGAGATGCGCGAGCGCATCATGAACCAGCTGCCCGATCTTCCTTCCCGGCCGTTTATCTCAACGATCCACTCTTTATGCGTGCGCATCCTGCGTGAAGACATCGCCGCCCTCGGCTGGCCGCGGAGCTTCACGATCACGGACGCGGACGACCAGAAGTCGATCCTGAAGGAGATCTATAAGAAGATGGACATCGATTCCAAGCAGTTCTCCTACGGCTCCATGATCGATTTCATCTCCTCCAGCAAGACGGAAGATATCTCCCCCGAAGAGGCGATGAAGCTTGCCAATTACAAGGGCGATGAGATCCGTGCGCGCATATATGACGCCTATGTCAAAAAGCTCGAATCGCTGCGGGCGCTGGATTTCGACGACCTGATCCTGAAGACCGTCAAAATGTTCGCGGAATATCCGGACGTGCTGGAGAAGTGGCAGAGACGCTTCGAATATATCCTCGTTGACGAGTTCCAGGATATCGACCGGCTGCAGTACAGGCTTGTACGCTATCTTGCGGGAAAGAACAACAGCCTGCTGGCAGTCGGTGATCCCGACCAGACGATCTACACATGGCGCGGCGCCGACGTCAGCCTGATCATGAATTTCACAAAGGATTTCCCCGGTACGGAAACGATCATCCTGAATGAGAACTACCGTTCGACGGATATGATCCTGGATGCGTCCAACTGCGTCATCCGCAACAACCGCCACAGGGTGGAGAAAGACCTGTTCACGTCAAGGAAGAGCGAGGACAAAGTCATCCACTACAAGGCGGAGACCGATGAAGACGAAGCAGCCTGGATCGCTTCCAAGGCATATGAGCTGCATTCCAGGGGAAAGAAATACACGGATATGGCGGTCCTGTACCGGTCGAACTATCTTTCGAGATCTCTGGAAAAGGGGATGCTGGACGCAAGGATACCGTATATCATCTACGGCGGCATCCGGTTCTATGAGAGACAGGAGGTCAAGGACGCCGTATGCTATCTCAGGATGATCACGTCAGCGGACGACCTGGCGCTGCAGAGGGTGCTGAACCGGCCGCGCCGCGGCATTGGAAACAAGACGATGGAGACGATCGCGCAGACTGCCGAGGATAACGGCATCACGATGTATGAGGCGATCCGGGATCACCAGGTCTTCAGCGGCAGGACAGCAGCGACGCTGAAGAAGTTCACGGATATGGTCGAATCCTGGAGGGAAGCTGAAAAGACGATGCCGATGGACCAGCTGTTTGAAAAGGTCCTGCTTGAGAGCGGCTATAAGGCGATGCTGGACGAAGCGAAGGAGACCGACAGGATCGACAACCTGAAGGAACTCGAAGACGATATGATCGAGTTCGCGAATACATACCCGGACAGCAGCCTGGATGAATACCTGCAGCTCGTTTCCCTGTACGGGGAGAAGGAACAGGTCGCGCAGGGCGACTATATCACGCTGATGACCGTGCACGCAGCCAAGGGCCTTGAGTTCGATACGGTATTCGTATCCGACCTCAATGACGGCATTTTCCCGAATGAAAGGGCAATGAACGAAGGCAGCAGGGGCGTGGAAGAGGAAAGAAGGCTTGCCTATGTCGCGTTCACGCGTGCGAAAAACCGGCTGTACCTGACGGAAGCGGGCGGCTTCAGCTTCGTCCTGAACAAGGCAAGGACGACGTCCCGTTTCGTCAACGAGATCGACCAGCAGTACATCACGCATGCGGGCACGGTCTATGAGAATGAGAAGAAAAAGGAAAGGATCCTTTCCTCCGCGCTTTTCCACGATACCGAACGGCCGATGGCGGAACGCCTCCTGCATACGAAGGCATCCAAACTGAAAAAAGGACAGAAGGTATCGCATACCGTATTCGGTGAAGGCATCGTCATCCGCGTGAACGGCGGGATCGCCGAGATCGCGTTTGCGTATCCGCACGGGGTCAAAAAGATCGCGGCAGGACATCCGAGCATAAAGATACTCTGAGGTGGGATATGAACGAGAAAGAACAGTTGATGAAGGAATATGTATCCCGTCTGAATGAAGCATCCGACGCCTATTACAACGGCAGGACGGAGCTCATGACGGACTATGAATGGGATGCGATGTTCGATGCGCTGAAGCAGCTCGAAGAAGAGCTCGGCTATACGCTGGAGGACAGCCCGACGCAGAACGTATCCGCGGATGCGATCACCGGCGTCAAGGAGGAACATGAGTTCGCCGCGCTGTCGCTCGCGAAGACGAAGAAGCCCGAAGATATCGAAAAGTGGGCGGAAGGCAGGGAGATCTGGCTCTCCTGGAAGCTGGACGGCCTGACGCTGGTCGCGACCTATGACGGCGGTCTTCTGAAGAAGCTCGTCACCAGGGGCGACGGCCATATCGGTACGAACATCACGCATCTTGCGCCTGCACTCAGCGGCATCCCGGAAAAGATCAGCGAGAAAGGGCACCTTGTCATCCGCGGCGAAGCGGTCATCTCCTATGAGGATTTTGAACGTTTCCGCATCGAATCCGGCGAAGATTACGCCAATCCGCGCAATCTCGCATCCGGTTCCCTGACGCTGAAGGATATCGGTGAAGTCAGAAAGAGGAATATCCAGTGGATCCCGTTCACGCTCGTATACAGTGAAAAAGAGATCCTTTCCTGGGGGGAGCGCATGGCTTTCCTGGAAGGACTCGGTTTCCGGACCGTCGAACATGAAAAGATCGCCGATCCGACACTGGGGAATATCAATGCCTGCATCGGCAGATGGACGGAAAAGGTCACATCGATGGAGAACCCGTACCCGGTCGACGGCCTGGTCATCGCCTATGACGATACGGCCTATGCGGCGACAGGCTCTGTCACAGGGCATCACGCGACACGTGCAGGCTATGCCTTCAAATGGCAGGACGAAGCTGCCGAGACCGTGCTCGACCATATCGAATGGTCCTGTGCTGCTTCGACGATCACGCCGGTCGCGGTATTCGAACCGGTCGAGCTGGAAGGCACAGTCGTCAAGCGCGCTTCCCTGTGCAACATCAGCGAATGCGAGCGCCTCGGTATCGGCGGAGCAGGGACAGGCATCGCCGTGATCAAAGCCAACAAGATCATCCCGAAGGTCATCCGCGTCGTATCGAAACAGGGTGAACTGCATATACCGGACACATGCCCCGTCTGCGGCCAGCCGGCAAAGATCAATGTCAGCCCGAGCGGCACGAAGACGCTGCGGTGCGTCAACGATGACTGCGCCGCAAAGAAACTGAAGAAGTATACGCGTTTCGTATCGAAGCAGGGCATGGATATCGACGGTATCTCCGAGAATACGCTTGCGCGGTTCATCGCCTGCGGCTGGATCCATTCCTACGCGGATATCTTCCGCCTTGCGGAGCATAAGGAGGAGATCGCGCAGCTGGACGGATTCGGTGAGAAGTCTGCGTCCAATATCGACAGCTCCATCACCAGGTCAAGGACCGTGCAGGACAGGAAGCTGCTCTTCGCGCTGAACATCCCGCTGATCGGCCAGGATGTCGCCAAACGCCTGCTCGGCGCGTATGAGCTGGATGAACTTGTCCGGATCGCGGCAGAAACAGAGGATCCTGCCGTATTCGCCGTCATCGACGGCATCGGCCCGGAAAAGTCCGCCGCATTCGTCACATGGTTCAAAGATGAAGACAACCGCACTGCCTATGAGGATCTCATGGGACAGGTCACGGTGGAGAAGACACCGCAGGAGCCGGCAGGGACAGGCATGCAGGGCATGACGTTCGTCGTGACCGGCGACGTGCATCATTTCAAAAACAGGAATGAACTGAAGGCATACATCGAAGCCCAGGGCGGCAAAGTCACCGGCTCCGTCAGCAAGTCCACGAACTTCCTGATCAACAATGACGCGCAGTCTTCCTCTTCAAAAAACAAAAAAGCAGCACAGCTGAATATTCCCGTGATCACCGAGGATGAATTCCTGGAACGCTTCGGATCATAAAGAACCTATTAAGAAATGCATTTGCAATAGTCAGAACGGGAAAAAGAAGGTAAAATAAAGAGCGGAGCAGAAATATGGCTAAGAATTCAGTAAAAAAACAGAAAAAACGCAACAGTCACCTGACAGGTGTCATATTCTGGATCTGTCTGATCCTGATCGTTACGCCTTGTGCCGTTCTCGGCTGGATCCTGTTCTCTTCCGCACAGGATACAGGCAACCCGGTATTCGGCAACCGTTATGACGGCGATCTGAATCCCGCGATCCAGAAAGAACAGCTTTCCCAGATCGAATCGTCTGTTTCTTCGATCGGCGGCGTGGAGAAGGTATCCGTCGTGATGCCTACCGCGACACTGCGCGTCTATGCGGATATCTCCGACAGCGCGGACAGCGAGAGCGCGAAGAATACAGCAAATGAGATCTATTCGAAAGTCGCATCCGTCCTCGATCCGAAAGTCTATTTCACACAGGGCGACGGAAAGAAGATGTATGATCTCGAGATCCATGTATACAACTTAACGGACAACCGTGAAAGCGATTCGTTCGTCTACGTGATCGAGACAAAGACTTCCAGCATGGATGAGCCGATCCAGCAGCTCGTAAGCGAACCGATCGATGCCGACCTTGCGCAGAGGCTGCGTGACGCGGTCATCGAAAGAGAGACTGCAACACCGACGCCTGAGGCAGTCGAAGGCGGCGAGGTCGAGATCGGCGGTGAAGACCTCCCTACCGAAGAAGAGATGAACGAGCAGGGTGAGAACGGCGAAGAGTCCGGTGAGGAATCCGGCGAAGAAGGCGGAGAAGAAAACACAGAGGAAGGAAACTAAGGGGCATGTCCCCTTTTTCAGTAAGTATGAAAAAGAATGATCGGATCACAGTTGAATGCATCGATTATACGGAAGACGGGGCAGGCGTCTGCAGGACAGACGGCCTGGTCGTTTTCGTCCCGGGCCTGATCCGCGGCGAGAAAGCGGAGATCGGCATCAACAAAATGAAAAAGAATTACGGCTACGGCAGGATCGTAAACATCCTGACTCCTTCGCAGCACAGGAGGGAACCTGCCTGCACCGCGAACAGGCTGTGCGGCGGCTGCACGCTGCAGCACATGGATGACAGCGAACAGAGGTATTTCAAGGAGAACAAGGTCAGGAACTGTTTCCGTCAGAATGCGGGGATGGATCCGGAGATCCTGCCGATCCTGAAAGTACAGCCTTATGAGCGCTACCGGAATAAAGTCCAGATCCCGGTACAGTTTAATGCCGGCAAGACAGAGATGGGTTTTTACCAGACGCATACGAACCGGATCATCCCGTATGAGGACTGCCTTGTGCAGACAGAACTGTCGAACCGGATCAAAAAGTATTTTGAAAAAGAGATCACAATGCTAAGAAACGCTTCTTCGATCCGTCATCTGCTGATCAAGCATGCGCACAGGACCGGGGAGGTCATGGCTGTGATCATCTGCAGGGAATACCCGTTCCATAACAGTGAGGCACTGGTGAACGGCCTGCTGGAGGAATTCCCGCAGATCGCCAGCCTGTCCGCCATCATCAACAAGAAAGAGACAAATGTCATTCTGGACGGGAAAGAGGTACTCATTCACGGCAGACCGTATATCGAGGAAGAGCTCCTCGGATGCAGGTTCCGGATCAGTGCCAGATCCTTTTACCAGATCAACCCGTACGCTACAGAGATCCTGTATTCGAAAGCAGTCGAATGCGCCGGACTGACAGGAAGCGAGATCCTGATCGACCTGTACTGCGGCACGGGGACCATCGGTATGATCGCTTCCAGGAAAGCAAAGAAGGTCTACGGGATCGAGATCGTGGCCGACGCGGTAAAAGATGCGAAGATCAATGCACAGATCAACGGGATCGATAATATCGAATTCTTCAATATGGACGCTTCCAAGGGTGCACAGGCGATCCTGCGCTCAAAGATCAAAGCGGATGTGATCATTGTGGATCCTCCCAGGAAAGGCTGTTCGAAAGATACGCTGGATGCAATGATCACGATCTCGCCCGGGAAGATCGTTTATGTCTCCTGTGATCCGGCTACCCTGGCAAGGGATGTGAAGATATTGTCGGAAGCCGGATACGAACTGAAAACGGTGCAGCCTGTAGATATGTTTCCGCATACCGCGCACATCGAGACTATAGTGTTGCTACAAAAGTCGAACTCGTAGAAATCCTTTATTTTAAGCACTTTTACGAGCATTTCACCTTCGGTGAGACCGACTGGTCGAAGCGCGGAAAGCGCCTCGAAAAGTACGTTCGGGTGTCTATAGTAATTGAACTCGTTACTGTAGGAACAAAACTCGAGGACTGATAGACAATAAAATATCACGTTGATTATGGACGTTTATTTTCTGCATTTCGCAGTAAGTAAGCGTCCTTTTATATTATTGACTAGAGCCAAATACTCGGCTAAAATATAGCCAAATACTCGGATGAAATAAGGCCAAATACTCGGTCAAAATCAAGATGAATACTCGGCCGCAACTTACGCACATAATCGTTTCAACCGCAAAAGGAGATATGTAGTGAAAGAATACTATCAAAGAGTTTCAGATAAAGTGCTGATGGATCATTTAGAGTCCAAGGGAGCAGTGCTGATTGAAGGGGCTAAATGGTGCGGAAAAACAACCTCTGCAAAACATATTGCAAAAAGTGTCATAGAAAT
>JAILQT010000115.1 GCA_024698805.1 Solobacterium sp.
ACAGAAAAAGCAGCCTTTGACAGGCTGCCTGGTATCCCGGGTATTATTTGTCGAACTTCTGCGCGACCTGTACGAGCAGGTCACGGATCGGCAGGTGCTGCGGGCATACCCTTTCACACTTGCCGCATTTGATGCAGTCGGATGCTTTTCCGTGTTCGCTGACGGCCCTCTGGTAATAATGCGATGCGTTCCAGTCATTGAAGATCTGCATGGCGTTATAGCTGGAGAAGAGATCCGGTATCAGGATGTTCTTCGGGCAGAAACTCTCCTCAATGCAGTACCGGCATGCCGTGCACGGGATGGCGTGCATGCGGTCATAGACTTCGCAGACCTGGCGGAGGGCTTCCAGTTCCTTTTCATTCAGAGGCTGATAGTCCTCCATGAAGGAGACGTTGTCTTCCATCTGGTCCATATCGCTCATGCCGGAAAGGATGACCCGCATGTTCGGGAAACCCGCTGCGAAACGGATCGCATAGCTGGCGTTGGAGCCGCCGTGCAGTTCATCGAGGATCTCCTGCGCATCCTCCGGCAGATTGACCAGGCTCCCGCCCTTGACCGGCTCCATGACCACGACGGGCTTGTCATACTTCTCGCATACCTCATAGACTTTGCGGGATTCTACCGATGCGCTCTCATAATCGAGATAGTTGAACTGGATCTGGACGATCTCGACCGCAGGATATTCCGTCAGGATCCTCTCCAGGACTTCCGCCTTGTCATGGAAGGAGATGCCGACATGTCTGACCTTTCCTTCCTTCTTCAGTTCGAACGCCGTCTCGTAGGCGCGGCATTTTTTGAACTGCTCGAAGATATTGCTGTTCTGTGCATGCATCAGGTAGAAATCAAAGTAATCCACGCCGCAGGCTTCCAGCTGCGATTCGAACAGGGGACGGATGTCCTCCTGCTTTTTGAAATAGCTTCCCGTCAGTTTGTCCGCGAGAATGAAGCTTTCCCGGGGATGTCTCTTCACGAGGCATTCGCGGATCGCCGTCTCGCTCCTGCCGTTGATATACCCATGGGCTGTATCGAAGTAATTGAAGCCGTGGTCAAGGAAGTAATCGACCATCTGCGACGTCTGTTCGAGATCGACTTCGCTGCCGTTCATGGGCAGGCGCATCATGCCGAAGCCGAAGTTCTTTTTAATAAAATCAAACCGTTCCATCTCACTCCTCCGTTAATGATTTTCCGAATCTGTACAGTTCCCGGCGCTTTTTCCCGGATTTGTTGTCATCGCCGTTCGCGGTGAAGATACCGGCATTCTCAACGCCCCAGTATTCGACGATCGACTGGAAGTATTCCGTGATCGCAGCCGCGTAGACGAACTTGTCGCCGGAACTCATGATGAGCGCAGTCTTCTTCACATTCGCAGGGATATCGATGGCATAGGTCCTGTGAATGACAGCCTGCAGCTGGGCTGAAAGGGTAAAGTAATAGATCGGCGAAGCGAATACGACCATGTCCGCACGGAGGATCTCCGGATAGACCTCCTGCATGTCGTCTTTCTGTACGCATACGCCTTTTTCGATATTGCGGCAGTAATCGCAGCCCATGCAGCCGCGGATATTCTTATGCGCCGCATTGATGCAGATGACTTCATTCCCTGCTTCTTCCGCGCCTTTTTTAAATGCATTGACCATGTCGGAAGTCGCACCGTTCAGATGCGGGCTGCCGTTCAGTACAAGTATCCTCATATATCCTCCTTGTCCGATGATGAAAATGCACTTTTGTGTCCTGCTTATATTTTACCATGCGTTACTGCAGAAACTTTTTCCTTTTTTTCCTGCCTTCCCCGTTTTTGCGGGTATCAGATATCAGGAGGGTATTTATGGATCATACAAAGGAATTCAAGAATATGTGCCGCGGCTATAACGCCATGAAACGAAGGCTCGAAGCCATCGAGAAGGAAGCAGCGGACCCTGTGCTGCGAAGCAGGCTCGCCGACCGGTACGAGATCCTCTCATCGGTGACCGATGAAGTCGACAGGGTGCTGGAAGGCATCGGCAGGACATACGGCAGCTCCGCTGCGGAAATGATCAGCGCCCTGTATATCCGCCGCGAGAGCGAACAGACCGTAGCTGAACGCTACGGCATGTCCGCCCGTACGATGTACAGGAAATGCAGGGAATATCTGGAGGGCGTACGATGAAGCACACCGCGGAGGAATGCCGGAGCGAACTCAGGCGTTATTACTTCTATGACGAGATGATCCGCGTGCTGCGCCAGCGCTATGAGGTCAAGGACCATGAGATGACCAGGGTCAGGACCGTACAGTATGACAAGCCGGTATCCCGCGGTTTCAGCGATACGGACAGGATCGTCGCCGTGATCGCGCAGAAAGAGGACCTGGCGCAGAGGATCCGCGGCTACCGGTCGAGGATGAAGGAGATCCGACAGGCATCGGACAGGATGAAGGACAGGCTGAACGCGGCACTGCTGTGGCTCCATTTCGCGGAAGATGTCGAACTGCGCGAGCTGGCGGAGGATACCGGTCTTTCCGTATCCGCACTCTCAAGAAAGATCCGCGAGGGACTGGAGGAGATGGCTGAGGCATGGCAGTAACTTGTCAGTAAATGCATATTGAACGCGCCGGAAAGCCGCGTACAATATAAGTGAAAAGTACTGGAGAACGGGCACTGACCCGTTTTTTTGTGCAGAAGGAGGAGGAAAAAGATGAAGTTCATTCAGAGATTCCTGTGCGCCGCTTCGGCTTTTTTTGTTTTATGCGGCACGACGGAGATCCATGCGTCATCCGGCCCGATCACGGAAGAGGAGATGGGCACGGACGTTGCGGGCACCCAGTCCGGCGCGATCTGGTTCTACCGCGAAGCGTCGCATTACTGGGATACGGTAAAGCGCAAGAAAGTCGGGGACAGGACCGTCTACTGTCTGGAGAGGACGGAAGACGTCCTGTACGGTTCCGACTACGATGAGACGGATTTCGCATGGCCCAGTGACGAAGTCAGGAAGAAATGCGCACTGGCGTCCTATTACGGCTACGGCTATAACGGCGACAGGTCGGCGGAGCGCTATCTCGGCGCCCAGCATTACATATGGGATCTGCTGTCTGACGATTACATGCTTTGGTATTCGAAGAAGGATATGGGCATGGACCCGATGGATATCGACGGCTTCATGCAGTCGCCGGATTATCTCAGCAACCTGATCCGTGAAAAGAAACAGATGATCGCGGACCTGGTCGAAAGCGCGTCGCAGGACATGTCGCTCAGCGTCGTATCGCGTACGGACGGCACGTTCATCACGCCGCATGACGGCGTCTATACCGTGAAGAAGGGCGATACGGTCGAGATCCAGGACAGCCGCATGCTGATGGACGGCTATGAAGTGACGGATATCCGCGGCGCCAAGGTACTGGATAAGCAGAATGCGCATATCACGTTGCAGATCACCGCAGCTGCAGGCTCTTCCGCAGCCCTCACACTGAAGACATCAGCCAACGGCGAGGGCGGCGATCAGCTGTTCATATACGGGCATACCGGCATGCAGAAGGTGATGTCCGTACCGGCGGATCCCGTGCAGAAGAGCATTACGCTGAAATTCGATATCCCGCAGGATCATACCGAAGCCGTGATCCTGAAAACCGATGAAGACGGCACTGCCGTCAGCGGCGCAGAGCTCATCCTGAATGACGGTTCCGGGAAAACTCTTGATGAATGGATGAGCACCGATGCGCCGCATACCGTGAAGGACCTCATCATCGGACAGAAGTACACGCTCAGCGAGAAGAGCGCGCCGCTCGGTTTTGACAAAGCGGACGACGTCACCTTTACCGCAGGGCAGGTGAATGAGATCCGGATGAAGGATCCCCGCCGCAGCGTGCATGTGGCTGTAAGGAAAACGGATGAAGAGGATGACAGCGTCCTGCTCAAAGGCGCTGAGTTCACGCTGTACAGGGGCTCCGATGACAGACAGATCGCAAAGGCAGAGACAAAAGCAGACGGCACAGCCCGTTTTTCTTTTGCCTTCGAAGGCAAGCAGGACTATTACATCAAAGAAACGAAAGCCCCGGCAGGCTGGCATCTCTCGGATGAGGTGATCCGCTTCACGCCGGATTCCGCGGAATACTTTGCGGAAGGGGATAAAGTCCTGACGTTCCATATGAAGGACAGGGCGAAAAAGGTCACCGCTTCCGTCGTGAAATGCGACAGCGAAGACCATTCCGTCCTTCTTGAAGGCGCGGAATTCACACTGTATGACAAAGACGGCAGCAAAGTCGCGGAAGCGGTGAGCGGCGCGGACGGGAAAGCGGTATTCTCCTTCCGCTATACCGGGAAGAACACATATACGATCCGGGAAACGAAAGCCCCTGCAGGCTATCTGAAAACAGATCAGGAGTTCACCTTTAAAGTGGACGAAGACAGCACGGACGATGCGAATGCCTTCGTCTTTACGGCGGAAGATACGCCCGATACGGAGCTTTCCGTGCTCAAGAAGGACCGCGAGACAGGCAAGCCGCAGGGGGACGCATCCTTTGCGGGAGCGGAATACACGCTGTTTGACAAGGATACCGGGGAAGAAGTCCATGTCTTTACGGTCGGTGAAGACGGAAGGTCGGATACGCTGCGGCATATCACGCCTGCCCATGCCTATATCCTGAAGGAGACGAAGGCGCCGGAGGGATACGCGGCTGACGAATCGGTCTATGAGCCTGACTTTGCGCATGCGAAGAAAAAGGGGAACACCCTCGTGCTCACGGTCACCTCAAAGGAAGACGTGCTGAAGGACAGTTTCTCCATCCACAAGATGATCAGCGAGAGGGATCATTCCGCTTTCGCAAAGCCCGAAGCCGGCGCCGAGTTCAGCGCTGTACTGAAGAAGCATGCCGACCGGTACGGTTCCGTGCAGGAAGCGATGAAGCCTACGGATGAATATGCGGACAGCGAATACGTCATCCTGGTCACGGATGAAAAAGGCGATGCCGTCTCGAAGGACCTGGCATACGGCACATACCTGGTCGCGCAGACAAAAGGCAGCGAAGGCACGGAACTTCTGCAGGAGACCTTTACCGTTGAGATCGCAGCGGGCATGGAAGACCAGGCGTCCGTGATCGATATCACGAACGTCGAGCAGCAGTATTTCCTGAAGCTCGTCAAAAAGGATGCGGAAACCGGTGCGAGGATCACATATCATCCTGCCCTGTTCGAAGTGCTCGATGAGAGCGGCACGCCGGTATCGCAGAAGGCAGGTTCCCGCAGCTACAGCGTCTTCATGACCGCATCCGATGAGCCCGGTGATATCCCTGCCGGCGTCTTCTGCGCTTTCGATGAGGAAAAAGGCACGACGGTACTGCCGCTGCAGCTGAAAGCAGGGACCTATACCATCCGGGAGAAGCAGGCCCCGTACGGCTATACAGCTGCAGACCCGGTGACCGTCACAATCTCGGCGGATACGGCCGCAGCCGGTGAGGACGGCTGTGCATATGCGGAAGCGGAGATCCTCAACGGGCGGATATACGGCAGCCTCAGCGTGCAGAAATCCCTGGAAGATTTTGAAGCGGATACGGAGCTGATCGACAGGGACGATCTCTCCGGCGTCGTCTTTGAACTGCTCGCAGCGGAAGATATCCGTGATCCGGCAGACGGGTCGGTGCTTCTGGAAGCGGGTGCCGCTTTCGGCTCATACACGACGGACAGCAGCGGTTCCTTTACCGTCACGCAAATACCCGCAGGCAGATACCGTCTGAAAGAGAAAGCTGTGCCTGCCGGCATGATCCTCAACGATATGCCGCACGAGGTCGTCATCGATCCGGATGATCCGGAAAAGACCGGTCTCAGGCTTGCGATCGAGAACCGGGTCACGAAGCTGGAGGTCTCCAAGACCGATGCGGCAGGAAGCACGGAGCTTCCCGGTGCACAGATGCAGGTCACGGAAGAGAAGACCGGCACCGTCATCGATGCCTGGACCTCTTCGGACAGACCGCACAGGATCAGCGGCCTGAGGGCAGGCACTGCCTATGTGCTCACGGAAACAGCCGTACCCGAAGACGGTTATGTGCAGGCGGAATCGGTCACGTTCACAGTGAATGCGGACGGCAGCCTTACGAAGCAGACCATGGTCAATACCCGCTGCAGCGTATCCAAGAAGGATGTCGCCGGCGACGAACTCCCCGGCGCAAAGATGAAGGTCATCGACGAAAGGACCGGGGAGACTGCGGATGAATGGACGAGCACGGAGGAAGTACACCTCGTAAGGGGCCTCATCAGCGGCAGGACCTATATCCTGCATGAGGATACCGCACCGCTCGGATACAACCGGGCGCAGGACTTCGTCTTCACTGCGGGTGAAGGAAACCGGGACACGACGATCACCGTCTGTGATACATCGACGGAGATCTGCAAGGAAAGCGAAAGAGGTCCCGTCAGCGGCGCGCATCTGTGCATCCTCGATGAAGACGGCAGGACAGTCGATTCCTGGGTCACGGACGGAATGCCGCACAGGACTTCGCTCGATGCCGGCAGGGCATACTTCCTGCGTGAGACAGAAGCGCCTGCAGGCTTCTACCTCCATGAAGACATCCCGTTCACCGCTGCGGAGAATGAGGACCAGCAGATCGTCATGGATGAAGAGAGCATCGTCTACGAGATCGAAAAGACCGATTCCGAAGCGGAGCCCGTATACGATGCCGTACTTGAGCTTACGGATATCACCGATCCGGGCCATCCCGAAACGGTACTGTCCGAAGCACCGGACGGCCTCTGGCATACGGACGGCAGGAAGATCATCCTCAGCGGGATCCTGTGTGCCGGACACCGGTATGTGCTGCGTGAAACAGCGGTGCCTGCCGGTTATTACAGAGCGGAAGACATCCAGTTCGAAGTCCCCCTGTACGGCAGCGGCACAAACCGTATCAGCCTGCTCATGACCGATGACAATACCTCCCTGCGGATCCTGAAGACCGATGAAGACGGCATGCCGGTATCCGGTGCGCGGCTCTCCGTAAGGACACCGGACGGCGTGACCGTATATGCCTTTGCGACTTCCGGCGATCCGGAAGGGGAGGATATCTCGGCATATGTGAAAGGCGGCGGGACCTATATCCTGCATGAAGACAGCACGCCGTTCGGGTTTGCAGCGGCGCCGGATATGGCCTTCGAAGTCAGCGGCAGGAAGGACAGGGCGCAGACCATCGTCATGTGCGACATGAGGAAGGCCTATACCGTAAAGATCCTGAAGACGGATGCGGAAGACGGCTCCGTCCTTGCCGGCGCGAAGTTCGCGCTGCTGCGTGCGGACGGCGGTACCGTCACCGATGCAGACGGCAGGCTGTGTGAAGGCGTGACCGGCAGCGACGGGTCTCTGAGCTTCCGTGTACGGTTCCTGGAAGATGCGGGCGGCTACTTTGTCAGGGAGCTGTCCGCGCCGGAAGGCTACAGGCTCTCCGAGGAGGTCTTCGGCATCCCGCTGGATGCAGGCTATGATTTCAGCTCACCCCATATCGTCCGTGTGTACAACCGTAAAAAGCCCGTCAATACCGCATCCCGCAGCCTGCTGCAGACAGCGCTCGTCTTCGCTGTCATCCCGCTGCTGTATGTGCTGTTCCGTAAACGCAGATGAGAAGGCTGTTCCGTCTCGCCGCGCTGCTTTCCTTCGCTGCCTTCCTTGCGGTTTCCTTTGCCGGCATCCGCGAGCTGCACGGCGCATACCGGCTTCATAAGCGCCTCGAGCATATCGCCGGGGAAGCGGGGACCGGGGAGATGCGCTGGCATTGCCTGCAGCGGGTCAATCCCGACCTGCAGTGCCTGCTTGTATGGGAGGGCCTGCTCGACCTTCCCGTCGTGCAGACGGACAACAACAGCTTTTACCTGGACCACGCCTTTGACGGGTCTGCAGCGACGTACGGCACGGCTTTCCTGGATGCGGCCTGCAGCCGTGATGACGCCGGCGTCATGATCCTCGGCCACCATGTGTTCGATGACAGGGAAGCGGTGTTCTCGCCGCTCATGCGCCTGTATGAATCCGAACCGCCGGAAGAGATCACGCTGCAGTATGAAGACTGCACCTATGCATACACGTTCCTCGGGGCTGCAGAAGCGGATGACGAAGCGATCCTGGATCTCGACCCGGTACGGAAGACCTGCGACAAAGCAGGGATCGGCAGGCTTTCCCGTTTCCTGCGCACCGGCTTCCTGCCTTATACAGGCGTTCTGCAGGAGACCGACCGGTTCCTGATCCTGCAGACATGCACCGACCCGCAGGGGGACAGGAAACTGCTCGTATTCGCGAGGCTTGAGAGTATCCGGTGAGCGGTCCCTGCTGTTTTGGTATACAATGGACGGAAAGAAAGCAGGTCCATTTATATGAAAACAATCACACTCGAAGCACTGGGTGAGATCCGTGCGGATTACCTCAAAGATGAGAAGGCGCGCGTCGTCCGCAACGCGCTGACACGGAACGACATCAATACGATCAGCCGTGTATTCGAAGCGGAGAACGCCAGCCCGTTCATGTTCTCGAAAGACATCAAAACGATGACCGCGACAAGCCAGGAGCAGTCCGGCAGGTGCTGGATCTTCTCGGCACTGAACGTCATGCGCCAGATGATCGCGAACAGATACGGCATCGAATCCTTTGAACTTTCCCAGAACTACATCGCGTTCTATGACAAGCTGGAGAAATCGAACTATTTCATGGAAGCCATGATCGCCGAGATCGATTCCCCGATGGATTCACCGGTCATGCGCCATCTGCTGACGACAGGCGTCCACGACGGCGGCCAGTGGGATATGCTCGTATCCCTCGTCAAGAAATACGGCCTGTGCCCGAAGAGTGCGATGGGGGAGACGTTCCAGTCTTCCGCGACACGCGGGATGAACGGCCTTCTGAACAAACGCCTGAAGAAATTCGCCGTCGATATCCGTGAAATCGGTCCGGCAGAGCGTGAAGAAAAGCTGCCGCTGCTGAAGGCAAAATGCCTGAAGGAATGTTACGGGCTGATCGCTTCCTGCTTCGGCCTGCCGCCGCAGGAATTCACGTTCGAATACTATGACAAAGACCGGAAGTACCACAGCGCCGCACATGTAAAGCCGCTGGATTTCTACCGTGAGTATCTCGCGCAGGATCTCGATGACTACATCGTCCTCATCAACGGCCCGACCGCGGACAAACCGTACCGGAAGATGTATACGGTCAAATATCTCGGCAATGTGGCAGGGGGGAACCCCGTATCCTTCCTGAACCTGGAGATCTTAGAGTTCAAGGAACTGATCCTGAAGCAGCTGCAGGATGACGAGCTCGTCTGGTTCGGCTGTGACTGCGGCAAGGAAGGCGACAGGAAGACAGGTCTCTGGGATGACGGCCAGTATGACTACGAACATACCTTCGATATGGATCTTTCCATGACGAAGGCACAGATGCTTGACAGCGGCTACAGCGCCATGAACCACGCCATGGTTTTCACCGGCGTCCATATCGCCGACGATAAGCCCGTGCGCTGGAAGATCGAAAACTCCTGGGGTGAAGGCAACGGCCGCAAGGGTTACTTCACCTGCACCGATACATGGTTCGATAAATATGTCTATGAGGCAGTCGTGAGAAAGGAATATCTCAGCGAAGAACTGCAGGCTGTCCTCAAAGAGGAACCGAAAGTCCTGGATCCGTGGGATCCGTTCGGTTCGCTTGCACAGTAATACTATGCCGGCACATCACGGTGTGCCGGCATTGCCTTTCGTTGCCGTAAAACGCCGCTTGTGGTATTGTATTTGGCGGACGGAGAATTTATGAAAATCGGAGTTATATCACTGGGATGCGCCAAAAATCTGGTCGATACGGAGAATCTTCTGGGCATGCTGAGGAGCAGCGGGATCGAGATCGTTACCGACCGCAGCGAAGCCGAAGCAGTCATCATCAATACATGCGGTTTTATCGAAAGCGCGAAGAGCGAAGCGATCGGGACCATACTCGATGCCGCGGACCTGAAGCAGGGGAAACTGGAGAAGCTCATCGTCATGGGCTGCCTCAGCCAGCGCTACAAGCCGCAGCTGGAAGAGGAGATGCCCGAAGTCGACAGGTTCATCGCGATCGATGAATACAGCGAACTCGGTACGATACTGAGCGACGTGCTCGGCGTCAGGATCGCGAACACATACGGAAAGGCGCCGCGTGTGCTTTCCGGCAAGCCGTGGATGGCATACCTGAAGATCGCGGACGGCTGCGACAACCGGTGCAGCTACTGCGCGATCCCTCTGATCCGGGGCGACCTGCGTTCCATCCCGGAAGGGGAGATCATCGCGGAAGCCGAAAGACTGATCGCTTCCGGCGTGAAGGAGATCAACCTCGTAGCGCAGGATTCTTCGCGCTACGGCTATGACATCGACGGGAAGCTCCACCTGACGCACCTGCTGAAGCGTCTGGACGCGCTGGAAGGCGTGAAATGGATCCGCATCCTCTATCTCTATCCGGATGAGATCCCGGACGACCTGATCGGAACGATCAGAAACAGCAGGCATATCCTCCCGTATTTCGATATCCCCGTGCAGCACGGCAGCGACCGGATGCTCAGGCTGATGAACCGCAGGGGGAACAGGCAGATCATCCTTGAACGTGCCAGAATGATCCGTGAACAGCTGCCCAATGCCGTGCTGCGGACGACCCTCATCGCCGGTTTCCCGTCGGAGACGGAACAGGACCATCAGGAGAACATGTCGCTTCTGAAGGAAGTCGGCTGGGACCATCTCGGTGCCTTTACCTATTCCAGGGAAGAGGATACGCCGTCCTATGATATGGAAGACGATGTCCCTGCAGAGGTCAAGGAGGCGCGTAAGAGCGAGATCATGGAAGAGGCGCAGCGCATCTCTTCCGAACGGATGGCCGGCCATATCGGCGAGTGCGTCGAGGTGCTCATCGAAAAGAGGGACCCGCTCACGGACATGTATATCGGCAGATCCTATATCCAGGCCCCCGACGGCGTGGACGGCAGCGTCCGCTTCCATGCGTGCGGGTATCATGAGCCCGGTGATTTCGCATATGTCGAGATCACGAAAGCAGCCGCCCATGTGCTGATCGGCAGCGAGGTGCTCTATGACTGAGGTGTACCATATCTCCGATATCAAGAAGTTCATGCGCTGCCGCAGCTATTTCCAGTATGACCGGATCGCGGTCAAAGGTGAATTCCAGCCCTTCGTGCGTCTCGACGAAGAGATCACGATGCTGGCGGCAGACATGCTCGGCATCAAGGACGCTTTCAAAGGCGCAAGGGGGGATGATCCCGCAAAAGCCCTGGAGGCGATGAAGGAGAAAGAATGGCTGATCAAGGCCAGGTTCGAATACGGTGGACTGCGCATCAAGGTGCCTTTTCTGCACCGGACGGAAAACGGCTGGGACCTGTATTTCCTGTTTGCCGGACTGTTTCCCCGCGCGGACGACATAACCTACTACACCGCGACAGCCTGGGTGCTGGACAAGCTGGACATCGATATCGACAACATAGCCGTCATCCATCTGAACAAAGATTATGAAAGACAGGATGCACTCGATACGAAGCAGATGTTCATCATCAGCTCATATTTTTACAACGGGAAAAACAACCCGACAGTGCTGGTGCAGGAAGCCCTGGTCAAAAGCTGGTGCGACTACTCTGCCGTGATCGCGCAGATGGACAGCTGCACGCATGAGCAGGCGGAACCGGTGCGCACCTCCAGATGCACGGGCAGGAGGAAGTGCAACTATTACGACACATGTTTCCCGAATGAGAAGGAAGAACGCTGTGAATCGATCACGACACTGATCGCTTCCCAGCATAAATACCAGATGAAGAACGAAGGGCTGCTGCGGCTGCGCGATGCGGACCCGGAACGGATCGAAGGCTCCCGGCAGCAGTATGCGCAGATCATGGCCGACAGGAACGGCGGCCTGTTCGCGGACAGGCTGGCGCTGCGTTCCTGGCTCTCTTATGTGAAGTACCCGGTCACGTTCCTGGATTTCGAGTGGGAGCGCTTCGCGATCCCGCCGTACCGGGGCATGCACCCGTATGACGTCCTGCTGTTTGAATACTCGACGCATGTCCTCTATGAGGACGGCAGGATCGATCACAACGTCTTCCTGTCGATCCACGATGACCGGCGGGAGCTGACGGAGAGCCTGCTTGCGGACATACCGGAGACCGGCACGGTCGTCGCCTACAATGCGGAAGGGGCCGAGAAGATCCGGATCAGCGAACTGATGGCGTATTTCCCCGAATATGCGGACAGGCTCGCTTCGATCAACGAACGCATGGAGGACCTGCAGATCCCGTTCGAGACCGGCACGGTATACGATACGCGCATGCGCGGCACATGGTCCCTGAAGACGTTCATGGCCCTGCTGGATGACAGCAGCTTCCGCGACCTGGACATCAACGAAGGCATGCAGGCTGTGTTCCAGTGGCGTCATCTCGATTATATGGAAGACGAAGAAAACAGCGAAAAGATCATTGAAGACCTCAAGGCATACTGCGGGATGGATTCCTACGCAATGCTGGCGGTATTCAGATGGCTGAAGAAGATCGCAGGGTGAGAAGGTGGTGAAAATCACCTTTTTTGATTTAAAACTATATGAGAACTGGTATAATAAAAACAGAGATATACACCTGAAAAAATAATTGAATATATCCCGCAGAACATACACTTGATAATAGAAGGAGGTAAAATATGCGGTTCGAGATAATTGGGAAGAATATTTCCGTGACTTCCAATATGAGGGAGCAGATCGAGAAGAAACTGGGGGCACTCGATAAATATCTTCTGATCGATCCGGATACGACGGCAAGGGTCGTTGCCCGCGTGTATCCGAATTCACAGAAGGTCGAGGTCACGATCCCGACGAAGGTCGGTATCCTGAGGACAGAGGTCATCGAAGATGATTTCTATACAGCAGTTGACAAAGCGATCGACAAACTGGAAGACCAGATCCGCAGACAGAAGACAAGACTGAGCAGACGCCACCGCGAGCACCTGTCCAACGCGTTCGTAGAGATCGAGGAGAAGGAGGACGAAGCGAAATCCATCCCCGTCAGGACGAAGACAGTCGTTGCGGACGTCATGCCGCTGGATGAGGCGATCATGCAGATGGAGCTTGTCGGCCACAGTTTCTTCATCTACACCGATGAAGAGAGCGAGAAGACAGCAGTCGTATACCGCCGTGCAAGAGGCGGCTACGGTCTGATCGAGGTGGAGGAACCCGAACTCTGATCAGGGGTATACCTGTTCGCAGGCATATAGATTCAAAAAGAACGGCATGATCATCATGCCGTTTTTAAGTACATGCATATACAGAAAAGACCGGGCGGAAGCCCGGTCATGCCTGTCATGCGATGAATGCTGTGATCATGGCGCCCAGGTAGACGATCGTCATTGCCAGTATGCCCGGCATGATCGAATGCGACTGGTTGTACATATAGGACAGCAGCGTCACCAGTACGAAGTTGTAGAGGTAAGTCCTGGCAAGCAGGACGATGTCAAACGGTGTGAACAGCGCCGTATACAGCAGGGGGAACAGCAGCCCGGTCAGCAGGATCGTCTGCAGCTCGCGCGTCTTGATCTTGAGCGGATCCGTGAGGATCTTGAATCCCATGTTGACGAGCACCGCCTGCATGAATGAGAAGGCGACCCACATGCCCGGACGCGCATAGCCGTAAGCGCGCATGATCTTGACGTCCGGCAGGACCATCACAGGCTGGATCCAGCGTCCGGCGGCCCAGACCAGCGCCGTGATCCCGGCGCAGCCGATCAGCGTAAACAGCAGGGTATCGAACAGGTTTGCCTTGGACCTGTTGTAATGGATCCCGAAAAGATTCCAGTCATACATGATCAGCAGCGAGATGCCGATATTCATCGTGCACATCAGCGAGATGTCGTGGATCAGCGTCAGCCGGTCGAGATAATACGCGCCGACAGGGATCAGGACGATGATCAGAAGGCTGAAAAAGATTCGTTTTGCGGATAACCTGGATATGGATTCAGACATAGCTTCTCCTTAAACGAAGACAATTGTACCCGATAACGTCCGGTTTGTCTTGCATAAATAATCAAGATGTACTTGAAGAAAACCGGCAGAACTGCATTTCTGCTGTTTTAAACAGGACATATCACTGGACAGATCTTTTCTGTGCATTACAAAAAAACTGGAAGGAGACAAAAAGAATGGAGGACAAAAAACGAATATACGAAACACAGAAAAACATGCTCAGGTACATCGGGGATATGTACCAGCGGTCACGGCGCGAGATCGACTGCTGCCAGTTCGATTCCGTCATGCCTGCAGGACTTGCCAATGACAGACAGCTGGTCTACCTGATCGACAGGGCGCTGGAGGACTGTTCGAATGACACGAAGCTGATCATCCGCAATGATTTCCTGAAGAAAAGCGAGCCACAGTGGTACCGGAACTACTATAATGCGACGACGTATTACCGCCGCAGGCGCAGGGCCGTCGAGGAATTCATGCATTGCCTTAATATTTGAATAATGTTAAAATCTTATCAGAAATATTAGTGTCTGCTTTTTATATGTAAGCGCTGTCATTTTTAATCGGTAGTTTCAATCGCAAAAGACAAAAAAATGCACACGGCAGCGGCCATATGAAATGCATGCATGAATGAAGGCAGGAGGAAAATTAAAATGCTTAAAGGTATTGCTGCGTCCCAGGGTGTTGCTGTTGCGAAAGTCTATAAACTTGAACAGCCGGTTTTAGAGATCGTCAGAAAAGAAGCTGCACCGGAAGAAGAACTCGCTAAGCTTGACGCTGCGTTCAAAAAGACAGTAGACGACATTGAGAAGATCAAGGAAGTTGCTTCAAAGAGCCTCGCAGCAGAAGAGCTGGCAGTATTTGATGCTCATCTGATGATGGCGAATGACCCTGAACTTCGCGGACAGATTGAAGACATGATCAAGAACGAAGGCGTCAACGCTGAATTCGCTACTGACCAGGTCGCTTCCATGATGGTAACGATCTTCGAGTCCATGGAAGATGCTTATATGAGGGAAAGAGCTGCAGACATCAAGGACGTTACATTCCGTCTGAAATGCAACCTCTGCGGCAAGATCATTCCGAACCTCGCAACGATCGATGAACCCGTCGTTATCGTCGCCAAGGATCTGACACCTTCCGACACAGGTTCCCTGAACAAGGAATTCGCAAAGGGTTTCGCAACAGAGATCGGCGGCCGTACAAGCCACAGTGCGATCATGGCGCGTTCCCTCGAGATCCCTGCAGTCGTCGGCGTAACAGGTATCCTGGACGCTGCCAATGAAGGCGACAGCGTGATCCTCGATGCGATCAACGGTGAAGTCATTCTCCACCCGACAGAAGAGCAGATCGCTGAATATGTCAAGATCGGCGAAGCTTACAAGGCAGAGAAAGAAGCCCTCAAGGCTCTGAAGGACCAGCCTTCCATTTCCACAGACGGACACAAAGTCCTGCTGGTCGGAAACATCGGCTCACCTGCAGATGTTGACGGCGTCAAGGAAAACGGCGGCGAAGGCGTCGGTCTGTTCCGTACAGAATTCCTCTATATGAAGAGCGAAGACTGGCCCGATGAAGAAACACAGTATCAGGCATACAAGACAGTTCTCGAAGGTATGGAAGGCAAGCCTGTTGTTATCCGTACACTGGATATCGGCGGCGACAAGAAGCTGAAATACTACGAGTTCGAAGAAGAGATGAACCCGTTCCTCGGCGTACGTGCTGTTCGTTTCTGCCTCATTAAGAAGGACATCTTCCGCACACAGCTGAGAGCCCTGCTCAGAGCTTCCGCATTCGGTCACCTCTGCATCATGTTCCCGATGATCGCTACAGTCAACGAGTTCAAGGATGCGAAGGCTGTCTATGATGAAGAACGCGCTAAGCTCATCGCTGAAGGCATCGCAGTCGGTGAAAAGGTCGAAGTCGGATGCATGATCGAGATCCCGGCAGCTGCAGTCCTGGCTGACCAGATCGGCAAATATGCAGACTTCTTCTCCATCGGTACAAACGACCTGATCCAGTACTCCATGGCAGCTGACAGAATGAGCCAGCCTGTATCCTATCTGTACCAGCCTCTGAACCCGTCCATCCTCCGTCTCATCAAGATGACGATCGACGGCGCTCACAAGAACGGCAAGTGGTGCGGTATGTGCGGTGAGATGGCAGGTGACGAACTCGCTGCACCGGTACTCCTCGGTCTCGGCCTGGATGAATTCTCCATGAGTGCAACAAGCATCCTGCGTGCACGCAAGATGATCAATGCCCTCAGCTATGAAGAGATGCAGGCTATGGCAGCCAAGGCAGTCGAACTTGACACAGCTGAAGAAGTAACAGAACTGATCAAGAACACGATCGCTTGATCTGCAGTCCGTGTCCCGTATCCCTGCAAAAAGGGCAGGGGACTAAACAGACAGTAAAAGCAGCCCAAAGGCTGCTTTTCTTCTGTTCTGCAGGGGATAAAAAAAGCTCCGCACGGTGCAGAGCTCAGCCTCCTTTTCTCGGGTAGGTGCTTTCGACGTAGAATTCCTGCATGTCATCCAGACGCAGGCATCCGAGCGCGCGCCCGTAGACGCAGCCGCAGTCGATATGGATGGTATTGTCGGTGCCGTATACGAATTTGCCGTTGTATTCCGGTCCGTACAGGAACGTGGGACTGTGTCCGACGATCATCGTAACGTCCGGGAACGGATTGGCATTGACATCGATATGCGACCATACCAGGATCTGTTCCGGGACTTCATTCAGATCCTGATCCGGCTTCATGTATTCATCGGAAAGACCTGCATGGATCAGAAGGAACTTCCTCCCGTTTACGGTCAGATACTTATACAGGATCTTGTTGTCGAAATAGGCCATGATGTCATAGCATTCCGGGAATTCCAGATCCATGTATTCATCCGCAGTGCCGTAGCCGCCGTTGTAATGGAGCCAGCACATCAGGTCGTCGGTCATATCGACGGAGTTGTTGTCCTTCTTCGCGTCGATCAGTTCCTGGCAGTAGCGTGCGAACCATACGTCATGGTTCCCGAAGACCAGGTGCATGTTGTCATGTGCCATGATCTCCTGCAGAAGGGGGATGGAAAACTTCCCTCTGTCGCAGATATCGCCGTCGATCCACATCTCATCATATTCGCTGAAACCGATCTTTTCGAGCATTGCATCGAATTCGACCTTGCATCCATGTATATCACTAATTACATATGTAGACATAATCCACCTGAACCTGTAACTATTCTAACACATAAGGATGATTTGAGCACCCATATAATGCCCCGGTGACCTGTGCAGGCAGGATTCCCCGCCATGCCTGCAAAAAAAGCGCGTGAAGTATTTTCTTCACAATAAATAAGGCGTTTGTTATAATATTTACGTTAATTTTTTTATCATGAAAGGTGGTTAAATATGGGAAGAGCACATGAAGTACGTGCAGCGTCTATGGCTAAGACAGCAGCTATCAAATCCAAGCTGTATTCCAGATTCGGAAAAGAATTGTATATTGCGGCTAAGAGCGGCGTTCCCGATCCTGATATGAACCTTGCCCTGAAGAGGAAGATCGCTGAAGCAAAGTCCAACCAGGTTCCTGCTGATGTTATCAAGAGAGCGATCGACAAGGCAAAAGGCGGCTCAGAAGACAGTTATGACGAAGCCCGCTATGAAGGCTTCGGTCCCGGAAACAGCACGGTCATCGTAGACTGTCTGACAGACAATACAAACCGTTCCTACACGAATGTAAAAACGGCATTCAACAAGTGCAAGGGTGCGAAGCTTGTCGGTGCCGGCGGTGTTTCCTACAACTATGAGAGCGTCGGTCTCTTTGAATTCGAGTATGAGGATGAAGAGGCAATGCTCGACGCGATGATGGAAGCGGACGTCGATGTCCTCGATATCACAGTCGAAGACGGCGAGATGACCGTGAAGACATCCTTCGCCGATTTCGGCAAAGCGCAGGAAGCGATCGAAGCGCTGATCCCGAACATCGAGTTCGACACATGCGAAGCGACGATGCTGCCGAACGAGTATGTCACGCTGACAGAGCAGGAAGACATCGATTCCTATCACAAACTGATGGACATGCTGAACGACGTAGACGATGTAAACAAGATCTACTCGAACGTCATCATTCCTTCAGAACAGTAATTATCTGACGTACGAGGCTCCTTCGATCTCCCTCTGAAGGAGCTTTTTTCTTTTGTCCGCATCGAGTACGGACGCATAGGCAAGGGCCGCCCTGTATTCGATCTCACGGTATTCCTTCGGTACAGCCGCAAAGCGCATCGCCGGACGGATCTCGCTCTCACGCATCGTCTGCAGCCATCTCCTGCCTGTCTCGCTGAACGCAAGCACGCGCATATGCCGCGGTTCGCCGAGCGCTTCGACGCACTCCCGGCGCAGCTGCATCAGGAAAAAGACGCAGGTCCTGCGGATGCGCGAAGCGGTATAGCGGTACGTGACGGCACTGCGCATGAAATCATCCCATGTGTCGGAAGCGGCAGCGCACTTCTTCAGATGGTTCTCGATCCCTTCCGTGCAGAGGAAGAGGGAACGCAGATAGGAACTGTCCGCCGTCAGGATAAAGTTCCTGAGGTAGGGGTAGTACGCGTCCATGAAAACAGGATCGCTGAGATCGGATGCGGGTACGCTGCCGCTGACATCCCGGCCTTCCCGGAGCGCTTTGCGCACGGCGGCTGCGCTGGATACTTCAGCGAGTATTTCGCTGCTGTAGTCGTTCGTGCGCTGGATGACGACGGGTTCAATGCCCGTATCCCGGATCTCTTTCAGGTACGATACGGCCAGGATATCGTTGGGCAGCATCGACCTGGTCAGCAGGCTGTATGCCTTCGGGTAGGACATGCCCGTATCCATCAGTTCCCGGATATTCTCCGGCCTTACCGGCGTTTCGCTGATCTCAAGAAGGTTCTCCAGATTGCCGCATTCGCTGCCGAAGCTCAGCTGGTCGATCCCCGCGGAACGCAGCACGGATACGGCCCCGTGTGCGAAGGCGGAAGCGCCCTGCACCGCAAAGATGCACGGCAGTTCAAGGACGACATCTGCGCCGTTCCGTACGGCTGTTTCTGCCCGGCTGAACTTGTCCTTTACGGCAGGTTCGCCCCGCTGCACGAAATTACCGCTCATGACGGCGATCACGGCTTCGCAGCCTGTCAGTTCCCTTGTCTTTTCGATATGGTATCTGTGCCCGTTGTGAAACGGATTGTATTCCGCAATGATCCCGCAAGTTTTCATAAATCGTGCTCCTTTCCGTTATGATACAATGAAATCGTTACAGGAGTTAATAACAGGAGATAATAATATGGATGAGAGTCTGGCATGGACGGTCTACAGACCGGAAGAGCAGGAAGTAAAAGCAGCGGTTTTTATTATTCACGGGATGGAAGAGCACCGCAGGAGATATGACGCATTCGCAAACTATCTGAACAGCAGGGGCATCGGCGTCGTCACCTACGACCTGCCCGGACACGGCGAGTCCGCGGACAAGGCGGACAGGGGCTATTTCGGCGATGACAACGGCTGGAGGAACCTGGTCATCTCCGCCCTGGATATCTCCCTGCTGACAAAGAATGCATTCAAAAACGTCCCGCTGATCATGATGGGGCATTCGATAGGCACGATCATTGCGCGCTCCTACCTGCAGAAATACGACAGGCTGATCGACGGCGTGATCCTCAACGGACTGCCCAACTATACGCCCGCAGCCCATGCGGGGAAGGGCATCGCGACGTTCCTCGGCCTGGTCAAGGGCGGCAAGAGGCATTCAAAACTGCTGGACCGTCTGGTCACGGGGAATTTCAACAGCGTGATCGACGATCCGCGCACGCCCCTTGACTGGCTCAGCACAAATGAAAAAAACGTCGATGCCTATATCGATGATGATGACTGCGGCGAACCGTTCACGATCCGCGGCTACTATGACCTGTTCGACGGCCTTGTCCGCATGAACGACGTACAGAGCTATAACTGCACGAAGCCGGATATGCCGATCTACGTCGTGGCAGGGGAAGACGACCCGGTGATCGGCGGCGTGAAGGGATTCAATGAATCGATCAGGCTCCTGCAGAGCGCCGGATATAAGAATATCGGCAGGCGGCTGTACCCGCATATGCGCCATGAGACCCTGAATGAGACCGAAAGCAGGGTCGTCTGGGACGATATCGCCGATTACATTCTCACGTTCTTCTGCTGAGAAAAATTATGTGTCCATACAGCATGGTTTTGTTTGACTTTAGAAAACACTTTGCTATAATTTATTAGCGTTAACGAGCGAGGAGACAGCGTGAAGTGGACAAAACAGGAACTTCTGCGTACGGAGCAGAAGGTAGAATTCGATGAAGACATCGTGATCGACCCCTCTGTATTTGCGAATAACAGCAGGATCAACGCGGTGGAAGATGTCCATGTCAGCGGCAGCGGATGGCTTGACGAAGAAGATGACAGATTCTATGCCGATATCTATATTTCCGGCATTATGATCTGCCCGGACGCGATCACCAACGAGGAGATCGAGGTCCCCTTCGAAACAGACAGCCAGGAGACCTATGCATTTGAAGACACCGATGAAGACGGTGTGCGTGTCGTTATCGATGAAGTCATCGAGATCCTTCCTGCAGTGATCGAAGATATCCTGCTGGAAGTACCGCTCCAGGTGACGACTTTGGCTGAAGATGAATACCCGGAAGGCGACGGCTGGAAGGTATACAGCGAAGCCGAGTATCAGGCAGCGAAGGAAAGAGAGATTGATCCTAGACTCGCTGACCTGATGAAATTCAGAAACGAAGAACAGGAGGTGTCAGAAGATGGCAGTACAGCAGAGAAGGAACTCAAGGACAAGAAGAGATAAGAGAAGGACGCATTACAAGCTGAATGCACCGACGCTCGTAAAATGTCCTGTTTGCGGAGAAATGAAGCAGCCGCATCATGCATGTCCGAACTGCGGCAGCGTAGGACCTGCAAAGAACTGAGTACGGAACAAGAGGAGACATCCTCTTTTTCTTTTTCCCCGGGTTACGGTTACAATAGACATAGGAGATGATTATGTCAGTTTATATAACAGATGAGGAAAGACAGCTTCTTGACGGCGTTTTCGCGTCGGAGAATGCAGGTTCGAACAGGGCCCTCTATATCCATCAGAAGGAAGCGCTCATGCAGCTGCGCGGCGCAAGGGAATATCTTGCGCGGAAATACCCCGGCATACGGATCCGGTGCGCCGCATTCGATCCGCTGACGAAGGGCAGCGGGCACGGAACGCTCACTTTTTCCGCGGACGGTCATACATCGCTGTTCCGTGTCATCATCCGCAGCGGCAGCATGGAATATGACTATACGGATACGCTGTACGGCGAACTGGTGCGCGGCAGGTATGACGAAGAACTGACGGCGCTGCTGTCCGCCTTTATGGGGGATGTGAATACAAGGACGGTGTTCTATACGCCGCTCGGCATGCAGGATGACGCTTCGCTCACGGTCGAGGGGATCCTGCATCATGACCCCCTGATCACCAGGCATACGGACATCTTCACAGACACCATGCCGGTCCTCAGTGACAGGCTCCTGGATACACTGCATAAAGGCGGGTGGTATGCGTCCTATACGCTCTTTTCCGCGAAAGAGAAAGACACGATGTTCGCGAATGAACTGTCCGGCAGCACGGCCGGCAGCCTCAGCTTCCGTGTCTTCCCGTCCGGTCATTCCGAAGGGGAGCAGCCATGAGCATCACGACGGAACGATGCCTGCTGATGAACAACCTGATCTACCTCGGTCCCGAGATGGGTCCGTATCCCATGCCGGATACGTTCGTAAAGCGGAAGGTGCGCGACTGGCTGGAGGCCATCGACCTGACGCAGCTGCACGATCCCGATCCGAAGAATCTGCCGATGACGACTGCCGGGGAATGGAAGAGCATCATCCTCGCAGCGAAGCGGGACAGCTTCCTGATGGATATGACGATCCTTGAGATGTATACGGATCTCGCCGAAGGCGGCGGGTCAGGCAGGAACGCCGTGTTCCTGAGCGAGGCTTCGCAGGAAGCACTCGTCGTATTCAAGGGGACGGACCTGATCGGCGGCGCGGCGCAGTGGAAGGATAATTTCCTCAGCGGCAATATGGCCGATTCCCCGCACCAGCAGGGCGCCCTGCAGTGGTACAGGGAGTGCTGCCGGAAGTTCGGCCTGCAGCAGTATGAGATCACGGTGACAGGGCATTCCAAGGGCGGCAACAAGGCCAAATATGTCGCGATTCTGGACGACAGCGCGGATCACTGCGTATCCTTTGACGGTGAAGGCTTCTCGGACAAATTCTTCCGGAAATACGCACCGCAGATCATGCACAGGGCAGGACGGATCAGCAACCATATGATCAATTACGATTACATCAGCCCGCTGATGAACGACGTGGGGGACGCTGTATATTACTACGGCTACAACATCGGCACCGGCGGCTTTATCGAGAACCACCTGCCCAATACGTTCATGAGATTCGAGGATGACGGCAGCTTTACGCTGGATGTCGATCCCGGCGGGCGTTCCCCGGAGATGATCGCCCTCGACTGTTTCATTCACAGTTACCTGCGTTCCATGAATGACGAGGAACGTACCGGGGCGCTGGCTATGAACAATGACATGGTCAATGCGGCCTTCATGGTGAACCGGACGATGGACAGGCGGGAGATCATCCGCATCTTCGCCGATCTGGCGCAGGACGACGAAAACCGCAGGCATATGGCCTATATGATCGCCTATGTGATCCGCTACGGGCAGAGGTTCCCGGAAAGCGTCGATATGCTCAATTCCGTATTCAGCAGGTTCGGCATGGAAGGGATGATCCAGTATGTGAACCTGGTGGCGAATATCATCAACTGGAAGACACAGATCCTGTGGGTATCGCTCGATTTTTCCAAGGTGGCTTCGGCTGTGAGCGCGATCAGCTCACGCGCACCCGGCTTCTTCCATTCGAAGATGAAGGAATACCTGGATAAGAAGGGCATACCCCTGGAAGAGGAAGAACTGAAGACGCTGGAAGACATCATCGTCCGGACGGAAGAATACATCCAGATGATCTCTGTCGAAGAGGATGTCACAGACAGAAATTTAAACGCAGACTTTGAGGAATGACAGATGCTCCCCGGTATTCAGCCGGGAGGCATCTTTTTTGTATGGCTGCAGATCCCTCAAACCTGAAAATTTTCATGTTTTTTTCATGATCCGGCTGTTTTTTTATGCCCGATTACCCGTTTGGACCGATTTTTTTCTTGTAAAGAGAGGTATGAGTAGTAAAATAGTGGTAGAAAGTGGAGAGAAGTGGAGGACGATGACATGTTCATGGGTGAATACAGACATAGTCTGGATGCCAAAAACAGACTCATCGTACCTGCGAAGCTTCGCGACGAGCTCGGAAGCTCTTTTGTCGTTACAAAAGGGCTGGACGGATGCCTTGCCGTTTACACACAGGAAAGATGGCTTGCCATGCTGGCAAAGCTCAACCAGATCCCTTCAACGAAGAAGGAAGCACGTTCCTATGTGAGAAGCCTCACTTCCAAAGCACTGGAATGTACCCTGGACAACCAGGGAAGGATCCAGCTGTCCTCCTACCTGATCGCTGCAGCAGCCATTGAAAAGGCCTGCGTGATCATCGGCGCATCCGACCATGTCGAGATCTGGTCAGAAGCACGCTGGACAGAATATGAAGAACAGGCAGACGAATCCTTCGAGATGGTCGCCGAATCACTGACGGAGTTCCTGCAGTAATGGAACATGTCAGCGTTCTTCTCCACGAAACCGTGGGCCTGCTGAATGTCAAGCCTGACGGCATCTACGTCGATGCCACGCTGGGCAGGGGCGGGCACGCACAGCTGCTGATCTCGCAGCTGAAAAACGGCCATCTGTATGCATTCGACAAGGATGAACAGGCGGTCATGGAAACGATGCAGAGACTTTCCGATGTGTCCGATAAGATCACCGTGATACGGGCTGATTTCCGCGACATGAAGGAAGAACTGGAAAAACGCGGCGTCACGCGAATAGACGGCATCATGTTTGACTTAGGTGTCAGTTCGCCCCAGTTTGATGAGGCAGACCGGGGCTTTAGTTACCGCTTTGACGCAAGACTGGATATGCGGATGGACCGGAGGCAGGAAAAAGACGCTGCCATGATCGTCAACACATATTCAAAGGAAGAGCTGACAAAGATCTTCCGCGAATACGGTGAAGAACGCTACGCATCCGCGATCGCTTCCAATATCGTAAAGACCAGGTCGCAGAGACCGATCGAAACGACCGGCGAACTCACAGAGGTGATCCGGGGATCACTTCCGCCGAAAGAGCTTCACAAAAAAGGCCACCCGGCCAAAAAAGTCTTCCAGGCACTCAGGATCGAGACGAATGACGAGCTCGGTGCCCTGAAGAAAGGGCTTCAGGACGCTCTTGAGCTTCTTGATGTGAACGGCAGATGCGCCGTCATCACATTTCATTCCCTGGAGGACAGGATCGTGAAGAATATATTCAAAGATTGTTCGACTGCTCCATTTGTTGAGCCGAAGCTGCCGCTGAAACATCAGCAAATGGAGCAGGCCTCCTTCCAGCTGATCAATAAAAAACCGATCACTGCCTCGGAGGAAGAACTGCTTCACAACAACAGAGCACACAGTGCAAAACTGAGGGGAATAGAAAGAGTAAGGGGATAAGTATGACAAAGACAGTGAAAAGAAAGAAAAGAAGAGTTTTGAAACTGCAGAACCTCGCATTTTTCATGGTGCTGGTTTCGACGCTGACATTCCTGTTCAGCTCGCTGTTCCTGCGCTCATACAACAATTCCCTCAGCACCAGGAAACAGGAGCTGGAGGCTGAGATCGCATCGATCGAACTGCAGAATGACGCGCTTAATGTTGAGATCTCCCAGCTGACATCGACGGAGAGAGTCGATGAGATCGCCGCAAACAGCGGATTGACAAGAGATCAGAATAACATTATAACAATTGCATCGGATGACGATGGAGAGTAAGGATGGCGCGAGTCAGACGCAATCGTGAGATCAAACGAATATTTACCGTAACATTAGCTGCATTCATTTTGATTGCGTCTGATGTTTTTTTCGTTGCCGTCGGGAAACTGCATATCCGTTCCAACACGGATCTGACGGTCTACGCGGATACGGCGAATATCGTGACCGAGACCACGCGTGCGCTGCGCGGCAACATCTATGACAAATACGGCAACGTCATCGCCCAGGACAGGAGGACCTACAACATCGTATGCGTCCTCTCCAAGGACAGGCCTGCCGTCGAAGGCGAGATCGCCTATGTCCAGGATAAAGAATATACGGCAGAGGTGCTCTCCGGCATCCTGCATATGGACAAGGAGACGATCCTGAACTATCTGAACCAGGATGTGTACCAGACCGAGCTCGGCACAAGCGGCCGCATGCTGTCGCAGGCGGTCAAGGAAGAGATCGAGAGCTATAAGCTTCCCGGCATCGAATTCACGGATTCCATCCAGAGGCTCTATCCGCTCGGACAGTTCGCTTCCAACCTGATCGGCTACGCGCAGTCCGACGAGAACGGCACAGCCGTAGGCAAGATGGGTATCGAGCTCTATCTGGATTCCTACCTGTCCGGTTCCGACGGCTACAGGCGCTACCAGGTCGACAAGGACGGCTATGTCCTTCCCGGCATGAAGGAAACGACAGTCAGCGCGGTGAACGGCTACAACGTTTACCTGACGCTGGACGAAGGCATCCAGAACTCGCTGGAACAGGCGCTGGATATCACGCGCAAGTCCTTCGGTGCCGACGCCGCATGGGGCGCTGCCATGGAGATCAAGACGGGCAGGGTCGTGGCCTGGGGCCAGTATCCTTCGTTTGACCCGAACGTCCGGGATATCACCGAATTCAACAACATCGGCGCACAGCTGCCGTATGAGCCGGGTTCCACGCTGAAGTCGTTCACATGGGCGGCAGCGATCAACGAAGGCAAATACAACAGCGACGCCGTGACCGACGGTAACTCCTTCTGCTATTCCGCCGACAGCAAAAACAACCCCGTAAGATCCTACGGCGCGAATTACGGCTGCATCTACAACGCGAGAAACAAGACCTACGGCCAGATCGACTTCGACCACGGCCTGATCTACTCGCTGAATACGGTCGCGGCTGCCGTGCAGACGGAGAACATCACGCCGCAGGTCCATCTTGATTATATTAAGAAATTCGGCTTCTTCTCGCCTGTCGACACGGACGGCATCCCGGAACAGACAGGCATGCTGAACTTCACATGGCCGAGTGACCGGCTGGCGCTCTCCTACGGCCAGGGTTCCACCGTAACGATGCTGCAGCTCCTGCAGGCATATTCGGCGATCTTCTCCGACGGCACGATGATCAAGCCGTATTTCGTGGAATCCATCGTCGATTCCTATGATTCGTCCAGGGTCATCTACCAGGCGGAAACGACCGTCAAGGGCAATCCGATCACGGAAGAGACCGCAAGGAAGGTACAGGGCATCCTCGAGAGGACCGTCAATGACAGCGACGGTACAGCATCCGGCTACAAGATCCCGGAATGCAAGCTCATCGGTAAGACAGGTACGACGGAGTGGGCGGAAAACGGCAAGTATACCGGCAAGACAATCTCGTCGATCATGGCCGCGATGCCGGCCGAAGACCCGCAGGTCATCGTCTATTACGCTTTCCGTGCCGACTACAGCCCGATCGCGCACGTCGATACGGAAGCGCAGCAGACATTCTTCCGCAAGGTCGCCATGACCTACGGGTTCACGGACAATCCGAAAGACAACAAACCGGCGGAACCGGATGAACCGGTCACGACGGAGATCCGTACATTCACGATGCCGAACCTGATGAACCACAGCCGCACATATGCCGAAGAGAAACTTGCGGATATGGACGCGGAAGTCGTCTGGCTCGGGGAAGGAAATTCCATCATCGACCAGTATCCGTCCGAAGGCTCGAAGATCGTCACAGGCAAGAGGATCTTCCTGCTGACGGATGCTGCGACGATCACGCTGCCGGACCTCACCGGATGGACAAGGAAGGATATCACCGCATTATGGGCTGTCAGCGGCTTCGGTTTCACGATCGAAGGGGAGGGCAGATGCGTATCGCAGAGTGTACCGCCCGGTACGATCGTCAACAAATCGGTACAGATCAAGGTTAAACTGGAATAAAAGGAGAGGGTTATGGTCATCAGATATATATTATGCTTTATACTCGGTTTCGCGGGTGTTTTCCTGACCATGCCCCCGTTTATCGAATATCTGAAAAAACTGAGCCTGCGCCAGACGGTCAGCGAGTATTCCCTCGAAGAAGACCAGAAGAAAGCGGGCACACCGATCATGGGAGGGGTGCTCTTCATCCTCTTCCCGATCATCGTCACGCTTGCTGTATGTTTCCGGCAGAGCATGAACCTGGATTCGATCGTCGTGATGCTGGCGTTTGCCGGATACGGCCTGATCGGCTTCATCGATGACTGGCTCATCGCCATCCGCAAAAACAACGAAGGCCTGACGCCGGCGAAGAAGTTCATCATGCAGCTGGTCCTCGCGGTCGTCTTCTTCATGATCTACCGGACGCACGCGCGTCTGGAAGTAGACATGCCGTTCGGCGGCTACCTCTATCTCGGCCACCTGTATTTCGTCCTTGTCCTGTTCATGTTCACCGGCTCATCCAATGCGGTGAACCTGACCGACGGCATGGACGGGCTTGCGGCAGGCTGCTCCGTCATTGCCCTCGTCCCGTTCCTGGTCATCTGCCTCCATCAGAACATGCAGGGCCCGGCGGCACTGTGCTTCGCGCTGATCGGCTCGCTGCTTGCCTATCTCTATTACAACAAGAAGCCTGCCCGCGTCTTCATGGGCGATACAGGCGCCCTTGCCCTAGGCGGCATCCTTGCCGGCCTTGCCATGATCACAAAGACCGAGCTTCTGCTCATCGTGATCGGCGGCATCTTCGTCATCGAGACGCTGTGCGTCATCATTCAGCAGGTCTCGGTAAGGACCGTTCATAAGCGCGTCTTCATCTATACGCCGATCCATTACGCATTCCGTCTGAAGGGGATGCCGGAAACATCTGTCGTAAAGATGTTCTGGGCAGCCGAACTGCTGTTCGCCCTCATCGGGTTATTCATCTATCTCTGAGCTGCTGCGGCAGCTTTTTTCTTTCTTGACAGCACCCTGCATGCAAAATTACAATCCGTTTGAAGGAGACCGGTATGCACGCAAAACTGAAGAACATCCTGATCTGCATATTCCTGCTCATGGCGTCTTCGTGCGCGCAGGTGAAGTCGGACGTCGATGTCGACCTCTCCCGGATGTCAGTGACGGCGATCTATTCCGAAGTCTCCAACATGATCGTCACACCGCAGAACTATGTCGGCAAGACCGTCCGCATGCGCGGTGCATTCCGCTCATACTACAGTCCCGATGCGGACAGGGTCTACTGCTACTGCGTGATCCCGGATGCGACGGCCTGCTGCGAGCAGGGCATCGAATTCGTCCTTGCGGGGGATCCGGTATATCCGGATGATTATCCCGGGGAAGGGGAGACGATCACGGTGAAAGGCACGTTCGATGTCTATCAGGAAGGGAAGATCGAGTACTGCAACCTGATAGGGGCGGAGCTTTCCGGCAGAAATTAACGGATCCGGAAAGGTCCTTTTTTTTCGGTATCCGGCTGATTCGCATATGGGGAAAAGAAACTTTTTTCAAACTTCCGCGTATTCCGGAGAAATATGCGCCAAAAAAAAAGAAGATATTCATGCACAGAACGGAATATTTTTGATATAATCTTGGAATTGTCAGGAGGAGGGAATGGCCGCTGGTGTTTTTGATGTGAACAATACGATGGTTCAGCTGACTATGGTGCTGAAACTGCAGCAGCTGAAAAGCAGCGGTTTGCCTTCTCTGCATTATGAGAATCTTGAAGACTTTCTCAGTGAGAGTCTGTGGAAAAAAGGGGCGCCTGATTCCATACATGAAGCAGCTGACGAGATCCTGTCCGTCACTGCCGCGGATATAGTTCGTTATCTATCCCGCAAGGCGGTATCGGACGGGGCGAGACAGAATCTGGAAGATTTCTCGGACATTATAGGAGGGGACTAACAGGCTTATGGCTAAAGAAACAAAGAAAAAGGGTGGGCTGACCCTGTTCTGGATCGTTGTTGCGCTGATCGCCGTCGTGATCGGTGCTACATTCAATAAGATCAAGGACAATCTGAATCTCGGTCTTGACCTGAGAGGCGGATTTGAGATCCTCTATCAGGTGGATCCGCTCAGTGAAGGTGCAGAGGTCGACATGACCGCGGTCACCAACAGCATCTCCAAGCGTATCAACGTCCTCGGCGTAAGCGAACCGTCGATCGTCGTTGAAGGCACGAACAGGATCAGGGTGCAGCTGGCAGGCATCGAAGATCAGGGCGCCGCAAGATCGATGATCGGTACGACAGCGAATCTGACATTCAGAGACGTCGACGACAACGAGATGGCTGATTCCAGCATCCTTGTCGAGGGCGGTGCGTCACTGGCATTCCAGGACGGCAGGCCCATCGTCTCCCTGAAGATCGCTGACGATGCGAAATTCGGCGAGATCACAAAGGATATCTCTTCCAGGACGGGCGGAAACAACGTCATGATCATCTGGCTCGACTATGAAGAGGGTGACAGCTACAAAGAAGAACTCAAGAAGCACCAGGAAGGCCAGGAGCCCAAATACATCTCCGCGGCTTCCGTCAGAAGCGAGATCACAGGCGACTGCATCATTGAAGGAAACTTCACGGAAACAGAAGCACGCACACTGGCAAACCTGATCAATTCCGGTTCACTTCCTGTCAAGCTGACAGAGATCAGCTCCAACGTCGTATCCGCTGCTTACGGTATCGACGCGCTGCATAAGACAGCGATCGCCGGCGCCGTCGGCATCGGTCTCGTCGTGCTGTTCCTGATCTGGAAATACAGGATGCCCGGCATCGTTTCCGGCATCATGCTGGCAGCTTATATCTGGGCCGTATTCGGACTGTATGCGCTGATGGGCGCTGTATTCACACTGTCCGGTATCGGTGCCCTCGTGCTCGGTGTCGGTATGACCGTCGACGCGAACATCATCAACTACGAACGTATCCGTCAGGAACTCTATAAGGGCCGCAGCATCCGCGCCGCCGTCAAGGAAGGCCAGCAGCTCTCGCTGTCCGCGATCGTTGACGCGCAGCTGACGACACTGATCGCTGCCCTGATCATGTATATCTGGGGCAACGGCGCCGTTAAGGGCTTCGCAACGATGCTGATCATCACCGTCGTCATGACGATGGTCCTCAACGTCGGCCTGTCCAGATGGCTGCTCAACCAGATCGTCAACTCCGGCGCAGCCGACGGCAAGCCTGAGTGGTTCAACGTCAGGAAAGACCAGATCCCCGATATCAACAAGGGTGAGAAACAGTTCTATACCGGTACGAGACAGTTCGACTACATGGGCAAGTCAAAGCTCGTCAACACGATCTCGATCGTGATCCTGGCTGCAGGCATCCTGCTCGGCGTCGTCAACATGACGCAGAAGAAGGGATTCTTCAACCTCGGCATCGACTTCTCCAGCGGTACGAAACTCACGATCACAAGCAATGAAACGATCGA
>JAILQT010000121.1 GCA_024698805.1 Solobacterium sp.
CGACCAGCTGCGCGACTACCTGCTGCGGGTGATCCTCGGCGAAGCCACAAAGGTATCGTCTGCAGGAAGACCGAAGTCCAGGCCTGTCGTCGTTACGGAAGCTGCGCCGCAGCCTGCGGTGAAGCGTGAAAACGTCATCTCCAAGCTGACGCTGCGCAAGCAGAGCGAAAAGGAGACGCCCGCGAAGATCGAGGCGGAAGAGGTGGTCGCACCGGAAGAGACGCCGGCGGCCGAAGAACCGGCACCCGTACCCGCTCCCGCAGCTGAGCCTGCCAGCTATGAAGAGGCTGACAAAGAGGCGATCGCAGCCGATATCAAGCTGCCGCACAAGAAGAAGAGGCCCAAGCCCAGCTATCCTGTGCAGAGCGAGCGCGTGACGGCATATGTCAACGAGATCACGAATGACAATGCCGAAGATTATACACTGCAGAAGGCTAAGCCTTCCTCCAGGCGCATGACGCCGGACGAGGTCAGGGCTGCCAGGGAAGCCTCTGTCAAGAAGCTCTCCCATACGGAAGAACCGGAACCGATCATCGATCTCGAGAAGCTTTCGCACGAGGATGAAGAGATCTATGATACATCCAAACTCGATATCTCCAAGATCGTCGGCTTTACGAATGAACTGGACAAGCAGTTTGAAATGATCGATGCGCTGAAAGATGAAAAATCCTCCGGCAGGAAAAAAGGAGGTGACGAGTAATGGCTGACCGCGAAAAGAACGATTTATTCGAACAGGAAGAGACGAAGACCGAGCTCGCCAACCGGATCGCCGAACAGTCGCGCAAAGTGGCCAACACCTATGCGCACTTCGAAGACGGCCTGATCCGTGTCATCCGCTGGTTCTCCGGCGCGATCGACAAGCTCATCTTCAACCGCAGGTTCTCCAAGCTCACTGCGCTGGTGCTTGCGATCATTATCTATTTCGTCGTCAACTTCAATTCGCTGACCTCCGTCTATACGTCGAAGCTCAAATATTCGAGAACGATGAAGGATGTCGCGGTAACGGCGAAATACAACTCCGATACATTTGAACTGAGCGGACTGCCCTCCACGGTCGACGTGGAGATCAGCGGCGACGCTTCCAACGTCACCAACGCCATCACTTCGGGCGGCGTCATCACGGCGGACCTCGAGGGCATGACGGAAGGCGTGCACGAAGTCAGGCTCAAGGGCGAAGGCTTCGGCTCCAATGTCGATATCATCTCCGACCCGACGAACGTCATCGTCACGCTGAAGAAGAAGACGACGCAGCAGTTCGACCTGTCCTATGACTTTATCAACCAGGCAGGCCTGGAGAGCATCTACAGCGTCGGCACACCGGAATTCGAATATTCGAAGGTCAACGTCAGGGCTTCCAGGGATACGCTCGATTCGATCGCATTCGTCAAGGCGCTGATCGACGTCGGCGGCCAGGTCGCTGATTTCGAACAGGATGCCAGGATGATCGCATACGATTCCGGAGGCAAACCCGTCAACGCGGATATCGTCCCGGATACGGTCCATGTCAAGGTGCCGGTCACTTCACCGAGCAAGACGGTGCCGATCAACATCCAGGTAAGCGGTGAAGTCGCGGAAGGCAAGGCGATCGATTCGATCACCACCGACCAGCAGACCGTTACGATCTACGGACCGGAGAACGTCCTGAATGAGATCGACAACGTTGTCGTTACGCTGAATGCGGCTACCATCAACAAGGATTCAACGATCCTGCGCCCGGTAACGCTGCCTGCAGGCGTGAACAGCTCCAATATCAACCAGATCACGATGTCGATCAAACTGGAGGATGTCGTTGAGAAGAAGATCACCGATGTCCCGATCAACGTCATCAACAACGTCAACCACTACAAGGCATCCCAGCCGGACAACATCACGACCGTTACCGTCACCGTGATCGGCACGCAGAACAACGTCGACCAGGTGGCGCCGGATACGATCAACGTCTATATCGACATGATCGACGCGAAACCCGGCCTGATGGAGTTTCAGCTCCAGGTCGACCAGCCGAACAACGGCCTGATCAAATATGTGATCGAGGATACTTCCTATGAACTGAACGTCCTCGGGGAGACGACCGATGAGACGGACGACCAGGGAAAGGCTGACGAAAACAACAATTAAGCTTCAGACCGACAGCATGGATGACCCATGCTGTTTTTAACGGGCATATCAACAAATAACGACGAATCTGAAATCAGACTTTAGATTAGTCGCAGGAGGTGGTATGGCATATATAGAAAGAGCAATAACTTCTGTTTTGAGAAACAGAGTGTCAAACAGCAAGTGCCTTTTACTGACCGGTTCCAGGCAGGTTGGAAAATCAACACTGATCAGGCATGTATTTCCTGGATACAATACAGCGAATTTTGACGACAGGCTCACAAGAATGCAGGCCCGTGAAGAACCGAAGCTGTTCTTTCTGAACAATCCGGCACCGCTGTTCATTGATGAAGTTCAGAAGGAGAACAGTATTCTTGAGGAGATCAAACTGATCGCAGACAGATCGGATAAGCGGGGCCAGTTTATTCTTTCCGGCTCACAAAAACCGGAACTGCTGAAAGGAATGAGTGAGTCCCTTGCCGGAAGAGTGTCGATCCTGGAATTATCCGGTCTGTCGTTACGGGAGATCAGCGGTGTATCTTTCAACCATCCTTTTGTTCCGAACGGGGATTATCTGTCCGAAAGAGAAAAAGAACTCAGAACATATACAGATATCTGGGAACTGATCCATAAAGGCTCATATCCGGAACTGTATGATGCAGAAAGAGACTGGCAGGATTTCTATTCATCCTATACAGCAACATATCTTGAACGTGATATCAACGAACTGATCGCTGCCGACAGTCTTACGTTTGCAAAATTCATGACTGCAGCCGCCGCAAGGACCGGGGAGATCCTGAACTATGCGCATATTGCCGGGGATGTCGGGGTAAGCGAGCCGACAGTAAAAAAATGGATATCGATCCTGGAGAGGACCGGAATAATCTATATTCTGCAGCCGTACAGTTCCAGCGCGCTGTCAAGGGCGATCAAAGCACCGAAACTGTATTTCCGGGATACCGGTCTGGCATGTTATCTGACACGCCGGCTGACTGCCGACGCATTAAAGAACTCTGCAGTTGCCGGAAATATGTTTGAAACATTTGTTGTTTCCGAGATCCTGAAGTCTTTCAGCAATGCAGGAGATGACTACAGGTTCAGCGTATTCTACTACAGAGGCAAAGACAGAAGGTCATCTTCGGATAATGAGATCGATCTGATCATCCAGGAAAACGGCATACTGTATCCGGTTGAGATCAAAATGACAGGTAACCCGAAAGCCGGCATGGCTGCAGCCAATACGGTTCTGGACAGGATCCCGGACAGAAAACGCGGTACAGGTATTATCCTCTGTCTTACAGACAGAAAACTGTATCTCCGTGAGAATCTGATCGCACTGCCCGTCGAGTATATCTGAACACCATGCAGATCATTTCCGTGATCTGCTTTTCAGGTGTCCTCACAGAATTGTGATAGAATAATGGAAACAGGTAATCAGTATGAAAAAAACAATCGGAATCGTTGAAGACGAAAAAGACCTGAATGAACTGGTCAAGCGTTATCTTGAAAAGGAAGGGTATGAAGTCAAGTCATATCTGGATTTTGATGAAGCGAGCGTGCATACGGCAGATGAGGATATCCACCTGTGGATCCTGGATATCATGCTGGGGGACAAGAGCGGCTTCGACCTGATCGAAGAGATCCGCGCCAATGACCCGGATGTGCCGGTCATCTTCATGTCTGCCAGGGACAAGGAATTCGACAGGATCATCGGTCTGGAGAAGGGGAGCGACGACTATATCACGAAACCGTTCTCGCCGAAGGAGCTTGTGCTGCGCGTGAACAATATCATGCGCCGCACATACAGGGATACGAACCAGAAGCTGAAAGTCGACGGCTATGAGATCGATGAGATGCAGAGGACGGTCACCGACGGCACGAAGATGATCGAACTGACAACGAAGGAGTTCGACCTGCTGATGCTGTTCGTAAACAACAGGGGCATCGCATTCCCGCGGGAACAGATCCTCGAGAAGGTATGGGAAGAGAACTATTACGGCAGCGACCGCGTCGTTGACGATACGCTGCGGCGCCTGCGCCGCAAGATGCCTGATCTGACGATCCATACGATCTACGGGTTCGGCTACCGTCTCGGATCATGAAGCGCATACGCATGTGGCTGCGTGAGCTTTCGCTCACCCAGCAGCTGATCTCGATCATCTTCATGTTCGTCCTCCTGTTTGCGACGTTCGTGGTGGTGTTCCTGTCGCCCGCGATCGACAAATTCTCCGAAACAGAGATGTACCGCGTGCTTCATGAATCCCAGGAGGACATGATCTTCTACCTGCACAATACAGCCGCGCACAACCCGAAGCGCAATTCGAGGAACGCATCGGTCACCGACGTCCTCTACAGCAGGGGCACGGATACCTTTACGGTCCTTGCCGGGAATAAATTCCCGCAGTCGATGGAAAACTATATCCGTGAGAATTACCAGAAAGAGGTCACCGGCACGATCGATGACAAGCTGACCTACGCGGATGAAGACCATTCGATCAAGACATATATCTTCTGTGTATCGGAACTGGATGATAAAGACCTGATCATATCGCTCGTCTCCGATGCCTACCGCATGGAGTTCCGGACAGGCCTGATCAACGGCATCGTGATCATGAACGTCCTGATCGTCAGTATCCTGCTCGTGCTGCTCCTGATCTGGGTGGGAAGCCTGATCATCCCGCTGAGCCAGATCCGCAGCTATATCACGAAGCTCAAGAACGACGATCCCTCCGCGCAGCTCAGCGTTGAGAGGAATGATGAGATCGGCGCCGTAGCGGACGCCCTCCGCGATATGGAGCAGGAGCTTGCCGTGCAGAACCGCAAGCGGCAGGAGATGATCCAGAACATCTCCCATGACCTCAAGACGCCGATCGCGACGATACGCTCCTACGGGGAATCGATCAAGGACGGGATCTATCCGTATGATACGCTGGAGAAGTCGGTCGACGTCATCATCGAGCATGCGGACAGGCTGGAGAAGAAGGTCAAGAGCCTGATCATCCTGAACAAGATGGGTTACCTGCTCGATGACTGCGAGCCCGGCGACCACCTGGACATGAGCCGTGTCATCGAGAAGGTGCTGCTGTCGCTGAAGGTCATCCGCCCGGAGGTATCGTTCATCCAGGAACTGGAAGCAGGCGTGAAGTTCCACGGCGAAGAGGAACCGTGGCGCATCGCCGTCGAGAACCTGATCGACAACGCCCTGCGCTATGCGGATTCCCATATACGCATCGTGCTGAAGAAATATGAACTGGAGGTCATCAACGACGGACCCCGTATCGATGAAGATATACTGGAGACACTGTTCCGGCCGTATGAGAAGGGTACGGGCGGACAGTTCGGGCTCGGCCTGTCGATCGTCTACCAGGTCGTCACCACATACGGCTACCGCGTCACCGCGGAAAACCTGTCCGACGGTGTCCGGTTCAGGATCTGGAAGGAACTGTCCAGGAAAGAAAAACGCAAAGAAAAGAGCAGCAGGGACAAAGGCGATGCGTGAGCACCGCCTTTTTCTGTTAAAATGGACTTGTTATGACGAATTATATAGAGATCAACGGTATTAAGACCGCATATGAAGAGAGCGGTGCAGGAAAAGATATGTTATTGCTGCACGGCTGGGGTCAGAATAAGGAAATGATGAGTCTGATCCAGGTATATTTCCAGAATCACTTCCATGTCATCAGCATCGACTTCCCGGGTTTCGGCGAAAGCGATGAGCCTGATGAGGCATGGGGCGTACCCGACTATGAAAAGCATCTTGAAGGCTTTATTGAAAAACTCGGCCTGAAGGACCTGATCATCATCGGACATTCTTTCGGCTGCCGCGTCGCGATCCGCTACGCTGCGAAGAACCCGGACAACGTGCGCAAGATGTGCCTGACAGGGGCTGCGGGCATCCGCCCGAAGCACGGCCTGGAATGGCATATACGCACGAAGACCTATAAGCTCGGCAAATGGTTCCTGAAGGTGACAGGCCAGAAGAAAAAACTGGAAGAACTGGCAAAGAACGCAGGCTCCGAGGATTACCGGAACGCACAGGGCATCATGAAGCCCACGTTCGTCAAGGTCGTCAATGACGATGTCTCCCCGATCCTGAAAGACGTGAAATGTCCCGTACTGCTCGTATGGGGCGAATTCGATACGGCTGCGCCGTTATGGATGGGCGAACAGATGGAGAAGGAGATGCCCGATGCCGGCCTTGCGGTGTTCAAGGGGGATGACCACTGGGCATACTGGCACCAGCCGCAGCGGTTCAACCAGGTGCTGCAGATCTTCCTGCAGGAGGAAATGAAATGATATACAGGATACTGCTGTTTATATGCATGAGCTGGGCTGTGCTGATCCCCGCAAAGCGGGCACTGCACATGTTCCAGCAGAACAGATATGAGAACGGAAGGTTCATCAAATGGATGAAGGGGAACCTGACAGGTCCGCCCATCAGCGGGTATACGGTCCTGGTGCTGTTCGTCCTGACGACAGCGATCGCACTGCTGCTGAAGGAACCGGTGTCCGTCATCGTATTATGCGTGCTGTTCGTTATTTACGGGATTCTTAACTTCCTGGACGAAAAGAAGAAGAATTATATCAAGCCCCTTGTCTATACGGGCAGGGTGAAACGGCAGATCGCCGTCATGGCTGTGCTGTGGCTGCTCACGGCACTGCCTGCGGCACTGATGTATTCGAAATGGGCATTCGGCATCCTCGCGGCTTTCTGCCCGTGGCTGTTCATCTTCCTCATGGCGTGGATCACCTCGCCGATCGAAGCTGCCGTACGGCAGAGATACCTCAATGAGGCCAAGGCGATCCTCCGGGACCATAAGGACCTGATCCGGATCGGCATCACCGGTTCCTACGGGAAGACATCGACGAAGAACATCATGCAGGCAATGCTTTCCGAGCATTTCAACTCGCTGATGACGCCTGCATCCTACAATACGCCGATGGGCATCACGCGTACGATCCGCGAGATGCTGAAACCGATACACAAAATATTCGTATGCGAGATGGGCGCCGACCATGTCGGCGACATCACGGAACTGATGGAATTCGTACACCCCCAGATCGGTGTCGTCACATCCGTCGGCCCCCAGCACCTGAATACATTCGGTTCCCAGGAGAACATCACAAAAGAGAAGATGCAGATGATCGAGCTTCTGCCGAAAGACGGCTTCGGCATCCTCAACTATGACAATGAGTTCATCAGGGGCTATACAGTTAAAAACCCTGTCGAAACCGTCACCTACGGCATCCGCTCCGAAGATGCGGATTACCGTGCTGAGGATATCACCTATACGCCTGCAGGCTCCGTATTCACGCTCGTACACGGCGACGAGAGGGAACAGATCGAAACGAAGCTGCTGGGCGAACTGAATATCCTGAATATCTTATCCGCCATCGCCTGCGCAAGGCATCTGGGCGTGAACTGGAGGACGATCAAGAGGGCATCCAAGACCATGAAGCAGGTCGAACACAGGCTGGAGCTGAAGATCATCAACGGCTACAGGTTCATCGATGACGCCTTCAATGCCAACCCTGTCGGTTCCGCCATGGCACTGGATGTACTGTCCATGATGCCGAACAGGCGCTTCATTGTTACGCCCGGCATGATCGACCTCGGCCCGAAACAGGCGGAGATCAACGAGCATTTCGGTTCTCTGATGAAGGATAAGGCAGATGTCGTCATCCTCGTCGGCAGGACACAGACGAAACCTATATGGGACGGTCTGGAGAAGTCCGGCTTCAACATGGATAATGTCCTTGTGACAGATACCGTCAAAGAAGCCTTCGCATACATCTATCAGGCAGCTTCAAGGGAGGATACGATCCTGCTTGAGAACGACCTGCCTGACGCATTCAGCCACTGATATGAAATACGCAGCGATCGCGACATGGAAGATGTCGTATGAAGGCATGAAGATCTGCGCGGATATGCTCGAAAGAGGGGAGAACGGCGCAGACGCAGCCATTGCGGCTGTTTCCAATGTCGAAGATGATCCCAATTTCCATTCCGTCGGCTACGGCGGCAGGCCCGACTGCAGGGGAAGGGTATTCCTTGACGGCGGGTTCATGGACGGCAATACACTGCATTTCGGTTCTGTCGGTTCCATCGAAGGCTTCCGCTCACCTGTCAGGATCGCAAGATCCCTGGCAAAAGGGGATGCGAACAATTTCCTTGCCGGACAGGGCGCGGAACAGTATGCCAGGGAGAACGGTTTTGAGGAACGGGACAACCTCATACCCGAGATGACGGAACTGTACGAGAAGGAAAAGGACAGGCTGAAAGCACTCAGTGCCTATGACGGTCACGATACCGTATGTTTCTGTACGAAAGACTGCACAGACAGCCTGTATGCGGCAGTATCCACATCCGGTCTGTTCATGAAGAAGCCAGGCAGGCTCGGGGATTCCCCCGTGCCCGGGGCAGGCTTCTACGCAGACTCGAAAACAGGCTGTGCTGCGGCTACCGGCATGGGCGAAGAGATCATGAAGGGGGCACTCTCCTTCACAGCCGTATACCTGATGAAAACAGGGCTGTCTGCACAGGATGCGGCAGAGAAAGCCCTGACGGATCTGCAAAACGAATTAATTGAACGGAACGGATATGCCCAGGCCATGTCCCTGGTATGTCTGGATAAAGAAGGGAATTACGGCGTATCCACGAATGTGCCGTTCACCTTCACATATGCATCGGAAAAGGATTCACCCGCCTTGTATGAGGCAGTAAACACAGGCGGCAGGACTATGATCACAAAGATAAAGGGGGAATTATGAGCATCGTAGTAAATCTTTATTACACAGGTGAAAACGGCAGCGCCAGGAAGTTCGCGGAGGAGATGGAGTCCAGCGGCATCGCAGCAGCGATCCGTGCGGAAGACGGCAATGAGAAGTACGACTACTTCTTCTCCATGAAGGATCCCGAGACCGTACTTCTGATCGACAGCTGGAGGGACCAGGAAGCACTGGACATCCACCACGATTCACCGATGATGGCCCAGCTTGGAGCTTTGAGGGAAAAGTATAACCTGCATATGAAGGCAGAGAGATACAGGACCGATGAAGCAGGCTTCACAGCGAAAGACCAGGCATTTATCAGGAAGTAAGGAAGAATCAT
>JAILQT010000017.1 GCA_024698805.1 Solobacterium sp.
GAGGAGGATGCACTGTCATAGCCGATCACGCTGTTCTTCTTGGATTCGTCATACAGCCATGCCGTATAGGAACCCGTGATCGTTACAGCGCCTTCGATGCTTTCGTCCAGGATCGCGTGAATGGCCTGAGACCCGGACATACTGACGATACTGATGCTGTCTTCCCTGGAAAGGGAATCCGCCAGCAGCTGTGATTCGGCTGTGCCGTCCCTGTCGATCACGGCGATGCGGATCGAGGAAGCAGCCCTGTTGCCGGCGGAAGCGGCAGCCGCGAAGATGACGGACAGGATGATCATAACTGCACCGGCAGTCCTGCCGTTCATGTGGAACAGCTTCATGAGCGATATGCCCTTCAGCTTGTAAAGGAATCCCATACCGCCGTTTACTTCGCCTTTCGAGCCGTCTGCAGGCTGTCTCTTAAACGCAAACGTTTTCTTTCGCAGCAGCGCATCTGCTGCGAAGAAGGCTGCAGCCATCAGCAGCATCGGCAGGAGTTCCTTCAGGATCGTAAGCAGGCCCATCCGCCTGTGGATGCACTCCAGGCCCCTGAATACATAGGTCGGTACTGCGAGCGCATGAAGCGGCTGCAGGAAGGAGGGCAGGGATGAGACGGCGATGAATGTGCCGGAGAAGAACAGCGAGATGATCAGGACCAGGTTGCCGTAACGCATGACGGAAGCGGATGTCGGGCAGATATCGCTGAGCAGCAGCGCTGCCGCACCGCATACCAGGATCGTGAGCAGGCATAAGAATATATAGCCGGAGATCTGGATCAGGCTGATATTCCATGAGACGGAGAATCCGAGGATCAGACCGAACAGGACAAGCGCCGGCATCGTCAGGATGAACAGGAAGATGAACTTGGAGAGAATGAATACAGAAGGCGATCTGCCTGCGGCTTCAAACCTCGGCATGACGCCCAGCCTCTTTTCATCCGGCAGTGTCTTCATCGTGCTTATTGCCTGGAAGAATACAAGGAGGATCATGCAGGCAGCCATAAATCTCCTCAGTGCCGCAAGGGAGATATCGGTCACAGCCTGGCGGATATCGAAGATCCCTTTCCTGCCCATCGCGTCCGTGACGAGCAGCTTCGCGCATTCGTTGTACATCTGCTGCTTTACGGAAGACGTATCGCCGTAAACATATTCATAGACCGCGATCGAGGATGCCTGTTCTGTTTTCATGATATCCATGATCGATGTCATGACTGCCTGGAAGGCAGCAGACTCCATGGGCATATCCGCGTTCAGCGTGATGCGGACCGGCTCCTGGTTCATATACCAGACCTGGTAGAAATAATCCTTCGGTATCGTAAAGACGGCACCGTACCCGTTCCGGATCAGTTCCTCATCGGACGTTTCATCCGTGACCTGCGTGACTTCTTCAAAGAATTCGATCTGTTCCGCCTGCTGGATGATCACATTGGACATGGCCGTACGGTCTTCGTCCCTGACCGCAACTTTGTATGGATGGATCAGGCTCTCTGCAGACATGTTCCGGATGCCCATGTACATGAAGCCCAGCAAAAGAAAAGGCAGGAACAGCGTTATGATCCCTGTTCCCTTTAAAAACAGTTTCAGATCTTTGTAAACAGCTGCTTTGAATCCTGCCATGTCAGATCAGTTTTCCTTCTTTCAGAACGATCATCCTGTCGCAGATCCGCTCCAGTTCATCGGACTGGTGCGAGATCATGATGACTGCGGTTCCCATATTCTTAAAGTGCACGATCATACTGAGGATCGTATCCACGGACGCTGCGTCGGCGCCGACAGTGGGCTCATCCAGCAGCAGGATCTCCGGTGTGATCATCAGGGCGCTTGCCAGATGCAGTCTGCGTTTCATTCCCCCGGAATATGAGGAGACGGGATCGTCCCCCTTGTTTTCCAGATTCATCTGTCGGAGCAGCCATTTGCTGCGGGCTGTGCATGCGGCTTTGTTCAGACCGGACGCATAACCCCAGAAGCGGAGGTTCTCCATGCCGGTCATTGAATCATAGAGGGAAAGGTCCTGCGGGACATACCCGATGTATTTCACATCATGCAGGATCCTTTTTCCCTTTGTTGGTTTTGAACTGCCGGAAATGATCGACAGCAGCGTGCTTTTGCCGGCACCGTTGATGCCGCGTATGCCGGTGACGGTCCCCTGTTCGATCGTCAGGTTCAGCGGACCGAGCACGGTCCTTCCGCCGTATTGTTTCTCAACATCCTGCAGTGTGCATACGGCAGTCATCAGAAGAGACCGAGATTCATGATCTTCGGAAGAAGATTCTTCTGCAGGTTCTGGGAGATCTTTTCCAGCAGGCTGCTGAAGTCGGATTCGGAATAGTTCGTAATATCTGTCGGCGGGAGCGCCGGCTTCTTCGCGCTGCATCCTTCCTTCGCGTCGATCAGCAGGCTGACAGACTGGCCGTTTGCCTGCGCTTTGATGTCGTGCGTATATGTGCTGCCGCTCTTGGTGACTTCACTGGACAGCGTCACAGTCCCGTCGCTGGAGTTAGTGATCGTGATGTCATATTTGCCGACCAGCATCCCGAGAGGGGACTTGCTGGAAAGGTCATAGGAGTATGTCGCATGGGAAGTGTTGTCTTCTGTGTTCAGATCGGTCGTACCGCTGTATTTCTTCCCGTCCTTTGTGTAATGGTTGGAATAGTAGAAGTTTTCCTCAAGCGGTGAATAGAGGGCCATATCCAGCTCTTTGGATGCATCCCCGTCGGCTTCGATGATGATGCCTTCGATATCATTTGCGATAAATGTAATCTTCCTGACATTCGTGCCGTCAATGGCTACGACCCAGGAAAGACCTGCGTCCGCTGCAGACTTTGCGAAATCCGCTGCGTTCTCCGTAAGCTGGGTTCCTGCCCTGGAGATGTAGCCGTCGATCACAGCTTCCGCATCCAGTTCATAACCGTAGGCTGCGGACAGCGATTTGGAGACCGCATCCAGGTCGACAGTATTCCGGATCAGGTTCCGCAGATCCTGGTCTGTCTTCAGCTTCTCGCCGAGATCCGTGAGCATCTTTTCGATCTGTTCCTGCGTGGGCTTCAGCGTGAGGACGGTATAATCCCCGTCAAGGTTCATGTATTTGAACGTAACGTTCTTCTTCTTTTCGATCGTCAGGGAATCCTTGTTGACGACAGAGAAGATGATATCCACATAAGAGCGGATGACATCCGTATAGTCTTTGCCGTTGAGTTTCTTGAGTTTGAATGCGGAAAGGTCGATGGCCTGGCCGATATACTTCGCTGTGAAATCTGCTACATTGAGCGTGTAGTAAGCTTCATCCGCATCCGGAACATATATGCCGGCAACGCCGTTATCCAGCGTGATCGTACCGGTGAGCAGTTCTGTGCCTTTATAGGAACCGGACGCTTCCACAAGGAATGAACCGTCTTTCGCATCCAGCTTCAGACCGAGCTGTGCATCCCGGACATACGGGGCGTATTCATCAAATTCATTTCCGCTAACGTCGGCTGTGATCGTCATATCCGTTGAGATCTCGTTCTGGCCGATCGAATTGATCATTTCCTCGAGCTGTGTCAGGGGTTCTTCGAGAAGGAGCTTCTTCTGGTAGTCGATGAACTTCTGCTCATCGCTGATATTGTCGCATCCCCTCATGAAGAACATGCCGGCAATGCCGCAGACTGCGATGGCACCGGCGATGCCGCCGATGATGATCCCCTTGCCGGGCTTCTTGGATTTTTCAGGCACCGGCTGCGCATAGACAGGCGCCGGTTCGATCACAGGCGTGACCGGTTCCTGCACGGGCTGGTATACAGGCATGACAGGCGTGACCGGCTGTTCGGGCTGCACCGGCCTGACAGGCTGCGCAGTTACCGGCTCCTGCACCGGCTGGTATACGGGCATGACCGGTGTTACCGGCTGTACAGGCTGTGCCGGGGCTGCAGGCTCCGGTGTCTTTTTGTTCAATATCGGCATCTGTTCACCGCAGTTGGGACAGAATTTGACCATATCTTCCATGGGTGTGCCGCAGTTTCTGCAGAATTTCATAGGATAGGTTCCTCCTTTGTATACAGAATCATTTTAACAGACAAAGAACGACATGGAGAAAGAAAAGACCACCGTCAGGTGATCTTAAAGCAGCGGCATATTGTTTTCACTGCAGACCCTTATCATTTCCTCAGGCCAGATGGATGCCTGTACTTCGCCGATATGGGCTTTGTTCAGCAGCAGCATGCACAGCCTCGACTGTCCGATACCGCCGCCGATCGTATAAGGAAGCTCCTTATTGATGATCATTTTGTGGTAGGGGAGGACAAGGCGTCCTTCGCAATGCGAAGCTTTGCACTGCGATACGATGGAGTCTTCATCAACGCGGATGCCCATGCTGGAGATCTCCAGGGCTTTTTCAAGGGAAGGCAGCCAGAACAGCAGGTCGCCGTTGAGATCCCAGTCGTCATAGTCCGGAGCCCTGCCGTCATGCGGGTGGTTGGAACGCTTCAGCGGGTGTCCGATCTGTTCGATGAAGACACATTTCTTTTCCTTTGTGATCGCGTCTTCGCGCTCCTTGACCGTCAGGTCGGGATACATATCCTCAAGCTCCTGCGACGTGATGAAGAATACATCATCTGCCAGATGGCAGACAGCCTGGGGATATTTGTACCAGACTTCGTGTTCCATGTGCTTGATCACCTTGAAGATGTCGCGCACAGTCGCATGCAGTGTTTCCTGGTTGCGTTCCTCCTTGCGGATGACCCTTTCCCAGTCCCACTGGTCGACATAGATGGAATGCAGGTTGTCCAGCAGTTCATCGCGGCGGATCGCGTTCATATTGGTATACAGTCCGTCATGGACTTCAAAGTTGTATTTTTTCAGTGCATATCTCTTCCATTTGGCGAGGGACTGCACGACTTCGATCTTCTCGCCGGTCATTTCCTGGATGTCAAACGAAACAGGCCTTTCGATACCGTTCAGGTTGTCATTCAGACCGGAGCTCCTCTGCACGAACAGCGGCGCGCTGATCCTTGAGAGATGCAGTTCCCTGCCGATCTCCTTCTGGAATGTGTCGCGGATGTACTTGATCGCTTCCTGTGTTTCCCTGACGCTGAGTACAGGATCATAGTTTACGGGTATCTGTATCTGCATGTTTTTTACCTCATATTGCATTATTCTACCACAACTGAAATACATGACAACGCAAATTATCCTGTAACGGATCCGCAAAGCAGAAACGGGATTACAGAAAGCAGGCATATGCTATAATGCGTCTATGAAAAAACAGATCAGGAAAACAGGAACACTCGCACTGGCGGCACTGCTCTTTGCCGGCAGCGTGCGTACAGATATTTATGCGGAAGAAACGATCGAAGAAACAGTCGAAGATACATATTCGGGAGGAGAACTGAAGGAGTCCGATGAACTGCTGGATGAGTATCTGGAAAGGGAGATCACAGCCGGTGCTCCCTCAGGCAGAAGGAAAGCGCCGAGGGGGAACAGCCTGGAAGGAAACAATGCGTATGTTTACGCACAGCTGCAGGAGATGATCGCGCTGACTGCAGAAGGAGGGACAGACAGTACAGCTTTCGGCATCCCGCTGGAGGATCCTTTTAAAGCGGTGTTTACGAAAGAAGAACTGGGTGTGGATGCGATCATCGTATTCGATGAGGAACAGCAGAAAAAAGTGATCAGCGACGAGGCAAAAGCTGCGCTTGGTGAAAAACTCTATGACCTGGACACTGTCGTCAATGCGCTGATCGCGGATGTGCCGTATGAGCTTTACTGGTATGACAAGACCATAGGTGCCAATGGGAAATACGGTTTAAGCGCTTCTTCGAATACCCTTACAGTCACAAGCCTCACCATCAGCATGGCCGTCAGCTATGCTTATAACCCGGACGGGAAAACCGGCACATATACAGTCGATACGGCGAAAACATCCGCAGTGCCTGCGGCTGTCGCGAAGGCAAAAGAGATCCGGGATGAAGCCGCATCCATGAGCGACTATAACAAGCTGGTCTATTACAAAGAGCAGATCTGTGGTCTGACTTCCTACAACTATAACGCGGTGAACAGCAATGAGCCTTACGGTGACCCGTGGCAGATCATCAGTGTCTTTGACGGTGATCCTTCCACGAATGTCGTATGCGAAGGCTATTCCAAGAGCTTCAAATACCTGTGCGATCTTTCATCGTTCAGTGATTCAAAGACAGAAGCACTGCTGATGACGGGAACGATGAACGGCGGCACGGGCGAAGGCAGGCATATGTGGAATGCGGTCCGCATGGATGATGGTCTGTATTACCTTGTTGATGTTACGAACTGTGACTCGGGCACCGCAGGAAGCCCGGATAAACTGTTTCTTGCGGGAAGCGGAAATACGTCTGCTTCAGGATTTACGATTCGATTAACGTCATCAAAAAGAATTAAATATACCTATGATGATTCAACACTTGCGATGTACTCCGATGCAGAAAGGATGCTCACACCGCATTATTACGGGGTCCCTTATTCTATCGTTTTTGATATGGATGAACTGCAGCTGGCTGCAGGCGAAAATGCATTTCTTCCCTATACTCTTTTGCCGGAAGGAACAGATACTTCTGTGATCGAATGGAGCAGTACGGACCCCTCTGTCGCAACGGTCAGCGGCGGCACCGTGACAGCAGTGTCACCCGGTGTGTGCATTATAGATGCAGTGATCGGCAGTTCAGCTGCTTCCGTCAGCGTCAAAGTTGTTCCCCAGCCTGAATCAATTGTGGTCCCGCAGACATCCTTCACACTGAAAGAGGATGAGACCGCACTGATCGGAGCATCCGTATACCCGGAAGAAGCGGACCAGACGATCACCTATACGAGCAGCGACAGCAGCGTCGCTTCCGTCGATGACAGCGGCCTGATCACAGCTGTCAGTGAGGGTACGGCAGTGATCACGCTGGAGACGGTCAACGGCATCGCGGCGGCGGTCGAAGTAACGGTCGAGAGGGAATTTGCGGATTTCGAATATACGGTCAGTGATACAGGCGTTACGATCACAAAGTATACCGGATCCGCTGCGGATCCTGTGATCCCTTCCGTGATCGGCGGTCTCCCTGTGACAGCCATTGGCGACTATGCTTTCGAATCCTGTGAAAGCATCCGGTCTGCAGTGATCCCGGAAAGTGTCACTTCCATTGGGAACGAGGCATTTGAGTCCTGTGTGAATCTGGAGCACATCACGGTTCCTGCAGGTGCCGTGACCATAGGGAATTTCGCATTCTCCAGCTGCAGTTCATTAACGACCGCAGGCCCGGCCGGCAGCGGTGCGAATATTGAATTCGGATGGACGGAGGAGATCCCCGCCTATGCGTTTGAAGGCTGTACCGGACTGCAGTCTGCTGTGATCCCGGATACAGTCACAAAGATCGGGAAATACGCATTCGACTCCTGCATCGGCCTGGAATCGGTAACGATCCCTGGAAGTGTGACTGCAGTCGGGGTATGCGCTTTCCGTGACTGCGTGAAACTTGAAAAAGTAACGATACCGGCAGGTGTTGTCATGATCGGTATGGATATTTTCAGCGGCTGCACGCTGCTGCGGACAGCAGGTCCGGAAGGCAGCGGTGCGGATATTGAATTCGGCTGGACAGAAGAGATCCCCGAATATGCATTTTATGGCTGCACAAACCTTACGGAAGTGACCATTCCCGAAGGGATCACTTTGATCGGCTGGCATGCTTTCTATAACTGCGAAAACCTTGGCAGCGTAACGATTCCTGCGTCTGTTGAGACCATTGAAGACAATGCGTTCGGGTTTATGAACGGCGGCATGGTCGAAGGTTTTGAGATCTATGGATATATCGGGACAGGTGCACAGCGGTATGCGGAGAAATTCAGCATTACGTTTATCCCCCTCGGTACGGATACAAACGATTTCGAGATCGAAAGTGACGGGACATCGGTCACGGTCAAAGGCTATACCGGCACAGCATCACAGATCACTGTTCCTTCTGAGATCGACGGCGTGCCCGTTGTCAGCATCGCCCGCAATGCCTTCCGGGAATGCACAGGACTGGAGACGGTCGTGATCAGTGAAGGCATCACAAGCATCGGACATTACGCATTCATGGACTGCACGGGATTAACATCCGTAACCGTTCCGGACAGCATCACTGACATGGGTGATGAGATATTCGGCGGCTGCACCTCCCTGCAGTATGTGACACTGCCGTCCGGGCTGACAGCCGTGCCGGATCATACATTCAGCGGATGTACAGCACTTACGGATATTGTCCTGCCGGAAACTGTGCAGACGATCGGGGCAGGTGTTTTCAAGGATTGTACAGGACTGACCTCTGCTGTCCTGCCGGCAGGGCTGGAAAGCATAGGGAACAGTGCATTCTATCATTGCGGCAGCCTTTCCCGGATCACGATCCCTGCAGGTACGGTCAGTATAGGTAATAACGCATTCTCCGGATGCAGCTCACTGACCAGTGCAGGCCCGTCCGGCGGCGGATGGGATTATGAATTCGGCTGGACAGAGGAGATACCTGCAAATGCTTTTGAAGGCTGTGACGGCCTGGTGCATGTAATTATTCCCCGGACTATAAAAGTCATCGGCGCGGATGCTTTCTATCTGTGCGGCAGCCTGGAAAACATTACACTGCCGGAAGGTCTGACTTCGATCGGAAGCAGGGCATTCAGCGTATGTTCGAAACTGGAATCGATGGAGATCCCTGCAGGTACGGTCAGTATCGGTGACAGGGCCTTTGAAAGCTGTAACAGCCTGAAAGAGATCGTGCTGCCGGAAGGCCTGACTTCGATCGGAAGCAGGGCGTTTACATACTGCCTTGCATTGAATGGCGTGACCTTGCCGGATACCCTGGAGAGTGTCGGTGCAGACGCATTTGTAAGCTGCGGCAGGATAACAGCTGTAACGATCCCTGCGTCTGTGACATCGATCGGTGCATACGCGTTCGGATTCAAAAACTTAAATACACATGAACCGGTCGCAGGCTTTACGATCTGCGGCTATGCAGGCACAGCTGCCGAAACCTATGCACATGAACATGAGATCACCTTCGTTGACCTGGTACGGACGATCCCGGATGACGCTGCCGCAGACATTGCGCCGCAGACCTATACCGGTACAGAGATCCGTCCTCCTGTGACTGTCACGGTTGACGGAACAGTCCTTGCGGAAGGAACAGATTATACAGTCAGTTATGAAAATAACATCAATGCAGGTACAGCATCTGTAACAGTCACAGGAAAGGGAAATTACAAAGGAACGATCACAAGGGAATTCACGATCAAGCCGAAAGCCGTCTCACCGGGAGTTGCACTGGATAAGACATCCTATACCTATAACGGCAAACAGCAGTTCCCTGCTGTAACCGTGAAAGACGGGGAGACCGTCCTGACAGAAGGCACAGATTACGAGATCACATATCCTGCAGGCATGACGAATGCCGGCACATATACGGTCAATGTAGATCTGAAAGGCAACTATTCCGGCTCCGGGGCAGCAGCCTATACGATCGCGAAAGCTTCGCAGAAGGTGACAG
>JAILQT010000045.1 GCA_024698805.1 Solobacterium sp.
GTTAGTCTTTTCCCGCGAAACATCCGGCTTCCTTCAGATTCCACCTCGCGATGGACACCCTTGCCTTCGGCTGGCGTTTCCCACTGTCATGCACGCAACGGACTTTCACCGTCTAGCTGTCACCCATGCCGGGTACACCATAATAAAATGCGGAATTCTGTATAGTTTTCCGCATTTTATCTTCTGTCGTACGGACAGGGACCGGCACATTACATGCCGGTCTTTCTTTCATAGCGCTGAAGGCAGGACTCGAACCTGCATATCCCTTCCGGGAATATCCGGTTAGCAGCCGGATGCTGTACCATTGAGCCACGACAGCGTATTCGCACATGGAGTGCAGCGCCATACACACGATTCGAACGTGCAAGTCTTCTGACCAACGGTTTTCTGGACCGCTTCCTCGCCTCCCGGACATATGGCATATGGTGGAGAAGGTGTGATTTGAACACACTTGTTTACCCGGAGGGAGCAGGGTTACAGCCTGCCGCAGCACCATCTTCGCTGCCGCTTCTCCATAACTGGTTTGATGAGTTTTCCTTCTCAGTACTGCCAACGGGACTCGAACCCGTATTGCTGCATTGAAAGTGCAGTGAACTGACCTGTTATTCGATGGCAGTATGGCGGACCCGGCGGGTGACGCTCCCGCTGTCTCCGGTTAGACAGACCGGCGCATTTGCTGCTATGCTACGGACCCGAATGCCTTTTCAGGCAAGTGGAGAGTCATGGGATTCGAACCCATCTGAATTCTCATTGCAAGTGAGATGACCACCCCGAGCAGTCCCGACCCCCATATGGTATCCCCGGAGAGATTCGAACTCTCATCCTGCCGCTTAGAAGGCGGTCGCTCGTATCCGTCGAGCTGCAGGGATATATTTGGTACGCCATAAAGGATTCAAACCTTTACCCTCTGCGGCCGCAGCGCAGCGCTCTGTTCCATTGAGCTAATGACGTATATAGATTGCCGGTATAAGTCCACCGATCTTCCGGCATGATTCATCGGAAACAGCACCGCATCTGCTGTTTTCCGAAGCGTTAACTGCATGCACTGCGGGGACATACAGAGGACTTGAGCCCCTCCGACCGGGATCGAACCAGTTACACACGGTTCTTCAGACCGCCGCTCTACCATTTGAGCTGCAGAGGGATGACAGGATAACAGGCAATGCTGCTGTCCTGCAAGGATGGAGGTCCCGCAGGATTTCGCTGCGAAACCATTGTGATGCTGATATAAGTCCACCGATTTTTCAGCGGTATTCCCGTCGGACCGATGCCGCATCCATCACATGTCCACGGGCATTAACTGCACATCCTGCGGAGATCTGCAGAGGACTTCCGGCCTGGTAAAGCCGTACAGATATGGTCAGCGCGGAAGGAATCGAACCTTGCCCTGCCCGGGCCACAACCGGGCGTTCTGCCACTGAACTACACGCTGGGGAAAATGAAAACAGGAGACCGCTGTGCTGACGCATGCCCGGTCCCCTGTTATTGTTTTCGGAATGGGAAAGATGGTATTACCCTGCCATGATCCCTTTCTTCCTTTCAGGAGTTTTCGTGCATGCGGAAAAGACAAACGCGTATGAATGATCGTCTGCTCTGTAAGCCTGTTCAATGTAACTTCTGAGGATCTCTTCCATCATGGTCTTTACCTTTTCCTTTCATCATTTCTTCAGGATTTCTCCTGAACCTGTTTCTGCGGTCATCCCGCATTTTATAGTTCCCTGCCATCAGGCAGCCGGGAAAGTCGGCAAGGAGGGATTCGAACCCTCAAACCTTTGTTTCTAAGACAAAGTGCTGTGCCAGTTCGCGTACTTGCCGTTTGGTACATCCAAAGGAGGATTGGATGCATCGTACCCTGTCAGTGCCTGCAGAGAGGATACAGGCACAGGGTACAGAGTTGCAGCGGCGGGATTCGAACCCGCGTTTTCATGGTTATGGGCCATTGCCGGATCCTCTCCGGTCACGCTGCGATATGGTATCCGCAACAGGTAACGCTCCTGTGTCCCAGCCTTATCAGGACTGTGCTCTGCTTTTGAGCTATACGAATATATGTGCTTTTATAAAACAAAAGCGATGTGCTATGCCTGCACACCGCTCTGTAAGGTGAAATCACGCTGATAAGGTCATCGTATCAGCAGGATACCCCCCTGTGAGCAGTATGCATAAGGAAAATGGTCTGATCCGCAGCCGGCGCAAACGAGTTCGATAATATCATGGCTGTTCAGCGTGTACTGTTTTTTCATGGCATTCTCCTTTCCACACAGTCATTCTAGCACTAACCTTATAAGGTTGCAAGTGCTTTTTTTAAAAACCGGTATATTTACCGGCAGACGCAGGTCATTTGTATCTGATCTGCTTTACAAAATCATCGATACTGAGGCCGAATACATTCACTATGGCCGTCACTGTATCGATCTGCATCTTGCCGATATCACGCTTCATTCCGTTCTGGATCGTTGTATAAGGCAGGCCTGCTTCCTTTGCGAGCTTGTATACGGACATATCATGTTCTGCAAGGAAGATCTTCCATGCCTTTGTCTGCTGTTTGTCTGTCCTGATCTCTGTCATCCTGTTACCTCATAAGGTTACTATCACAGTATAGTGTCGTCTTCTCAAAACCGCAACTGCCAAAATCGAAAAAAACGATCCTGTAAAGGACCGTTTCAGTTTACTTGTAGCTGTCGTATTCGTAATCGTCGTATACGCGTGAAACAGGCGTATGGTTCTCGATCGAATCGATCGTCTTCGCGATCATCCTTGCGACGGAGAGCACCGTGATCTTGGAAGTGCTTGCGCGATTGCTGTCTGTCAGGGGGATCGTATCTGTGATCACCAGTTCCTTGATCGGTGACAGTTCGATCTTTTCAACTGCATTCCTGGAGAATACACCGTGCGTGATGCCGACGTAGATCTCCTTTGCGCCGTATTTCTTCAGGATCTCGCATCCTGCAACGAGTGAACCGGCTGTATCGCAGATATCATCGATGATGATGCAGATCTTGCCGTCAACATCGCCGATAACGTTCTGTGCTTCCACCATGTTCGGCTTCGGTCTTCTCTTGTCGATGATGGCGATCGGCGCATCGAGAATATCAGCGAGCGTTCTTGCCCTGACGACGCCGCCGTGGTCCGGTGAGACAACGACAACATCGTCTGCCGCAAACTTTTTCTTCTTGAAATACTGTCCGATCATCGGGACAGCTGTCAGATCGTCGATGGGGATATCAAAGTAACCCTGGATCTGCGCTGCATGCAGATCGAATGTAAGGATCCTGTCAGCACCTGCTGTCTGAATCAGATTTGCGACCAGCTTGGATGTGATCGGCTGTCTGGGCTTCGCCTTGCGGTCCTGACGGGCGTATCCGTAATACGGCATGATGACGTTGATCGAACCGGCACTCGCTCTCTTGAGCGCGTCGATGCAGATCAGAACTTCCATCAGATGCTCAGTGACCGGATTGCAGGTAGACTGGACAATGAATACGTTCCTGCCGCGAACGGATTCCTGCGGTTCTACGAGGATCTCGCCGTCTGCGAAATGTTCAACTTTGATTTTTCCCAGGGGAAGATCCAATTCCCGGCAGATCGCCGCTGCCAGTCCGGTACTGGAAGTAAGTGCGAATACAATCGTTTCCTTAACCATATTTCCTCTTTCCATCTTTACAGATATACCTGTGCGACTTTATACTACCCCATTAAAAAGTTTCGTCAACCTTTAATTATCCCTTTTTCCATGTTCCGGGCTTTATTACAGTAAAGTCATCAACATGCATGCATCCGAAAAGATATGAATTCGGCCAGACGATGACATCATGCCCGAATGTGACGTCCGGTCCGATATATGTATTCGCAGGATCTACGATCGTAACGCCGTTTTTCATATGTTCCGTATTGATACGTTTCCTGAGATATGCGGAGGCATTCGCCAGTTCGACATTGTCATTGACACCCTGCACTTCCTGATCGTCTTCGACCTTGACAGCAGTCACCTTCCTGCCCAGGCCTTTGAGGATCTCAACGAGGTCCGTAATGTAATACTCATTCTGCGCATTGTTGTTTTTGAGAAGCTTCAGGCCTTCGAACAGCGACTCATTATCAAATGCATAGATGCCGGCGTTGACTTCACGGACTCGTTTTTCGTCTTCCGAGCAGTCCTTGAATTCCACGATCTTCTCGACGAATCCCTGTTCGTTCCGGATGATCCTGCCGTATGCTTTTGCGTCTTCCGGCTCAAAGGTCAGCACTGCCATATCCGCTTCATCCAGCGAACTGAACAGCTTGCTGTACGTCTCGGGCCTGACACAGGGGCAGTCGCCGTTGACGACGAGCGTTCTGCCTTTTTCGTTCTCCAGCTGTTTTGCCTGCATCACCGCATGGCCGGTGCCGAGCTGCGGCATCTGCAGGGCAAACTCGCATTTTCCCTGCAGGGCCTTTTCCACTTCATCATGACCGTATCCGACGATCGTGATCACCCTTTCGGCGCCTGCCTTCTTTACATTGTTCAGGATCAGCTCAGCCATCGGTTCGCCGAGTATCTCGTGCAGTACTTTCGGAAGATCCGATTTCATTCGTGTGCCTTTTCCGGCAGCCATAATAATTGCGTTGTTCATCCTGTCCTCCTAATATCCCATGATCCTTGTCTTCCGGACAAAGAACCGTTCCGCTTTCATCTCTGTCATGACCTCTTCCAGCAGCTTCATATCCCGCGTGATCCCGAATACGGTCGATCCGCTTCCGGACATGAGCGCACCGTCGAAGCCCCTTTCAAGCATTCTTTCCTTTATATACCGGATCTCTTTCACCAGCTGCAGGGAAGCGATCTCCAGGCTGTTTCCCAGTGAAGCGGCGATCTTTTCATAATCATTGTTCATGAGGGCATCCCGCATCGCCTCCACATCCGGATGCGGCTGTTCCGTCTGATCAACGATCGCGAAAGCCTCCTTCGTGGAAACACCGCGCTTCGGCTTGACCAGCAGCACGCCGAAATCGGGACTGCAGTGGAACGGCTGGATGATATCCCCGAAACCCTTTACGACTGCCGGGACGTTGTAGATGCAGAACGGAACATCTGCCCCTACCTTTTCACCGATCTCCGCCATCTCACGGAACGAGAGCCTGAGATTCATCATTTTGTTGATCATACGGATCGCGGCTGCCGCATCGGCACTGCCGCCCGCAAGCCCTGCCCGCGTCGGTATATGTTTCTGCAGCGTGCAGGCGAAGCCGTTCTCGATATGGAACATCTCCTGCATGACCATGATAGCCTTGATGATCGTATTCTTTTCATTGACCGGCAGGAAACTCCGGTTGAGACTCAATGATGTTTCCGCTGCGGGATACATCTCCAGTACGTCATAGAAATCGACCGGCACCATGATCATGTTCAGCTCATGATATCCGTCGTCTCTCTTTCCGACGACATCCAGGCAAAGGTTGATCTTTGCATATGCCCTGTCTTTCATTTCAGCGCCTCATATATCTTTAACAGTTCATCACAGGTCAGCTCCTGCGCCCTGCGTTTCGGTTCAATGCCGGCTTTTTCCAGCACCTGCAGCGCAGCTTCCCTGTCATCCAGATATTCTTTCAGATTGTTGTAGACCGTCTTCCGTCTCTGTTTGAAACAGCCCCTGACCATTTCAAAAAACGCTTTGATATCGATATCGGGAATATCCGGCTTCCTTTCAAAACGGACGATGACACTGTCCACGTTCGGGGACGGGTTAAAGCTTCTGCCCGGTACATTGAACAGCTTCTTTACATCGAACAGGTACTGGCTCTCGACGGAGAGCGCACCGTATTCCGGGGTATTCGGTGCGGCAGCGAACCGTTCGCCGACTTCCTTCTGGACCATGACCGTGATCCACGGGATGTCTGTCTCTTCAAAGATCCGGAACAGGATCGGTGTTGTGACATAGTAGGGCAGGTTCGCACAGACGGATACAGAACCGTATTTTTCTTTCAGTTCCTTTGTCTTTGACGCGATATCCGCCTGCAGGAAATCTTCCTCGATGATCTCCACGTTGTCATACTCCTGCAGGGTATCCGCAAGCACAGGGATCAGTGACGGGTCGATCTCGTACGCTGTTACATGACGGGAATGGCGTGCCAGCTGTTCCGTCAGGCTGCCGATGCCGGGGCCGATCTCGATCACTGCCCCTTCGCAGTGCGACATCTGTGCGGCTTTCTCAACGATGACAGGGTCGACCAGGAAGTTCTGCCCGAATCCCTTCTTTGCGCGGATACCGTATTTTTCCAGTATCTCCTTCGTTCTGGAAGGCACCGCTATGAGTTTTGACATTTTTCCAGCACCTCCTTCAGTTCTTCTTTCGTGGTCAGAAGGCTGTTCAGCCTTGCACGGAACGTCTTTGCGCTGCATGTGCCGATATGCAGGATACGGCCGGCCTTTTCACGCAGTTTTGCGCTGTCCTGCCTGCCCGCAAGCCCGTATTTATACATATCGTTCATCGTGAACGTTTCTTCATCGCTGCGGTATGTGACCAGGTTCATCAGGGCTTCTTCGATCGCCTCCCTGTCCGCATGCTCGACACCGACTTTTTTGTCGGTCTTCGCCTTATCCTTATCTATATACGCATTCAGGCATCCGGGTACTTTCTGGTTGATCTCATGCCGGATGCGGTTCCCCGGTGAATCGGGATCCGTCAGGATGATCACGCCCCGTTTCTTCTGTGCGCTGCGGATGAGGTTCAGCGTGAATTCACTGAGGCAGGTCCCGTGCGTTTCGATCGTATCGCAGAGGAAATACTGCTTCAGCACGGAAGTATCGTTCCTGCCTTCCACAACGATGACTTCACTGATCTTCTTCATGCACACTGCTCCAGGAACCTGTCCCAGTTGCGCAGGATCACATCCGCGATATATTCGATACTTACACCCCTGAGTTCTGCCATCTTCGCAGCGATATACGGGATATACGCAGGCTCATTGCGCTTCCCGCGCTTCGGCACCGGCGCCATATACGGGCAGTCGGTCTCCGTGAGCAGGTATTTCTCATCGATCGAAGTGACTACCTCTGCGGAATGCCTTGCGTTTTTGAATGTGACCGGTCCGCCGAGGGCGATATAGTATCCCAGCTTTGTGAACTCCGCTGCCATTTCCTTACTGCCGGCAAAGCAGTGCATCAGGCCCTTCCAGTGATGTTCTTTCATGATATCGAACGTATCCTGCATCGCGTCGCGGCTGTGTACGGCGATGGGCTTGTTCAGCTTCCGTGCAAGTTCGATCTGCCGGACGAACAGTTCCCTCTGCAGCGCCCTGACGCCGGGATCCTTTTCCCAGTAATAATCAAGACCGATCTCTCCGATCACGGAAACTTCCTTCATGGATGCAGTCTGCATGAATTCTTCATAATACGCATCTGTCAGGTCTTTGACATCTTCGGGGAAGATGCCTGCAGCTACTGTATATTTATACGGATCCCTCTGTGCGAATTCCACTGCCCTTTTCGTCTCTTCATTGGACAGCGTGATGATCATGATCCTGTCGACATGCGCTTCCTCTGTCCTGCGGATCATCTCTTCAAAGTCATCCCGGAAGGATTCCGAACAGATATGCGCATGTGTGTCAACGAAATGAACTGTCATATTACTTACCGAGGCAGAAGCGGCTGAATATCTCATCCAGCAGGTCTTCACTGCCTGCCTTTCCTGTTATTTCCCTTAAAGCCCTCCAGCTGTTCTCCAGGTCGATCGTCACGAGGTCCAGTTCCATGCCGTCTTTCAGCGCCTGCACAGCGTCCTTCATGGACTGCTCCGCCTGCAGGGCAAGGCCGATCTGCCTCTCGTTGTTCAATGTATCGGATTCAGCTGTAAGGAGCTCTTTTTCAAATAGTGCCCGGAGCGCGTCTGTCAGGGAGGATATGTCCCTGTTCAGCGCACTGATGGATATGCCGTTCTCCACGGAACGGATATCGCTCTTGTTATAGACGATGATGCGGGGTCTGTTCTCTGTCATTTCCAGCAGTTTCCTGTCATCTTCGTCGGTCTCCTTTGACGCATCCAGCATCAGGATGACCAGCTTGGCCTTTTCAAGCGCTTCGATCGATTTCTGTATGCCGATCTTTTCCACCCTGTCTTCGGATTCACGGATGCCTGCCGTATCGATCAGGTTCAGCGTAACGCCGCCGACACGGACGGCGCCTTCGACGAGGTCCCTTGTTGTACCGGCGATCTCCGTCACGATCGCTTTATCTTCTTCCAGCAATGCATTCAGCAGGGAGGATTTGCCGACATTGGGCTTGCCGAGGATGACGGTATCGATGCCTTCCCTCACCGTGACGGCACTTTGCGCTTCTTCGATCAGTTTCCGGATCTGTACAAGCCATCTTTCCGCCGCAGGCAGGATCTCTTCCTCTGTCAGCTGGTGGATATCATCATATTCCGGATAATCGATATTGACTTCAATATTCGCTATGATCTGCGTCAGCTCCTCTTCAAGGGGCTCAAGCAGTCTGGCAACGGAACCTTTCAGTGAGTGTACAGCGCTCTTTGCCTGGATCCTGTCCTTTGCGAGGATCAGGTCATTGACGCCTTCCGCCTGGGCAAGGTCCATCTTCCCGTTCAGGAATGCCCTTTCCGTGAATTCACCCTTTCTGGCCATCGTGCAGCCAAGACCGAGCGCAATGCTCAGGACCCTCCTGGTGATATAGATGCCTCCGTGGCAGCTGATCTCGGCGGTGTCTTCCCCGGTATAGGAATGCGGTCCGCGGAAGACAGAGACCAGCACTTCATCGACCGGTTCATCCCCGTCCATGACGGTCCCGTAATGGATCGTATAGCCTTTTGCCGTTGTAAGGTCTTTCCGGATCATCCTGGAAGCGATCGCAAGGGCTTCGTCGCCCGATATCCGTATCATCGATACTGCACCGACTGCATCGGCAGTAGATATAGCTGCTATCGTATTCTGAAACATACTGTCTCCTTCGCAAACAGTGTAACACAAATATGCTAAGATACTGCTATGACGAGATATACGGAAGAAATAAAAAAGGCCATGGATGCCTACGGATATGAACGTCTTCTGCCGGTACAGGAGAAGGTGATCCCGCTGGTCGAAGAAGGCAGGAACCTCTTCGTGCAGGCGGAGACCGGCTCCGGGAAAACAGCTGCGTATCTGATCCCGCTGATCCGGCAGGACAGGAAGATACTGGTACTGGCGCCGACCAGGGAGCTTGCCGTACAGATCGCGGAGGAATGTGAAAAGCTCTCTGTCTATACGCGCAGGAAACAGGCCGCATGCATAGGCGGGATCGACATCCGGAAACAGGAGAACATCCTCCGTTATCATCCGGCCACCGTGATCGGCACGCCGGGAAGGATACTCGATCTTCTTGACCAGGATAAACTGGATACGGAATTCGATGCCGTCGTGCTTGATGAAGCGGATGCCCTGTTCGCTACGGGACAGTTCGAGACCGTGCGGGATATCCTGCACTGGGTCAGATGCGGTCAGTTCATCTGCCTTTCCGCGACGATGGACGAACAGCTGAAGGGGTTCTTCCCGCATGAATTTGAGACCGTCATCCTGGACAGGAAGCAGCTGAATACATCCATTCAGGCATTCAAACTTCTGACAGAACATAAATTCCGGACACTGCTGAAGATTCTGAACAAAGAACCTGTTCAGCAGGCGATCATCTTTGTCAATTACCGCAGTACAGCGGCAGAACTGGCAAAAAAGCTCGCAAAGAGGGGGATCCTGTGCGAAGGCTTTTCGGCAGCGGTCGAAGAAAAGGACAGGCTGCGGATCATACGCGACCTGAAAGCCGGGAGACTGCGCGTGCTGGTCGCGACCGACGCTGCTTCAAGGGGTCTGGACGCGGAAAGCGTCTCGCATATCATCCACTATGACCCCCCTGCGGATGAAGATACCTTCATCCAGCGCTCCGGCAGGACAGCACACAGACAGAACAGCGGCACTGCCATCCTGCTGCTGAAACAGGAGGAGCTTACGGATGAATACGCCGGACTTCCGGATTATATATTCCTCAGCGGGGAGAATGACCTGGATCAGCCGCTTGAAAAGAAGACAGAAGAAAACGGCATATACAGGTATATG
>JAILQT010000110.1 GCA_024698805.1 Solobacterium sp.
GGCACGGTGCTCACCGAACACCTGCACCGGTATTCGATCCTCGTGCCTGCCGGCCTTCTCGCGGCGGCAGCGGCGTGGATCACGGTCAAAAAAAGAAGCTATGACGCTTCTTTTACGAAATAAACTGATACAGGGTGAAAGCTGTATAGATCGCCAGGAGCAGTATGCCCTGCCATCTGTACAGTTTTCCTTTAAACAGGGCCGGCAGGCACAGGATGCCCATGACGCCCAGCATCACCGGGATATCGATGACCAGGCTTGAGTTCATGCCGCTGATCAGTTTTTCTGCAGGCACCGCAAACGGGGAGATCGTGATCGCTGTACCGCTGACAAGGACGATATTGAACAGGTTGGCGCCGATGACGTTTCCGAGGCTCAGCGCGCCGTGGCCCTTCATCAGCGATGTAATGGCAGTGATCAGTTCCGGCAGCGATGTGCCGAGCGCGACCATCGTCAGGCCGATGACGGAACTCGGAACACCGAGTGCCTCGGCAATGATCGTGCCGTTGTTGACGAGCAGGTTCGCACCGAATGCGATCGCAGCTGCGCCGATCACAAGGAGGCCGATCTCCATCAGGAGCGTCGTCTCCTTTTCATTTTCCTCTTCCGCAGGCTCATCGCCGCCGCTTTTCATATTCTTCGCGGAGATGAACATATAGACAGCGAAGATGACCAGGAACAGGATGCCCTGCCATCTTGCGAACTGCCCGCTCGTATAGGCGATCAGCGAATAGATGAACGCGGCTCCGAAGAAGGCAATGACCGGCAGGCGCAGGCTTGCCTTATTCACGTCAGACGGCCTTACGGCGATCGTCAGGCCCGCGATCAGGGATGTGTTGCAGATGATGGAACCGATCGCATTCCCGTAGGAGATGCCGCTGTTGCCCTGCAGCGCAGCCTGTGCGGATACCATCACCTCGGGCAGTGTCGTACCGATCGATACGATCGTTGCGCCGATCAGCACTTCCGGCAGGTTGAAGCGGTGGGCGATCCCGACAGATCCGTCGACGAACCAGTCCCCGCCTTTGATCAGCAGGACAAAGCCCAGCAAAAACAATAAAACTGCTGTAATCATACTTTCCTCCAATAAAAAACAGTCTTGCGACTGTGTATTCTGTAAGCCCATACACAGTCAAAAAGTGTGTATGAGTCTCACAAATTGAGGCTGGCCGGATATGTGCATATCGTGATGACGGCCCTGCCACGCTGATCAGCGTCTGTTACTCCCCCGATACGCAGAAAGAATAGCACATTGGGACCGTTTTGAAAACACTAATCCTTCCATTCCTCCCAGGGCAGGTCGTTCTTCTCCAGATATTCGATGAGCGGCGAGCCCTTGCGCACATAGACTGTGGGCGGCTCGTCTTCTTCGCTGTAATAAAGATCGAACGCCCCGTGCATACTGATGACGCTTGCCGGTATGTAGACCCGCTTCGCGTTCGGGATGGTATGCATGCAGCCGTAAGTCAGCGCTTCGATACCCTCGGGGATATAGATATCCTCCCCGGTATCCGAAGCGACAAGCAGGAGGTTTTTCCCGATGCGGTCGGTCAGGAAGATGCCGTCAGCCGCATACTGTTCATCCCCCTCCGGCACATCAAAGCCCTTGAAGAGGATCCCGCTGAAGGCATCCGTCTCAAATTCAAGTCCCGCGCGGACCTTCAGGTATTCATCTTTGATGCGCACAGGCGATGCGGCACCGAACGCATTCATGCCTGCGTGCGTCAGTTTTTCCGGTATGGAGAGTTCCGGCTGGTCCTGGGAGAACCGCAGTGCACTGTCACCGATGTCCGTAACGGTCGACGGAAGCGCACGGACGATATCCTCCCGGTAAAGCGCGTCCTTTTCGATCGTCTTCAGTCCCTCGTTGAGGATGACCTCTTTCATATCGTCATCAAAGAAATACCCGTAGAATGCTTTCCTGCGGATCACCTGTGTGCTTGACGGCAGGACAACGGTCCCGATGCTCCTGTTCGACGCAAACGCTTCTTCACCGATCTCCTTGACGCCTTCGGGGATATTGTATGTTTCATCATCTTTCCCGGCGGTGCAGAAAAGCAGTATCTTCCCGTCTTTCGTGAAGAGGACGCCGTCTTCGCATTTCAGATGTTCATTCGTCTCAGGGACTGTGATGCTCTGCGCATACCGGAACAGGCTGTATGCCTTCACGTCGATCGATTCGAGCGTTTCGGGAAGGATGATCTCCTCTGCATCGTATGCGCTCCAGACATCCGCAAACAGGTCTTTGCTGATATCGGTGATCTGTGTCACAGGCATGCCTTCGACCTCTGCGGGGATCGTGATCACCGTATCATCCGAGAGGCAGGAAGTCAGGGACGCCATGCCGTATTCGATGCGGAACGTCATCTCAGTCTGTCCTTCCGTAACGGTGACGTCCTTTTTGGTGAGCGCTTCGGGGTCGCATATATGGTCATATTCGATCCCGTACATCTCGGCATACGTCTGCGCCGCGCTGCCTTCACTGCAGTGGATCTTCACCTTATAGACGAATTTATCGTTTTCCCAGCTCTCATTGAAGACATCTTCCGCGATCATGTATACGCTGTCCGGCAGGATGAATTCGCTGTCGGCAGGCAGATCGCTGAAGATATACCGGTTCAGCGTCGTGATCCCGTCCGGTACGGTTACGGGACTTTCACAGCCTGCAGGCACATTGAGGATGACGGTCTTCGCCCTGTTGCACAGGAAACCGCCGGAGGATGCATAATTCCGGTTGTTTTCATCAACTTCGAAACTCTTTATGTTAAGACCGATGAACGCCTTCTCGCCGATGAAGCTCACGTTTGCCGGGATGCGCAGCGTTTCAATGACAGGCTGGCCCTTCGGATCATAATAGATCGACAGTCCCTTGAAAGCATAATGACCGATATGTTCAAGCGAAGACGGCAGTTCCAGCCCTTCCAGTGCAGTGCATCCGAAAAAGGCGCAGGATGAGATCTTCTTCAGTGTCTCCGGCATGCCGGCATGCGACAGCCTGCTGAAGGCAAAGGCACCGTATGCCACCGTTTCCACACCTTCGGGTATAGCAAAGGATCCCTCCCTGCCGGCAGGCATTTCGATCAGCGTCTTCCCGTCCGCCGTATACAGGACGCCGTCTTCTGTTTTGTAATTCTCATTTTCACCATCAAAGGAGATCCCTGCCAGCTGCTTGTTGTTCAGGAATACGATATCCCCGATCTTCTGCAGGCCGGCAGGAAGCGTCACATCCTGCAGGTCACAGCCGCGGAAGGCTGCCCTGCCTATATGCGTAAGCGTAGAAGGCAGGCTGATCTCCTGCAGGGCTGTGCAGCTGCTGAAGGCATGGTCGCCGATGACCTGAAGTCCTTCGTTCAGGACGAATTCCGTACAGCTCCTGAGATAGCTGAAGGCATCCTCATCCAGTTCCAGGACCGTTTCCGGCAGGACGACCCTTTCGAGTGTCTCTGCCCTGCGGCACACTTCCCTCCGTATCAGCGTGACTGGGACGCCCCCGGCTTCGGCGGGAATGACCAGTTCCGTATCCTCGCCTTCATAACAGACAAGCTCCGCATGGTCATCCGCTGTGCTGAAGGTCATTTTTCCTTTCTCAGTCTGCACCTCGACCAGTTTTTCCGCTTCGAAGCCCATGGGAATGACCTCGGACCCGTGCATATTGCCGTTGATGTCGCGGACGAGGAACTGCACGCAGAACTGCTTATTGTATTCCGAGATATTCTTTTTCACGAACGAGAAATCCTGGTCCAGCGACAGCGCATAATACATATAACCGCCGGATTCCCACTCATAGAAAGGCTTCATGTTTCCGTCTGCGCCGCGCGTCGGCCTGTACATGCCGTAGGGACCGTCGATGACCGTCCGGTAAAGACGGGTATCCACAGACCCCTTGCCGGAAAGGCCGGTCGTCTCGTCATCCGTGACGACGTCGAGGATGCGCACGTCATCGCCTTCGGTCCCGACCGTGATCGTTACAGCAGGATCCGCCGCCGGATCATAATCGTCGAATTCCTGGCCGACGGAAAGATTGGACATCAGTGTCCTGAAGGCGGCGCCGTTCTGCGTGCGCTGCGTCTGCAGGAATACCCACGGGAATTCTGTTTCACACGTTTCGGTCACGGCAGAGAACACTTCCGGATCCTGCGGGACATGAAGCGTCCTGTCCGCGTCCGCATCGATCCGGACATTGCACAATGCAAGCCGGTAAAAGCCGTTTTCATCCGGGATCATCAGCGTATAATACGCAGCCGCCATATTGTCGGCCTGCTCTTTTTCCAGCTGCAGCGTCATCCCGTCCTCAGAGGCTTCCGGCTGCGCAAGCTTCCAGTCGGTGCTGTCGCTGCTGTTCCATTTTTCCGCAAAGGAATCCGTACAGTTCCTGTATGTTTCGGAAAGTGTCTGCGTGATCTCGGAAGTCTCCTGGTAGAGCTCCCGGTTCTCGCACGGGAAATAGAGGGACAGTCCGTTCGCATTCTCCGTATTGGACGTATTGTGCACGATCATCTTTTCCAGCGCTGTGATCAGGCCGGAACTCTCTGCAGGATACCTTCCCTGCAGCTGTTCGGCAAAATTCTTCAGGTCGATCAGGTCGTAGGATTCATCCCTGCTCGCGATGACATTGAGGCCGAAACCCTTTGTATTCACCCTGCTCCTGCGTATATCCGCATAGGAGCCTTTCTGAATATCCGTATCCACGGCTGTCATCAGCGCATTCAGCTTTTCTTCCGCTTCCGACGTACAGGACAGGTCCAGTGCGGCCAGTGTCGCGTCCGGTGCGAAGAACTGCGAGCGGTTCTCTTCATAATAGGAGCCGTAGGAATCGACGATGCTTTCCGCAGCCTCTTTTGCGGACAGGGAAGGCAGATCGTGCAGGAAGCTGTAATCCCAGCCTGCGCCTGCTTCGGTCTCCTGGGAAGCGATCATATACTGTGCGTAATCCTGCCATGTGCTCGCTGTTTCCAGGCTTCCCATCAGGCAGGCGTCAAAGCCGATGAATTCCAGCTTGTTTTCGGAATTGATCTGCGTCCGCTCCATCGCTTCCTTCATCTCCTGCAGCAGCAGGCTGTCATAGGAATGCAGTTCGTCATACCCGTATCCGTAGACCGGACCCCCGCCGTGGTCCCAGCAGATCAGGCTGTACCGCTTTGCCGGGTAAAACTCCGTGCAGTAATTGATGAACGATGCGAGGCATTCCGGGGCGCCCATGTCGGCGGAGCTCTTTGTATTGGCTACGATCCTTTCATCCCAGTCCTTCGACATATCGAGAACGCTGTTCTGCGTATTCGGAACGGCTGAGTTCCACCTTCTGGAGCCGCCTGCGCAGACGATGACGTTCATCCGGCTGAAATCTATGCCGGCATTCTCGATCTCGTTCAGGTCGCCTGTCGCCGCGCCGTTGCGGCTTTCCAGATCGGAGCCGACCATGTAGATCATGAGCGTATATTCTTTTTCCGCGGTTTCCGCATCGACAAGCGGGATGAGGGCAGCTTCCTTCTCATCCTGTTTCTGCAGCTTGTTCTGCATCGAGCGCACATCGGCATTTTCCTTTCCGATGATCACCAGCTGTTCCTTTCCGGGCTGCGCAGGCTCTGCTGCCTCTGTGCCGGAAGCTCCTGCGGATGATGCAGGCAGCGCGCAGCCAGCTGTCAGGACTGCCGCAAGCAGTATCGTCATGATCTTTCTTTTCATAATCCTGTCCGTCTTTCCAATTATCTGTTCAGTGAATCCATGAAGCGCATGAAGCCGGCAGTTCCCGCTTCACCGGTCTTGAAAACGCCGGCATCTTCAAGGACCGCTGCGAATTTCTTCGCGGTCTCGCGCTCAAGCATGGTCTGTATACCCTGCGCGTCATACTGCAGTGTCTTCAGATATGCGAACCATGACATATGTTTCGCAAGCGAAGGTATCTCTTCGATGTGTTTTATGCCGAGCAGGCAGTCCCGGATATCCGCAAGTTCCTGCTTCAGCCTTCCCGGCAGCACTGCCATGCCCATCGCTTCGATGAGGCCGATATTCTCTTTCTTGATATGGTGGTGTTCCGGATGGGGATGGAATATGCCCAGCGGGTACTGTCCGTCTGTACGGTTGTTCCGCAGGATAAGGTCGATCTGATACTGTCCCTGTTTCCTGCGCACAACAGGCGTCACGCCGTTATGGGGCGTGCTGCCCGTATGGGAAAGTATGCCCAGCCCCTCATCGTCATAGCTGCCCCACCGTTCCATGATCAATGCCGCAAGGGCAATGACCTCCTCCCTGTCTGCACAGGTCAGCCGGATCGCGGAAAGCGGCCAGTGCAGGATATCCGTCTGCACATTTTCAAAACCCCTGACGGTGCAGGAGTACAGGACAGATGCGTCTTCGATCGGGAAATGATGCCTGCCGCCCTGGTAGTGGTCATGCGAAAGGATCGATCCCCCGATGACAGGCAGGCCTGCATTGGAACCGATCATATAGTGCGGGAACAGATCAGCAAAGGCTGTCAGGTTCTCCACCGTTTCCCTGCCGGTCTTCATCGGCACATGTTCATGGTTGAGTACGATGCAGTGCTCATTGAAATAGGCATACGGCGAATACTGCAGGTCATAGCTTCTGCCGTTCAGCTGCAGCGGTATGATCCGCAGCGTCTGCCTGCAGGTGCCCGCAAAACCGGTGTTCTCCCTGCACAGCGGGCATTTCGGGTAAGCGGCACGGATCCTTTTCTGCGGACGGAGGATATCCTCCGGATCCTTTTCCGGCTTGACGGTATTGATCGTGATCTGCAGGTCCCCGTACGGCGAAGGCTGTGTGAACCTGATATACCCGTCCGTCTTTGACCTGCAGATATAATCCGATGCCTGTGCCAGGCCGTAAAACCAGTCTGTTGCTTTTTCCGGATCTTCTTCATACAGGCTGAAAAAGGTCCGCGTCACCTCCGAAGGCCGCGGCATCACGCAGTTCATCAGGGCTGTGCGGAACATTTCACGCTGTTTCCCGGTATCACGGATGATCCCCTTCCGTACGGCAAAGGCTGCCAGACCGGACAGGAACTCCTCCAGCTGCGCTTCCGGGACGTCAAGCCTTTCAAAGCTTTCCTCCTGCAGCAGGAAAAGGACCTGGTTGGCAGAATAATCGATATCCTCCTCACCGGTCATCCCGTGTTTCAGGGCATGATCCAGCAGCTGGCTGATCCGTCTGTTCATCTGTTGGTTTCTCCGTCTCGATCTTGTGCAGCGTCCAGGCATCGACTGCCTGCTTCAGCTGCTGCATGTACGGGCTGAACCGGACATTGTCCCGTCCGTGCGTCAGCTGCAGGTCATATTCCAGCGGCAGCCATGTGGAGATATCCGATTCATTGTGCGAGATGACAGCCTCCAGCTTGTCCAGTGCTTTGTACAGCTTCGCTTCACGTGTCTCCAGTTTTTCCATCTCTTCATACAGGGCAAGCCATTTTCCCGCTGTTTCCGCAGGAAAAGAGCTGACCCATTCCTTCAGCAGCTGCGCTTCTGTTTTTTCATTATTGTCCGTCTTCATGAATACGGGGATATCGCCCGTAAAGGTCTCGCCGAGGTCATGGATCAGGCACATGCGGATCACCC
>JAILQT010000050.1 GCA_024698805.1 Solobacterium sp.
AAGATCGCCCTGCTGGAAAACGGCTCCTGGGGCCCGATGAGCGGCAAGCTCATGACGGAACTCCTCAGCAGGCTCCCCGGTACGGAATTCATCCAGGAACCTGTGACCATTAAATCCGCGCTTAAGGAAGACAAGCTCGCCGAGCTCGATGCCCTGGCGGATGCCATCGCGAAGGATATCAATCCGGGATTCTTTGAAAAGAAGGAAGCCAGGCCTGCTGCGGCAGCGGAACCCGCTGTTGTCACGAAAGCGGAAGTGACCGTCGATCCTGTCGCATTCTTCAAATTCAGCTACGGACTCGAGATCCTCACATCGCAGCTTGACGGGAAGGACTACGGCTGCGTCATCAATTCCGCAGCGCAGGTCTCTGAAGGCGATCTGAAGAAAGTTGCCGTATCCGTCATCAACAAGAACAATACGGCCGATATCATCAAGAAGGCAGGAAAGTTCAACATCTCCGTACTGACGGAAGACGCACCGTTCGCACTGTTCAAACACTTCGGATTCCAATCCGGAAGGGATACGGACAAGTTTGCGGACGTCTCCTACGATGACAGACTGGCCAACGGGATCCGCTATATCCCGGAATACACGAATTCCGTATTCGGCTGTGAAGTGATCCAGTCCTTCGATCTCGGCGTATCCACGCTGTTCATCGCCGACGTCACGGAAGCGAAGGTGCTCTCCAATGCGCCGAGTGCGACCTATGCATACTACCATGCGCATATCAAGCCGAAGAAACAGCCTGCGGCAGAACAGAAGGAAGGCTACCGCTGCAATATCTGCGGATACTTCTATGAAGGAAGCGAGCTGCCTGATGACTATATCTGCCCGCTCTGCAAACACGGCAAGGATGACTTCGAATATGTCCCGGCAGTGACGGTCACGAAGAAAAAGGGCTTTATCTGCAAGATCTGCGGTTATTTCGAACCGTTTGAAGGCGACCAGCTGCCTGCGGATTACCAGTGCCCCATCTGCAAACACGGCAGAGACGACATGGAGCCTGCGGAACAGTAAACAAAACCGGCAAAGGATGCCAACGGCATCCTTTGTTTTTCTTTGATTCACTACTTATTATTCTTCCAGCAGGCAGAACTGCCAGGAAGGATCCGTCGGATCGGGGTATTCCTGCCATGTGTCCTTTTGCGGCGGCTGCGGGACAGGTCTGCGGACCTCATCCTTCTGATAGGCATATCTGCCGAGGAAGTTCCTGTCCTGTTCCTTTGTCAGGGGAGGCCTGGTATTGGTGACCTGCATGTCATCGATCCAGCCGGCATGGTATTCATTCTTCGTCGTCCGCTGCCAGTTGCCCGCAAGGATCCTCCACTCCCCGTCCATCTTCACATGCGTGCCGGGCACCATGCCGAGCGACAGGATCGCCATCGGCGTCTCCCGGAATTTCGAGAGGCCTTCGATGCCGAGGGACCACCATACGCCCCTTGCGGCCGTGCAGCCGTCATTGACCTCGATCACCGGCGTCGTCAGCGGATGGATCAGCATATTCCCTTCCAGGGAATCGACGACCGGCTTCATGCGGAAAGCGGTCTCGCCTTCTGTATCAAATGCCGGATGGCCCATTGCCTTCAGTTCTTTCCGCGGCTGGCCGATATGCTGGTCATCGTGGAAGATGGCCGCCCTGCCGCGCAGATTGCGGATCTCCCATACTGCGATCAGTTTATCGACGGTCTTCTCCGCCTGCAGGAACTCTTCTTCACTGAGAAGGTCCAGGTCTTCTTTCGTAACTCTCATGCGGATCACCTTGTCTTGTCGTTCCGCAGCATCCAGTACCGGTCTTCTTCACGGTCTGTGTCATACGGGTACGGTGCTGCCGGGATGCCGAAGCGGACGGCCTTCGGATGATACGGATGATGCCATGTAGAAGGCTGTGCCAGCGGGTGCATCGCGGTGTTCGGACGGTTGATCAGCGAGGTGTCTTCCACCCATCCCTTGTGATAATCGCATTTGATCAGCGTAAAGTAATGGAGATGACGGATCTTCCATTCTTCATGGATGTAAACGAAATCAACAGCGAAGTCACCCCAGACCCATAATGCCTGCGGGTCCTGCCCTTCCCTGAGCACGGAAGCAGCGCCGGGCGACCACCATACGGCCCTGGCGCTCATGCAGTCACCGGCAACTTCGATGACCGGCGTCGTCAGCTGCAGGTCGATCATCTCACCGGGCTTTATCTCTTCGCCCAGCAGGTGCGCAATGCCTGCCCGGACCGCTTCCGGGCCTGTGAAAACGCCTTCGTCCGCATATTCCAGCGATACGTCTTCCAGTTCGGACGCGAAGTATCTGTATACGTCGTCTTTCCTGCGGAAATTGACTGCAGCGATCATCCTGCCCATCGTATTCTGGATCTCCGTATAGGCGTCCAGCTTATTGATCTTCAGCAGCAATTGTTTTTTTCTTTCTTCTGTGATCATGAACTTCCCCCTTCCTTCATGGAATCAAAAGATCCCGCCGGAACAGGACCGCATCTGTGCGGATCTGCCCGTGACGGGATACGCATCATTATTTCTTCGGCGTGACGGCAACAGCACGTACGGGAAGGCCCGTAGCACCTTTGATCCTCGGCCAGAACACGAAGATCAGCGCGCCTGCCGGTGCGACCTTGTCAAGGTTCTGCAGGACTTCGACCTGCAGCTTGCCGGAATCCAGGACATACCTCTCGCATGCGAGGTCTTCTGCCTTTGCGGCTTCTGCGGAAGCGTCCGTATCCAGTGTCTCATGACCGTTGGCAGCGGCGTTTCTCTCTTCATAGATATACTTCAGCGCTTCCAGTGACCATCCCGGGAAATTCTCGGACCCGTCTTCCGCGATGCCGGAGAGTTTATCCATGTCCGGCCAGTTCTTCGACCAGTCTGTGCGCAGCGCTACAAATGCACCGTCGGGTATCTTCCCGTATTCCTTCTCATAGGCAATGATGTCATCCTTCTTAACGGCATAATGGACGTCTTCCTTTACCTTGTCCGTGATATCGATCACGCAGAGCGGGTACATCATGCTTTCAACGGAATAGGATTCCGAGAGTTCCCTGTCCTTTACGAAGTGACCCGGGAAATCGATATGCGTGCCGAACTGGCCCGGGAATTTGAAAGTCTGGATCAGGCACTCGAGCATCGGGTTGCCCCAGTCAAATACTGTCTTTGCGACTTCAACAGATCCTTCGGGGATACCGGACCATACAGGACTGTCATTCGTCATTTCATGGGAGAGTTCCACCCAATCGTAATCACTGCGCAGGTCTTCTGCGATCTTCCATAATTTGTAACCCATTTCATTACCTCTTAATGAATCTATTGTACAGCATTCCGCCACGGATCCATGCTGTTTTTGACCGGTATAAAAAAAAGAACTGTTCACGTATACAGTCCGCTGTCCGTTCAAATGATACCGTTTCCGTACTATAATGAAGACAGCAGAACATGATTGCGGAAAGGATAATCATATGGATAAGATCTTTGAGAGCGCTGACAGATATCTGGCACGCAGTGACTGGAAGGATATCGCGCTGCTGAAATTCTGCCTGTTTTCGATGGGACTGTTCGCCGGATCCTATGCGGTGAAGAAGGAACACAAACAGGCTGTGCGCGCAGCAGCAGCGGGTGTATTCGCGGTGACATATGTCCCGCTGATGTACAAGTATTACCTTGTCGTCAAAGAAATGATCGAAGAAGAACAGTAAACAGCAGGCAGCAGTGAACGATTCGTCCACTGCTGCTCATTCTTTGAATACACTTGTTCTTTCCAGTCCCCTGATCAGGAAATAGCCGAGGGTGACGGCAATGAGCTCCCCGACCGCGACATAGGTGCCGTTGATCAGGGTGCCGGCGATGAGGTTGTCCGGCATGAACAGGAACGCCAGTTCTGCTCCGACGATCACGAAGTTGAACAGGACAGGCATCGCACAGGACAGCAGGGGTATGCCCTTCACAGTCCTCTCCCGCAGCGTCCATGTGCAGTATGCGGCGCAGAATGTAGCGAATGTGCCTGCGATCGCATCGATATAGCCGGTCGGGTTGATTCCGGTCATGGCACCGATGAGGTTGGCCAGGAAGCAGCCCAGGGATACGCCCCAGATCGAAGGCTTCCAGAGCAGCGGCAGGAGCGTCAGCGCTTCCGCGATGCGGACCTGGACGGGTCCGTAGGCGATCATGGAGAGCCCCGGTATAAGGCACAGCGCCGTGTAGACCGCTGCGATCATCGCAATTTTCGTCAGTGTTTTATTGTTCATTCCATCTCCTTCTGGATCATTCGCTTATCGGTTCATTTACGGGAAACGATCCATGAAACTTTACCGCTCATGGATCGTTTTGTTCGTTCTGTTTTACCCCTGTCCTGCGGCAGGCCCTTTGTATTCGATGCACAGCATCGTCAGGTCATCGAACTGTTCCGCAGCGCCGGCAAAGTCGTCTACGGCTTTCCGTACCGTCTTCAGCAGCTGTTCCGGCGAAGCGTCCGGATCACGGTTCAGCGCTTCCGTCAGCCTCTGCATGCCGAACATGTTCTGTGCGGCATCTTCGGCTTCGGGAACGCCGTCCGTATACACGAATACTTTCGCGCCGGGCTTCAGCATGATCTCATATTCCTTATACTTCGCTTCTTCCATCGCGCCGATGACGAAGCCGTGTTTGTCTTTCAGCACTTCGAAGCTTCCGTCCGCATTATTGATGAAGGGGTATTCATGACCGGCATTGGCTGCGGTCAGCTTCCCTGTCGATATCTCGAGTATGCCTGCCCAGACTGTGACGAACATCTCCGCCTGGTTATTGGCGCACAGCGCACGGTTCGTCCTTTCCAGGATCTCGGAAGCGGATACGCGGGTCATTGCGATGCTCTGCAGGAGGATCTTCGAAGCCATCATGAACAGGGCTGCGGGGATCCCTTTCCCGGATACGTCCGCAATGACAAGACACAGATGGTCATCGTCGATCAGGAAGAAATCGTAGAAGTCGCCGCCGACTTCACGGGCTGGATCCATGCTTGCGTAGATATCGAATTCATGCCTGTCCGCAAACGGCGGGAATTCATGCGGCAGCATACTTGTCTGGATCAGGTTGGCAGTGGTCATCTCGGTCCGGATGCGTTCCTTTTCCACGGCCTCCTGGTGTTTTCTTTCCAGTGAGCTGATCCGTTTTTCCACATAGCCTGTAACAGCTTTATAGATGACGAGTCCGGCAATGGCGATGAGCAGGAGGTAGAACCAGTATTCCTCATAATAGGCTTTATGCTTGTCGATCACGACAGAAATGCTTTTTTCCGTCTGTCCGGCCTGGTTCTTCAGCTGCATCTCAAAGCGGTATTTCCCGCCTTTCAGGTTGGTATATGTGACAGATTCGAATTCGCTCCTGCGGACAGTCGCGGCTTCGGTATCGAAGCCCTGAAGCCAGTATCGGATAAACGGGTTGATCAGTGAATAGTTGTATACGAAACCGTAGATGGTGATCTTTTTCGTCTCTGCCGGTACATGGAACGTGTTCTCCCCGTCCGGATAGATCTTCATCCCGTCTGCTTCGATATAAGGGATCAGGGCTTTCAGATCCTTTACAGCCCCGTAGGAATTCTCAATATTGACCTTGGCGATGCCGGTCGTGCCCGCGATATACAGGTCGCCGCTGTCTGTCAGCTCGCTGTAGGAGTTCGCTGTCGCGATGCACGGGAGTCCGTTGGATCGTCCGTAATGCATCGGCGTCATCTGGTTGTTCTCGATCAGGTCGGAGACAGGCGTGACATAGATGCCGTTGGAGCTTAAGACCCACATCTCCCCCCTGCTGTTTTTATAGATATCGAAATTGTTCGAATACGGGAACATATCGACTGTCGTCAGCTTGTAGTCCTCCGTCATATAGGCGATGGAACTGCCGGTGATGATCCAGTATACCCTGTCGCTGACATCATATTTGATGCGCATGACCGATTCGGAGGAAAGACCTTCATCCGCGCCGATATGGATGACGCCGTCCCTGCCGATGACATAGATACCGCCGCCGTCCGTGCCGATCAGGATATCCCCGTTCTTCCCCTCGATGGCTGTGAGGACTTCCGTATTGTTCAGACCGTCTTCCTCATTGATCAGATCCGTGACGCTGTCGCCTTCGATCACGCAAACACCGCCGCGGCCTGCGGTTATGAACGAACCGTCTTTTCTTTCATATACTGTTCGCACCTGGTCGGATACAAGTCCGTCCGTTTCACTGAAGATCATCAGTTCGCCGTGATCATAGCGGACCAGGCCGTATTTCTGCCAGGTAGATATCCACAGCCTGTCCCTGCTGTCACGGATGATCGAGCGGATGCGGCAATCCGACATCATCTCGATAAGATCGGTATAATCCAGTTCTTCCCCGGAAACAGTCTGTACTTTCGTCAGAGGTATTTCCTCGACGATCCTGTCCTTTTCGACTACCGCCAGTCCGGTATCCGATGCGATAAACAGTTTCCCGTCCAGCATGCAGGTCGAGTTGACGACCATTTCGGGAAGCTCATATTTCTCGGAGATGTCGTTGAACTGGTTCGGAACGATCTTCATGACACCCTGACGGGTGGACGTGAACCACAGGTTGCCTTCATAGTCGGTCATCACACTTCCGACGGAATTGACCATAGGGACATAATCCAGTATATGCACGCCTTGCGAATCCAGGGCGCCGATTCCTTTTCTTGTGCAGATCCAGAAACGGCCTCCCAGGTATTTCATGGCCTCTACATCGTCCAGCGGGTCAATATCGATCTCCCTGAGCACATGCAGCATATTGTCCATCGTACCGTAGAACAGTTTCGAGTCTTTGGTCTCAAAGTATATATGCCCCATATTGTTCGGATCGGGATAGATATAACTGATGCCGGCGAAGTTGCCTTCTTCATGGTCATAGAAATGCGTGATCCTGCCGTCACGGACCGTAAAGGCATCGCCGAGGTTCGTGATGCCGTAAATATAACCGTCGCTTCCCGGTTCAAGCGTATCGATGAACCCGGTCACCCGCGGATCATCGATATAACTCATATTCATATCTTTATCGATCATGGCAATGCCGGCTGTGGTCGCCACATAGATGACGCCGTCATCATCCTCGGTGATGTCGCGCACGGCAAAGGAATGCATGCCTTCATTCCTGCCCCATATGCGGAACTTCCCCTGTTCCATGACTGCTACGCCGCTCTCATTCGTACCGATCCACAGACGGTCTTTTGAATCGACAAAAAGGCATTTGACACTGGTTATCCCGGAAGAGGAGTCCATGCGCACGAAAGAGTTCCCGTCGTAACGTACGAGGCCGGCATAACTGCCGATCCAGATGAAGCCGTCCGCTGTTTCCGCGATATCGTTCGCTTCCGAGGTGGGAAGCCCGTTCGTATTATTGTAAAGGACACAGGAATAGCCGTCTTCGCTGTTGATCGGGTCCACAACGATGGATTCAGATGTTTCATCTGCTTCGTCTGCGAAGACCGGTATGCGAATCACAGGGACGATCAAAAGGATCATACAGAGGATGACCAGTGTCCTTTTTATATAACCTGTCAGATATAAGTGATTCTTTTCCATCATTCCGGTTTATCAGGTCCATGCGGTCTTTAAGCCGCATGAAAAGCTGTTCATTTATTATTATCTCACAACGTATTTTTTTATCCAATGTATTTAAGCATCAGTCAATATGCAATGGATAAAATAAAAACAGTTACTCTATGCAATACGGAAAATAACTGTCTGTATTGAAATATGCTTCAGATTTGTTAAAATGATAAAGCGACGCCGCTTTAGTATAGTGGTAATACAGAGCAATGGTAATGCTCAGCGGGCAGTTCAATTCTGCCAAGCGGCACTAAGCCTTATTTTGTAAGGCTTTTTTAATGCTTTGAATCCTCTTTGAATCCCCTTTTTTCATGCGTGGCTTTCATCGCTGATTAAAAAGACTTCAACGGGTATTCAACCAAACTTCAAAAAAACCGGGATCTGCGTGTCTGACGGCCGGCTGTATCCCTGCCTTCTGCAGACTCATTTCCACTATATTGTTTCGCTTCTTCGTGCTTCATAACTCAGCAGCAGATCGCCTGTCCTGTCCTGCAGATGCGCTCTGTAAATACAAAGTACGCCGAGCATTACCGTCACGGCCATGCAGGGAACAGCACCTTCGACACCGAAAAGAGGATCATAGACCAGGTATATGTTCCCCTTGGGGGCATTGGCTCAGAGTGTAATCAAGGGAACGGTGAATGATGAGACAGGCGGACCGATTATCGGTG
>JAILQT010000109.1 GCA_024698805.1 Solobacterium sp.
CTGCATGCCGTTTGAAGTCATGGCCGCCCGCGGCCGGAACACGCTGCTCTTCGGACCGATGAAGCCCGTCGGGCTGGAGAAGGACGGGAAGCGTCCGTATGCGGTCGTGCAGCTCAGGCAGGATAATGCCGAAGCGACCCTGTACAATATCGTCGGTTTCCAGACACACCTCAAATGGGGCGAGCAGAAGCGCATCATCCGGATGATCCCGGGGCTTGAGAACGCGGAGATCGTCCGCTACGGCGTCATGCACAGGAACACCTATATCAATTCGCCCGTATTCATGCGGGAGACATACCAGTTCAAAGACAGGGACGACCTGTTCTTTGCCGGCCAGATCACCGGTGTCGAAGGCTATGTGGAATCCGCTGCCTCCGGCATGCTGGCAGGAATAAACATGGCGCGCCTGCTGCAGGGGAAACAGCCTGCAGTCATGACGAACCGGACGATGACGGGTGCGATGGCGCACTATATCTGCACGGCGGATCCGGATCATTTCCAGCCGATGAATGCGAACTTCGGCATCATGTACCTGGATGCCAAAGTAAAGAAAAAGGACAGGAAGAACGCCTATGCGCCGCAGTCCCTGGCACTGGTCAGGAAAATGATGGAAGATGATGAACTTTGACGAGATCCTGGAAAGCTTTCTGGATTATACCGCAGCGCACCGTACAGGCTCGGCCGATACCAGGGACGCCTACGGCAGGGATGTGGGAAGATTCCTTGCATACCTGCAGGAGTGCGGCATCGACGACCTGAATGACGTTACGAAGGAGGATGTCAGCGCCTATATCACCGCGCTCAGAAGCGGGGAGATCACGGGCACAGGGATCTCCAATGCAAGTTATTCGCGCGCGCTTTCGGCATTGAAGTCTTTCTATGCCTATGCCTGCCGGCACCTGGATGTTCATACGGACCCGGTGCGCATGTTCCACGGCGCAAAAAGCAGGCGGAAGCTTCCCGAATACCTGACGTTCGACCAGACGGAGAAACTTCTGTCTGTATTCGATCTGAAAGATCCGAAAGAGATCCGCAACAGGTGCATGATCGAACTGATGTATGCCTGCGGGCTGCGTGTTTCGGAATGTGCTTCCGTCCTGATCCGGAATATCGATCTGAAGCAGAGGTACCTGATCATCCTCGGCAAGGAGAGCAAGGAAAGGATGGTCCCATTCTATCCCCGCTGCGCGCAGCTGCTCGAATACTACCTGCAGGCCGCAAGACCGGTCTTCATGGAAGGAAAAGAGGAACACGGCTGGCTCTTTGTTTCGCAGAAGGGAAAGAAGATCTCCCCCCGTGCGATCCAGATGATCCTGGATGAAGCCGCGGAGAAGGCGGATCTCGGCATCCATGTGCATCCGCATATGCTGAGGCATTCGTTCGCAACGCACCTGCTCGACAACGGCGCCGACCTCAGATCCGTACAGGAACTGCTCGGCCATGAGAATCTCTCAACGACGCAGATCTACACGCATGTCACACAGGACAGACTTGTCAAAGCTGTGGAGGATGCTCATCCGCACGGCTCGCGAACCTAGATGCTCCGGCATCTTTTTGCGTTTTATGGAGGGAAACAAAACACTTTAAGAATCTGCGGCTCTATGGTATTATTTGCACGGTTCAAATAAGACAGGAGGGCAACATGAATAAAAACTCTCTTCTTTCCATGAAGGATCTCAGTGCGCAGGATATCAATGATATCCTCAATGATGCTTTATTGTTTGATGACCGCTATCATGATTGGCAGCTGCCTGTTAAGAAGGCTTTAATCGCCAATCTTTTTTTTGAAGCATCCACAAGAACACATTATTCATTCGTCAGCGCGGAAAAGCAGCTCGGCTGCATGAGCGTTGATATCGCCACAGAATTATCCTCCATCATCAAGGGTGAGACGCTGTATGATACGATCCGCATGCTGGAAAGCGCGGAATATGACGCGGTGGTGATCCGCCATACGCAGCCTGCCTACTGGAAACAGCTCGAGGGCGTAGGCATCCCGGTGATCAACGGCGGCGACGGCGCCAATGACCATCCGACGCAGTGCCTGCTCGACCTGATGACGATGAAGCAGGAATTCGGCGCGATCGAGGGACTGAACGTCCTCATCTGCGGCGATATCCTGCACAGCAGGGTGGCGTCTTCCAACAAGGCGGCGCTGGAGCTGCTCGGGGCTGATGTCTCTTTTGCCGGTCCCGAGATGTGGAAGCGCGAAGGCTTCCGCCATGTCGATTTCGATGAAGCGATACCGGAAGCGGACGTCGTCATGATGCTGAGGATCCAGCGCGAAAGGGGCGCATCCACAGGCGAGATGAGCGGGAATGAATACCTGCAGACCTACGGACTTACGAAAGAACGAGCGGCGCGCATGAAGAAGGGGGCGATCATCATGCATCCGGCGCCGTTCAACCGCAATGTCGAGATCGACGGAGACCTCGTCGAATGCGAGCGTTCCAGGATATACAAACAGATGCACAACGGCGTCGCTGTCAGAAAAGCGGTGATCAAGCGTGCTTTCGGCTTTAAGCCGTTCGAGGTGTGAATATGAGGAAGATCATCAACGCGGAGATCCTTTACAACAATGAGATCGTCCGGAAAGACATCCTGTTTGATGAGAATGAGATCATTGATATCCAGGATCATATCGATACGGAATGTGAAACGATCGACGGCACAGGACTGACGGTCCTCCCCGGCCTGGTCGACGTGCATGTCCATCTCAGGGAGCCGGGCTTTGAGCAGAAGGAAACGATCCGCTCGGGCACCCACGCTGCCGCGAAAGGCGGATTCACGACGATCTTCGCAATGCCGAATGTCAACCCGTTCCCGGATAATGCCGAGACGATGCGCAATTATCTGCAGCGCATAAAGGACAATTCCTATGTCCGTGTATTCCCGTACGGCACGATCACCGTCAAGGAATACGGCAGGGAAGTAACGCCCTTTGAAGAACTGAAGGCGCTCGGCATCCGCTGGTTCAGCGATGACGGCGTCGGCGTAGCGGATGACAGGGTCATGCGCGAAGCGCTCAGGGAGGCAAAGAAACAGGACGTGCTGATCGCATGCCATACGGAGAACATGGATTACAGGGAGCCCGGTGCGAGCGTGCACGCAGGCGCCTATGCCGTTCGGAACGGCTGGACAGGCATCTCCTCATTATGCGAGAGCACGCAGCTGATCCGCGACCTGCAGATCGCGCTGCTCACAGGCACGAAGTACCACGGCTGCCATATCTCCTGCGCGGAGAGCGTGGAAGCACTGCGCAAGGCAAAGGAAGCAGGCGGTGATGTCAGTGCGGAAGTCACGGCGCATCACCTGGTCCTCGAAGACAGGGATGTCAAGGGACCGAACTGGAAGATGAACCCGCCCCTGCGCTCGCATGAAGACCGCAAGGTACTGATTGCCGGACTCGAAGACGGCGTCCTGGATTTCATCGCCAGCGATCACGCCCCGCATACGGAAAGCGACAAGCGCAAACCGATGGCAGACGCCGCGTTCGGCATCGTCTCGCTGGAGACCAGTTTTGCGGTGCTCTATACGGAATTCGTACACCGCACGCACAGATGGACGCTGTCGCAGCTCGTTTCATGGATGAGCGAGAAGCCTGCAAGAAGGTTCGGTCTGGACAAGACCGGCAGGATCGAAAAGGGCTGGCGTCCGGACTTTGTGCTGATGAAGCTCGGGGAAGAATATGTGATCGATAAGGATACATTCTACTCGAAGGGAAAGAACACGCCGTTTGACGGCTGGTCCGTCTATGCGAAGACGGTCGAGACGATCTGCGGCGGGCAGACGGTATACCGTGAAGACAGCACGAATACCGTTCGGAGATAGGAGAAAGTGATGCGTACAGATACAGGAACCCTCATCCGGCAGGAAAGGATCGCGGAAGGTATCTTCCAGCTTGATATCCGTACAGTCCTTGCAGCGGAAGCGAAGTGCGGCCAGTTCGTGCAGGTCGAAGTACCGGGCTTCTTCCTGCGCCGTCCCATCAGTATCGCTTCGCGTACAGACGATTCCCTGACACTGATCTACAGGATCCAGGGAGACGGCACAAAAGCGCTGAGCAGGCTTCAGGCGGGCGATGCCGTATCGCTGTTCGGCCCGCTCGGAAACGGCTTCCCGGTTGAAGACAGGGATGTGATGCTGATCGGCGGCGGGATCGGTGTCCCGCCCCTCTATGAGACGGCTGTGCGCTACCGGGAAAAAGGATATGCGGTCACCGCAGTCCTCGGTTTCAACGACAGAAAAAGCGTGATCCTGAAAGACGCTTTCGAAGAACTCGGGTGCCGGACCGCCATCGCGACGATGGACGGCAGCATGGGCACGAAAGGGACCGTACTGGATGCGATCCGTGAGAATGACATCAGAGATACGTTCGTGCTGTGCTGCGGCCCGGAACCGATGCTGAAGGCGGTCAGTCAGGTATATACGGACGGATATGTTTCCCTGGAGGCGCGCATGGCATGCGGCATGGGCTCCTGCATGGGCTGCGTGAAGAATACGGCAGACGGCGGCAGCGTCCGCGTCTGCAGCGACGGCCCGGTATTCCGGATCGGGGAGGTACTTCTGTGAAGATCAGCGTTTCACTGCCGGGACTTGAGCTGAAGAATCCCGTTATCCCTGCGAGCGGCTGCGCCGGATACGGCAGGGAACTGGCACAGCTGTATGACCTTTCGCTGCTCGGGGGCATCGCGATCAAGAGCGCTACGCCGCGCGAACGCTTCGGCAACGAGGGAGTCCGCATCGCGGAGACGCCGATGGGCATGCTGAATGCGATCGGCCTGCAGAATCACGGTGTCGACTATATCATTGAAAATGAACTGCCTTTTCTGGAACAGTTCGATACATGCGTGATCGCGAACGTAGCGGGCGCATCCGAAGAGGATTATATCGAAGTCATACAGAAGATGAATGATGCTGCGCGCGTCGATGCCTTTGAGCTGAATATCTCCTGTCCGAACGTAAAGCACGGCGGGATCGGCCTCGGCACGGATCCGGCGCTTGCGGCGGGCATCACGCGGCTTGCCAAACAGGCTTCCAAAAAGCCGGTCTATGTCAAGCTGACGCCGAATGTCACGGATATCGTCAGTATCGCCAGGGCAGTCGAAGAAGCAGGGGCGGACGGCCTTGTGCTGATCAATACGCTGCTTGGCATGCGGATCGACCTGAGGACAGGGAAGCCCCTGATCGGCAATCTGACAGGCGGTCTGTCCGGCCCGGCGATCCGTCCGGTCGCAGTGCGCATGGTCTACCAGTGCGCAAAAGCTGTCCGCATACCGATCATCGGTGTCGGCGGCATCACGTCAGCGGAAGATGTGCTGGAATTCCTGAATGCCGGCGCATCCGCTGTTGAAGTCGGTGCGATGAATTTCAAGGACCCGTATATCTGCCGGAAGATCATTGAGGATCTTCCCGGCGCACTGGAAAAGTACGGATACGATTCGATCGATGAGGCGATAGGAAGGAGCCACAGATGAGCAGAACGATCATAGCGCTGGACTTTTCGTCCAGGGAAGAAACACTTGCATTCCTGAAACAGTTTGACGAACCGGTATATGTCAAGATCGGCATGGAGCTGACCTATGCATGCGGCCTGGATATCGTCCGGGATATCAAGGCGATGGGCCACAAAGTATTCCTGGACCTCAAACTGCACGACATCCCCAATACCGTAAAGGGCGGCATGAAGAACCTTGCGAAACTCGGCGTCGATATCGTCAACTGCCACTGTGCCGGCGGCATCGCGATGATGAAGGCTGCGAAAGAGGGGATCCTCGAGGGCACACCGGAAGGACAGGAACCCGCGAAGCTGATCGGTGTTACGATCCTCACGTCCGTATCGCAGGAAGCGATGAATGAGGAGCTTGGCATCGAAGGGACCGTGCTGGATACGGTGAAGCGCTATGCGCGCAATGCGAAGGAAGCAGGCCTTGACGGCGTCGTCTGTTCCGTCCATGAAGCCAAAGCGATCCATGAAGCGTGCGGCGAAGATTTCCTGACCGTAACGCCCGGCATCCGTCTTGCGGGCGGCAGCGCGGACGACCAGAAACGTATCGCTACACCGCTTTATGCAAGGGAGCAGGGCTGCGACATGATCGTCGTCGGCAGATCGATCACAAAGAGCGATGATCCGAAGGCAGCGTATGACATGATCGAAAAGGAGATCAGCGATGGAAGAATATAAGAAGGAATTTACGGAATTCATGCTGTCATGCGAAGCGCTGAAATTCGGCGACTTCACACTGAAATCCGGCAGGAAGAGCCCGTTCTTTATGAACGCGGGCGCCTATGTCACGGGCAGGCAGCTTCATGATCTCGCAGTATATTACGCAAAGGCGATCCATGATAATTACGGCCTGGATTTTGACGTCCTCTTCGGACCTGCCTACAAGGGCATCCCCCTTGCCGTAGCTGCAGCGATGGCTGTCTATGAGCTTTACGGCAAAGAAGTCCGGTACTGCTGCAACCGCAAGGAAGCCAAGGATCACGGCGATGCCGGCATCCTGCTCGGTACGAAGCTGAAGGACGGCGACAGGGTCATCATGATCGAAGACGTGACGACATCCGGCAAATCGATGGAAGAGACCGTTCCCATTGTAAAGGCGCAGGCTGATGTTGAGATCAAAGGCCTGATCGTTTCCCTGGACAGGAACGAGCGCGGGAAAACGAATATGACCGCACTGAAGGAAGTCAGCGAAACATACGGTTTTCCGACAGCGGCGATCGTATCCATGAAGGAAGTCATTGAGATCCTGAAGGAAAAGGACATGCTTACGGATGAACTCCTCGGAAGGATCGATGCGTATTACGAACAGTACGGCGCAAACTGAACTGTAAGCAGCACCGGCTCTGATGCCGGTGCTTTTCTTTTGGAAGACAAAGAAAAAGCACCGGTACATGACCGATGCTTTCGTTAAATGAAGCTTTAGCGGTTGTAGTATTCGACTACGAGTGCTTCGTTGATCTCCTGGTTCAGTTCGCTTCTTTCCGGCAGACGGAGGAATGTACCTTTTTTGTTTTCCTTGTCTACTTCGACGAATGCGGGAGCCTGAATGTTAGCTTCGAGCGCTTCGTTGATCGCTGCCATATTGCGGCTTCTCTCACGGATCGTGATGACGCTGCCCGGCTTGACATGAGCGCTGGGGATATCAACTTTCTTTCCGTTGACTTCGATGTGACCGTGGTTGACAAGCTGTCTTGCGGCTGCACGTGTTCTTGCGAAACCCATGCGGTATACTACGTTGTCCAGTCTGCTCTCGAGCAGGATCAGGAAGTTGACGCCTGCCATGCCTTCCATCTTGGAAGCTTTGCGGAACAGTGTTGCGAACTGACGTTCGTTCAGTCCGTACATCGTTCTGATCCTCTGCTTCTCGCGGAGCTGCAGACCGTAGTTGCTCAGCTTGATACGCTTTGTCGGGCCGTGCTGACCCGGTGCGTATGTTCTCTTTTTAAGCTCTTCGCCTGTTTCGAGGACGGAGAAGCTTAAGCGTCTGGCTTTCTTCCAGACAGGTCCTGTGTAACGTGCCATGTATTGTTTCCTCCTTAAATGGCCGAGAAACAACAACAGGTGCAGATCATTCATGCAGGGTGTTATCACTAGCCTTTTCACCTTCGCAGCCGGTTACTGGGGTACAGTATATGCCGATAACGCCTGGTGCAGAACTCTGCATGCTGCCATCATTTAACGCCCGATTATTATGCCATTATTTGAAGAGGGTGTCAATAAAATAATTGTATTGCGGAAAAGAATAAAACGGCTGTCTGAATGAACGCATCACCGCCGGACGGGATTGCTTAATTCTTGTTTTTGAGACTGCAACCGGACACATTATGTGGTAAAATAGCGAAGTATGAAAGGAGCCGATATGAATCAGTTTCTCGCAAAATTATCTGATATAAAGATCGTTATAGCCATTATCGTAATTATTGTATTCCTCTTATTATGGCTTCTTATACAGAAACTCAGGTCCGGAAAATACAACAGGACGCTCAGCGAACTTGAAGAACGCTTCTCCAAGGTGAAAAGCGTGCCTATATCACTGAAGATGAACAAGGCTGTCGCAATCAGCCGCGTTGATACAGATACAGCTTCCAGGGTCAGTGAAGCCAAGGAAAGCTTCGACAAGGTGCAGGCGGACATCACATCGATCTCCGCGAACCTCGCAGATGCGGAAGATGCGATCGCTTCCGGCAGGCTTGCCAAAGCGAATACTCTGCTCGCTTCGGCGCAGACAGACCTTGCCGTAACGGAAAACAAGGTTACGGAGCTTGAGTCGCTGCTGGACCAGATCCTTGCACGCGAGACCGAACAGAGACAGGAAGTCACTTCCCTGAAGAACAGGTTCCGTGCGATCAAGGCGCAGGCAAATGAGAACCAGTCCAAACTTTCCTACTGCTGGGCAATGATCGAGGGGAAGATCTCCGATACGGAAAAGATGTTCTCAACATTCGAAGAATGGATGTTCTCCAATGATTATGACCGTGCCAACGCGCAGCTTGACCTGATCCGCGATGCGCTGGATGAACTGCAGTCTGAGCTGGATGAGCTTCCTTCACTTCTTGAAGACGCAAGGGGCATCATTCCCAAGATGGCGGAAAAGCTTCATGCGGACTATGTATCCAACCGCAACCGCGGCGTTTATCTCAAGCATCTCGAAGTTGAGAAGAATGTGCAGATCATGACTGAATCCCTGCGTGAAGACCTCAAGAAGATCAAAGCAGGCAATATCCAGGGCATGCGTGCGCACCTCAATGATTATAAGAAGAGACTGACGCAGATGAGCGACGCCGTAGCCAAGGAGAGCGAAGCGTACGATACGATCCAGAGCTATGCGAAGGAGACGGAAGAACTCGCAGCCGAGACGAACCGTCTGGCGGACTATGTACAGAAATCCTATACGAAGAGTTCCGTCAAGTTCGGCCTGGAAGGAATGGATTCCGACCTGAACAAACAGCAGGAGGAACTGAAGCGTCTCAACGATATGCAGCCGCGTGTCTATGAGAATGTCCATAACTTCCAGATCCCCGCAAGCACTGTCATGGTCTCTCTGAAGGAACTGAATGAGCAGTTCAGTACATGCAGCAGATCGCTCAAGGATATGCGCGACCGCATCGAGATGGCTTCGGGCGATGAAGACCGTGCGAAGAAGCAGCTCGTCAAACTGCAGATCATCATGAACCAGATGCAGCGCAAGATCCGCAGATACAAGCTGCCGAGCATCTCCGAGACATATGAATCGGATATGCGCAAGGCGAATGATTATGTGCACAAGCTCGATGATCTGATGAAGGAAGATACGCTTAACATGCAGCTGCTGAATGCGACGCTGCAGGAAGCGCTTGACTTCATCTACAAGCTGTACAACAATGTCAACAATGTTGTCGGCACTGTCGTCATGGTCGAGAATACGATCGTATTCGGAAACAGATACAGATCCACATATGCGGACATCGATTCGGAACTCACACGCTCCGAACTGTGCTTCCGCAACGGTGAATATACACAGGCACTTACCGTGGCGATCGCAACGATCGAAAAGATCCATCCGGGCAACTACGAATCCATGATCAAGGAGAACGCAAAGGGTGCAGAATAGAGTCTATTTAGACAATGCCAGTACGACCGCAGCAGAACCTGCGGTCTTAAAGAGTTATGAGGCATTGCTTGAAAAATACTATGTGAACAGCGAATCCCTGTACGATGAAGGTACAGAGGTCAGCAGGATGATGGAAAAGGCCCGGGGAGCGATCGCCGGGCTTTTGGGCGTGAAAGACAGCGAGATCATCTTTACGTCAGGGTCTTCCGAATCCAACAGCAGCGCCGTCAAAGGGGTCTGCTTTGCCTGCAGGGATAAAAGGCACATCGTCACATCGGCGATCGAGCATTCCAGCATCATGAACTCCTGCCGGCAGATGCAGGAGGTATTCGGCTGGGACGTGACATATCTTCCGGTGACGCAGGAAGGCACGGTCCGTCTCGAGGATCTGAAGCGTGCCGTAAGGCCCGATACCGCGCTGGTCTCCCTGATGGCGGTCAACAACGAGACCGGTGCAGTGAATCCTTTCCACGAAGCAGCGCACTTCGTTAAAACGAAGACGCATGCATATTTCCACTGCGATTTGACGCAGGCTGTCGGCAAGATCGATATCGATATGAAGGACATCGACCTGGCTTCGATCAGCGCGCATAAGATCGAGGGACTCAAGGGCAGCGGCATCCTCGTCCGGAAGAACCACGTACCGTTCGTCCCCCTGATCAGCGGCGGCGAGCAGGAATACGGCATCCGCGGCGGCACCAGCAACGCCTGCGTCAATATGATCTTTGCCAAGACGCTGCGTCTGGCCCTGGAGAACGGCCGGAAGTCGCATGATGCCGTGCTGCAGCTCGCAAAGAAACTGATCGGCTCGCTGGAGGGGATCGAAGGCATCGAACTGAACAGCCCGCATGAACCGCTCGTGCCGATGGTCAACTTCTCGTATGAGAAGATACCGAGCGAGGTCATGCAGAACGCGCTGAACAAAAAAGGCTTCATGGTCAGTGCCAGGAGCACATGCGATTCCAGGAGCAGGAAACCCAGTTATGTCCTTACGGCGATGGGTTACAGCGAAGCACGCGCGAATTCCTGCATCCGCGTCAGTCTTTCCAGATACAATACAGAACAGGAGATCGAAGCGTTCATCACGGCGCTGAAGGAGATAATCAGACAGTATGGTTAAATATGATACGGTGCTGATCCGTTTCGGGGAACTCAGCACAAAAGGAAAAAACAGGAAGGATTTCATCAGCAGGCTCTACCAGAACATCAGGGACATGCTGAAGGATTATCCCGAACTGACATACCGGAAAACACATGACAGGATCTATATCAAACTGACCGACGAAGATCCTGAAGAGATCCGTGAAAAACTGCAGAAGGTCTTCGGCATCAGCTCATTCTCCTTTACCGAGAAAGTCGATTCCGACCTTGAGGTGATCAGGGAAAGATGCCTGCAGATCGCTAGGGAGTCCGATAAAAAGACATTCAAGATCATCTCCAGAAGACATGACAAATCCTTCCCGGTAAAAAGCGACGGCATCAACCGCGCAGTCGCAGGGGAGATCCTGAAGAATACGGATCTGAAAGTGGATGTCCATGATCCCGAACTGGCGATCCGGCTCGAAGTCCATTCGGACGGCACCTATATCACGTCGGACAAGATCAAAGGTGCCGGCGGCTATCCTGCCGGGATCAACGGCAAAGTCCTGCTGCTGCTTTCCGGCGGCATCGATTCGCCAGTGGCTGCGTACCAGCTGATGAAGCGCGGACTGAAGGTCGAGGCCGTACACTTTGCGTCGCCGCCGTATACGAGCGAGAATGCTAAGCAGAAGGTGCTGGACCTCGCGTCGATGGTCAGTGTCTACCAGACGAAGATGACCGTGCACCTGGTCAATTTCACGGATATCCAGCTTGCGATCTATAAGGCCGCAGGGGACCCGTACGCGGTGACGCTGATGCGCCGCATGATGTTCCGCCTGGCGGAAAGGATCGCACAGGAGCGCGGCTGCCTTGCGATCGCTACCGGGGAGAGCATCGGCCAGGTCGCTTCGCAGACGCTTGAGAGCATCGCCTGCATCAACGACGCAATCCGCATACCCGTGATCCGTCCGCTTGTATGTTTTGACAAGCTGGAGATCATCGACCAGGCGGTAAAGATCGGCACATATGAGACATCGATCCTGCCGTTTGAGGACTGCTGTACGATCTTCGATCCGAAGAATCCCGTAACGAAGCCTTCGGTCGAAAAGAGCGAGTTCTATGAAGCGAAGTTCAATTACGCGGAGATGCTCGACGAGGCTGTCAGAAACAAAGAGACGGTGTGGGTCACACCGAAGAAGGATGAAGAGGATTTCCTCTAGGAGGCATTATGAGCAAGCATGATCCGAAGACCGGCGCGGAATTCCTGAGACTGATGGACGGCTGCACAGACATGGAGGAGAATGATTTTCAGAACAACCTGAAGCCTACGATCCTGGCTGTCGAGCTGGATGATTCCTATAATACAAAGGAAAAACTGAAGATATTTTCGCTTCTTTCGTCCCTGAGCAACTGCTCCGAGAACGAACGTCAGAAGTATGTGAAAAAAATATATAAAGTATTGAAATAACTGTTTGACTCGACTATTCAAAACATGTATCATATATGCGTTATCAGCCCTCTTTGTTGAGGTCTGTAACCGCTCAGAAAAGGGTCAAGTGCTATAAGCCCCCTCAATGGCGCGTCTTAAGATAATGACAGGAGGTGTTTAAATTGTACGCAATTATCGAAACAGGCGGAAAGCAGCTGAAAGTTGAAACAGGCAAGTCCATTTTCGTTGAAAAACTCAATGTCGAAGCAGGCGATACTGTTGAATTTGACAAGGTCGTTTACGTAAGTGACAATGCCGCTAAGATCGGAACTCCTTATATCGACGGAGCCAAGGTCGTTTGCAAAGTTGAAAAACAGGGCAAAGACAAGAAGATCAGAATCTTCAAGTACAAATCCAAGAAGGGCAGCACACGCCGCAGACAGGGTCACCGTCAGCCGTATACAAAACTGATGGTCGAAGCTATCGAGGCATAAGATGATCGATGTCCGCATCACAGAAAAAGATCACAGAACCGTTTCACTGGTGATAACCGGCCACGCGGACAGCGCGGAATGGGGTAAGGATCTTGTATGTGCTGCTGCAAGCTCGATCTCGATCGGTCTCTGCAATGCCATGTATGAGATATGCGGCACAGAGAACATATCAGCGGAAGACAACAGGGTCATGATCATTGTCGACAGGCCCGATGATATCACCGAAGCAGTCATGCGCACGGGGATCATCCAGCTGAAAACACTGAGGGAGAGCAGTCCAGATTTTATAAAGATCAAAAAAACGGAGGTTAAATCATGAAGTTCACATTAGATATTCAGTTCTTTGCATCAAAGAAGGGTGTTTCCTCAACAAAGAACGGCCGTGATTCTGCGGGCAGAAGACTTGGCGCCAAGAAGGCAGACGGCCAGTTTACAAATGCCGGCAGCATCATTTACCGTCAGAGAGGCACAAGGATCTATCCGGGCAAGAATGTCAAGCGCGGCGGAGATGATACACTGTTTGCGACAGCTGCAGGCATCGTTAAATACGAGCGTCTCGGCAAAGACAAAAAGCAGGTATCCGTATATCCTGTAGAAGCTTAATGAAGCTGATCGCTCCTGAATCTTCAGGGGCTTTTTTGTGAAAGGAGGTCACGATGATCGATCTGGTCAGACTGCATGTAAAAGCAGGTGACGGCGGGCGCGGCTGCGTCGCGTGGCGTCACGAGAAATATTATCCCAACGGCGGACCGTTCGGAGGTGACGGAGGCAAAGGCGGCGATGTGTGGTTTCAGGTGGATACCAATGAGACGACACTGACGAAGCTGCGCTTCACGAAGACTGTAAAGGCCGGCAACGGCATGCCCGGCCTGACGAAAAAAAAGCACGGGAAATCCGGTGACGACGTTACTGTTTATGTCCCGCTTGGCACGATGATCCGCAATGCGGCCAACAATGACCTGCTTGCCGATCTGACTAAACCGGGGCAGAAAGTACTGATCGCACATGGCGGCAGGGGCGGCCTCGGCAATATGCATTTTGCGACGGCGCGGAACGATACGCCCGAATATGCCCAGCCCGGGGAAGTCGGTGAGAGCCTCGACCTCATCATCGAACTCAGGCTGCTGGCAGACGCAGGACTGATCGGCTTCCCGTCCGTCGGGAAATCCACGTTCCTGTCCATCGTCACGGCAGCGCGTCCGGAGATCGCTGCATATCCCTTTACGACGATCGAACCGAATATCGGCGTCGTCAGCCTGCCGGATGAGAGAAGCTTCGTCCTGGCTGACATGCCGGGCCTGATCGAAGGCGCCGGTGAAGGCAAGGGGCTCGGACACGAGTTCCTGCGCCATATAAGAAGGTGCCGCGTGCTGATCCATGTGATCGATATGTCCGGCGAAGAGAGGGACCCTGCTGCGGATTATGAGATCATCAACCGCGAACTGAAGACGTATGACCTGTCCCTCGAGGAAAAACCGCAGATCGTCGTTGCCAATAAGATGGACGATGAATATGCGCCGGAATACCTCGATGAATTCCGGAAGAAATATCCCGATCTGAAGATCTTCGAGATCAGTGCCGTCCGCCATGAAGGCATCGATGCAGTACTCTATGCGGCGATGGCAATGATCGAAGAGGCAAGGGAAAACGAAGCGCTTCTGGAAGAGGAACCGGAAGAAACAGTCGTTTACAGATACGAACCGAAACGTCCTGATTTCGAGATCATCCCGCAGGGACCCGGAAGATGGAAGGTCGAATCCGAGAAGATCGACAGGCTGTTCGATACGATCGATTTCGACAAGGAAGAGGAAGTATACCAGTTCGCACATACACTGACGCGCATGGGTGTCGATGACGCCCTGCGGAATGCAGGTGTAAAGGACGGTGACCAGGTCATCGTCGGCACGTTTATCATGGATTTCAAGGAATAGCATATGATCAGTTTTATCAGCGGAACGGTGGCAGCCTACGGTGCGGATTATGTGATCGTTGAGAATCACGGAATCGGCTGGCAGATCGCCTACGCGCATCCTGAGGACCTGTCCCTGAACAGGGAGATCCGCATCTATACATATATGCATATTACGGAGAATGATACCAGTCTCTACGGATTCCCGTCGCAGGAGGAAAAGGATCTTTTCCTGCGGCTGATCTCCGTCAAGGGTCTCGGACCGAAGACGGCGATGAACATGCTGGCGAAAGCCGGTTATGCGGCGATCGTAACGGCGATCGAAGAAGGCAATGTCGCTGCGCTTAAGAAAATGCCCGGCATCGGCGCAAAATCCGCCGGACAGATCGTTCTCGATCTGAAAGGAAAAGTCGTGCCGGTACCCGGAAATACACAGAAGGCTTCCGTCCAGTACCCGCCCGAGATCAGGGATGCACTGGAAGGACTGAAGAATTTCGGGTATAAAGCGGGCGAACTGAATGCGGTGGGTAATGTATTATTAGAGAAGCCCGGTCTGAAAACGGAAGAGTATATCAAGATCGGACTGCAGTATCTGCTGCGTAAATCAGGAGGCTGAACATGGCAAACAATGACCGTCTGTTATCCGCACAGGCCGGAACGAACGATGACGATGAGTCCATCCGTCCGCACCGTCTGGATGAATAC
>JAILQT010000126.1 GCA_024698805.1 Solobacterium sp.
CATGCGCTTGATTTTTTGTGATTTTTGCATAAAAAAGAGAGATTTTGGCTGCTTACAACCTTCAATCTCCCGTTTGCCTGTTATTTCTGTCTCAGGGTTGCGCTATCTTTTACAAAGTTGCGCTGAGTTTTACAACTCACCCTTTTCAGAAGATCATGCCGAGGAGGATGACCCACGCCGGCAGCAGCAGGATCGACAGAACCGTGGAAAGAACGACGACATCGGCCGCAAATTCCACGTCGGCGTCATACTGCGCAGCCAGGACTGCGGTCGTACTCGCAGCGGGCATCGCCGCAAGGATGACAGACAGCGAAGCTGCCAGTCCGCGGATGCCGATGACGTACAGGATGCCGGTCACGAGCGCGGGGATCACGAGCAGGCGGATCACGCAGAAGAAGATATTCTCCTGCACGAACATCGTTTTGAAGCCGACATCTGCGAGGATCGTGCCGAGGAAGATCATGATCAGCGGCGTCGAGCATCTGCCGAGCGACGCCAGCGTCTGGTCAACTGCCGCAGGGAACGGCAGGTTCAGCACCATGCGCAGGATACCGATGAATACGGCGATGATGCACGGGTGCGTGATCACATTCAGAATCGCATCCTTCCCTTTTCCCTTGCCAGCGAAGAAGGAAAGGCCTGCCGTCCACATGACGATGCGCAGCGGGATCAGGTAGAACTGCCCGAACAGCAGTCCTTCCGACCCGTATACGCCTTCCGCCACGGCATTGCCGAGGAAGCCGGCATTGGATACGACAGTCGCATATTTCAGGATCGGCCTGCGCCTCTCCCTTGTCCGCCTGTACAGGACGGATGCCAGGATGTTGCACAGTACCTGGATACCGCAGGAGATCAGGAGGATCTGTGCGAACTGCGTCAGCAGATCCCCTTCGATCTTCGTATTGAAGGAATTGATGATGCTCGCCGGCAGCAGGATACTGACGACCATCTTTGTCAGTACGCCCTTCTCCTGTTCCCGGATGATATTCCTTTTCCGCAGATAATAGCCGACGGCCATCTCCGCAAACATCATGAATTCCAGATTAAAAAGTCCGCTCAAGTCCATACATTGACCTCGTTTCAGAAAGAACAAATACAAGTATATCAGTCTTCGGGGATTTTTATGCTTTTATATGCATGCATCCGCAGACGGCTCTCGTGATGCGTCATGTCATGCATCAGGGGCGTCAGGGAGATATAGCCTTCATTTACAGCTGTAACGTCTCCTGTTACGGAGGAATGGATGCCCACGGGCTTTGCCCTGCAGGTCAGGTACAGGCAGCCTTCTTCTTCCCGGACGGAGACGTCTTTCGTATATTCCCTGCCGTTCTCCATCCTTGTGACCTTCACGCCTTTGACTTCCCCTGCCGGGACGTTGATATTCAGGATGAATTCAAATCTGTCTTCATCCGCCATGAACACGGGGATCACCTGTTTTACGAAGGAAGCAGCAGTGCTGAAATCGTGCGAATCAAAGGAATCGAGTGATACCGCGATCGCCGGGATCCGGTGGACCATCGCCTCGCCTGCGGCGCCGACCGTACCGGAATAGATGCAGTCGTCTGCCATATTGGGGCCCTGGTTGATCCCGCTGATCACAAGGTCGGGAGCCTCTTCCATGAAGGCGTTGATGCCGTAATAGACGCAGTCTGCCGGCGTCGCCTCGACTGCCCATGCGGCTTTTGCGCCGGGGATCTCCCGCTTCCAGGCACGGTTGACCCTGGAGAAATAGGTGCAGCTGTGCGAATAGCCGGACCTCTGTCCTTCCGGCGCACAGACATAGACTTCATATTCGGGGCTGAGTATGTCCACAAGGGCCCGGATACCTGCCGCATCGATGCCGTCATCATTGCTGAGAAGAATCTTCATAATCCCTCCTGTCATAAAAAAATAAGAAAAAAACATACCGGAGTATGTTTTGAGAGGTGCCTGCCGGGATCGAACCGGCGCTCACAGAGTTGCAGTCTATTGCCTTACCACTTGGCTAAGGCACCATGTCAGTGCCATTTAATTATAGAATCCGGCATAGATAAATGCAAGAAAATTCTTGCATTTGGTTCATACGGGTTATAAAATTTTATCGCATGCGGGGATGTGGCGGAATCGGCAGACGCAACGGACTTAAAATCCGTTGATGGCAACATCGTACGGGTTCAAGTCCCGTCATCCCCACCATCATAAGCCTCTTCCGGATCAGGGAAGAGGCTTTTTCTGTATCGGTCAGATGTATTCCGTATCTTCTGTATCGAGCAGTTCTGTACGCATCGCCGGACGGCACAGGGGTATGTGTTTCCCCTTTTTCAGGAACAGGGGCACCTCATTGAGCGCGACGCGGACATAATGCAGGCCTTTCGGAAGTTCTTCCTTCAGTACCCTTTCCCCGCTGAGCCTGACAAATGTCATATCTTCGGGAAGGTATACCGTCCTGCCGGATACGTTCTGTTCATAGACCGGGGCGATCATGCATTCGTCGCCGAGCATCAGCTGTGTCTCGCATTCACGCGCAATGGGGTCATCCGGATAATCAAAGGACAGCGGCCTGAACATCATGGTATCGTTTTCCGCCGCATTGCGCATCGTTTCATACAGATACGGGATCAGACGGTATCTGACCTGTACGACATCGCGGAAATCCTCCGTATTCTCAAAGCTGTAACACTCCTGCGGACGCGTGCCCATCGCGGAATGGTTGCGCATCAGGGGCGTGAAGACACCTAAGGCGAGGAAACGCAGCACCAGGTCCGGCGTGGCATTGTCGTTGAAGCCGCCGAGGTCCGCGCCGCAGTACAGGTAGCCGCATATATTCACATTTACCAGCATCTTCAGACAGAGCAGGATATGGGACCACCAGGACATGTTGTCCCCGAACCAGATGCCGCCGTACCTGTGCGAGCCGATCGCGGAAGCGCGGGAGAACAGCAGGATCTTTTCTCTGCCGAATTCCTTTTCGAAGAATTCCCCGGCCGCCCGCGTCATCGAAGCACCGTACAGGTTGTGCAGCTTCGCATGGCTGACCAGCTTCCCGCTGACCTGGTGCTGCATGGCCGCATAGTCATCCGGATTGTTGGACAATGAGGCGAAGACATTTTTCAGATGGAAGAATTTCCCGAGATCCAGGTTCTCGTCTTTGAGCTTTGCGGCTTCTTCCAGCGCTTTCCGTACGCCTTCTTCCGAATAGAAGATCGCCGGTTCGTTCATATCGTTCCAGAACCCTTCGATGCCCATATCTGTCAGGAAACGGTATTTCTTTCCGAACCATTCACGCACTTCCGGCCGCAGGAAATCCGGGAAACAGGTGATGCCCGGCCATACGCCGCCTTCGAAGTCGCTGCCGTCTTCCTTCTTCAGGAAGTAGCCTTTTTCTTTCCCTTCTTCATAGACGTCATAGCCGTCTTCCTTTTTGATCGCAGCGTCGATGATGGGGATGAGGCGGATGTTCTTCTCCTTCAGTTCGGCTGCGAGTCCCTCCAGATCAGGGAAGGACTCTCTGTTTACCGTAAAGCTCTTGAAACGCTCCATATAGTCGATATCCAGATAGACGCAGTCCAGGGGGATACCCGCTTCGTCATACCTGCGGACGACTTCCCTAACTGTATCCGCATCGGGATAGCTCCATCTCGACTGCTGGCAGCCCATGGCCCAGAACGGCGGGATATAGCTCCTGCCGATCAGCCGGCGGAACTCTTTAACGATCGAAGACGGGGACTCCCCTTCGATCGTATAGATATCCAGATCTGTGCCGCTGACGGTAACGGCAGCTTCACCGGTATGTGTATAGCCGATATCCCAGACGATCTCGCCGGGGAAATCGATGAAGATGCCCCTGTCCTTAACGAGCAGGAAATTGTGCGCCGCATAGAGCGCTGTTTTTGTCTCGGTATGGAACGGGTCGTCGCTGCACCAGCTGCGGTAGGTCCAGCCGCGCTTGTTTATTCCCCTGGGTGCTTCCCCGAGACCGTATACGATCTCGTCCGGTTCCAGGGGGATGGTAAAGACGAACTTCCCGTCTTCCGTATTATAAATATAAGGAAACCGGTCCCAGCCCGATGCCGGGACAGTGCCTGTCACCGCACCGGTCGGAAACGGTGCGCCCATCGTAAACTTTCTGATCATACTGCATATACTCCTGTATTCCCTTTCATTATATATCTGCATGCGGATGACGGTGCGTATCTTCTTTCCTGAGACGTTCAGTCATGAACAGCGCTATAATGGACACAGATACCGAACAGGGGGAAATATAATATGGTCAGAAAGATCACGATACTCGGCGGCGGCAACGGCGGCCACGCGGCAGCCTGCGACCTCACCGCCAAAGGGCATGAAGTCACGCTGTATGAGGATGAGAGATTCATCCCGCACATGCAGTCCGTTTTTGAAACGAAGAAGATCAGCTATAAAGGTGCGATCGGCACAGAGACGGCAGAGATCGCGAATGTGACCTGTGATCTTGCGGAAGCTGTCCGCGGTGCGGATACAGTCCTGGTCATGGTGCCGGCATTCGTGCATTCTTCGCTTGCGAAGAAGCTGGCGCCTGTCATCCGGGAAGGACAGTATGTGTTCGTGCTGCCCGGCACATTCGGCTCGCTGACTTTCTACAGGGAATTCCGTAAGGCGGGTAAGGACATCACCGTCGGTGAATCGCATACCCTGCCCTATGCCGTGCGTCTTACGGGGGACGGCGAAGTGCTCGTCATGAGCCGCTTCGACCCGCTGAAGGTCGGCATCATGCCGGCAGACCGTACAGAGGAAGCCGTAAAGGTCATCGCGGACCTCTTCCCCGGCGTCACTGCCGTAAAGAGCGTCATTGCGTGCGGCCTTTCCAGCCTGAACCCGATCATCCATGTGCCCGGCTGCATCCTCAACGCCGGCAGGATCGAATATGCCGGACAGCCTTTCTATTACTATACGGAAGGCTTCAGCGACTGTGTCGCCAGGGCTACGGAACAGCTGGACCGGGAACGCTGCGCGATCCTGGAAGCACTCGGCTATGAGAGCGATATCGTCGCCCATGAGATCGGCTCCGTGATCCGGACAGACGATGTGAAGGAAGCTGTCGCAGGCAATCCCAGCTTTGCGAAGATCGCAGTACCGCCGACATTCAATTACCGCTATTACACGGAAGACATACCGTTCGGCCTGGCCGTATGGGCAAAGCTGGCCCGTCAGATCGGTGTAAAGACACCGATCATGGATTCCATGGTCACCCTCGGCAGCTGCATCATGCAGAAGGACTGCTGGAGCTGCGGCAGGGAGCTCAGCGACTTCGGCATTGAGGATATGGGCAGGGATGAACTGCTGGAATTCCTTCAGAACGGCGCATGAGATACCCGTATTTACGATTTACTGGAGAAAAGGATGAATAAGATCACATGTATCTGCCTCGGCGTGCGCAGTATGGAAAGGGCGCTGCGTTTCTACCGGGACGGCCTCGGTTTCCGGACCGACACGAAAGAAGATGATCCCAAGGTATGCTTTTTCAATACGCCGGGAACGAAATTCGAACTGTATCCGCTGGACAGACTCGCGGAAGATATAAACCCGGAAGACCCTCCTGCTTTCGGCAGCGGTTTCAGCGGGATCACGCTCGCATATAACGTCCAAAGCATGCAGGAAGTCGACGAAGTCATCGCGCTTGTCCGCAAAGCCGCCGGTACGGTCGTCAAAGAACCGCAGGATGCGTTCTGGGGCGGCTATCATGCCTATTTCGCGGATCCTGACGGGTATTACTGGGAAGTCGTCTGGGGCCCGGGTTTCCGGTTCGATGACGACGGACTGCTGGTATTCTGAGATACATCATCCGTTCAGGGGTGCAGATGACTGTTCATCGCACCCCTTTATCCGTATGATCATTAGAGAAGAGCTATTAGCAACAAAGGAGGACTGCCGGTGAAACAATATGTAGTCGATGCATTTACAGATTCTGTATTCCACGGGAACCAGGCTGCCGTATGCGTACTGGAAGAATGGCCTGAGGAAGACCTGATGATGAACATAACAAGGGAGAACAATTTCTCGGAGACCGCGTTTACCGTCAGGGAAGGAGACAAATGGCATCTGCGCTGGTTTACGCCCGGAGGCGAAGTCGACCTCTGCGGGCACGCAACGCTCGCCACATCGTTCGTGCTTTTCAATTATTTTGAGAAGGAAGCGGAAAAGCTTGTCTTTACGACCCTTTCCGGGGACCTGATTGTTACAAGGAAAGACGGCCTGCTGGAGATGGAATTCCCCGCCTATGACCTGAAACCTGTTGAAGTTACGGACGCCATGGAGGATGCCCTCGGCGCGCGTCCTGCCGAAGCGTATATCGCCCGCGACCTGCTGTGCGTGATGGATCATGAAGATACTGTCCGTAACCTTGCGCCGGACCAGGAAAAGCTGAAAGGGATCGGCGGCCTGCTCGTGCATGTGACGGCCCGCGGCAGCGACGCGGACTGTGTCTCCCGCAGCTTCGCACCGAAGCTCGCGATCGTCGAAGACCCTGTCTGCGGATCGGGCCACTGCCATATCATCCCCTACTGGGCGGACCTGCTCGGAAAAGACGAACTGACAGCGTACCAGGCGTCAAAACGAGGCGGCACGCTCTACTGCCGCAGGGACGGTGACAGGATCTTCCTTGCAGGAAAGGCCGTCCTGTATTCGATCGACGAATTATTCATCTGAACGGAAAACTGGCTGCCGGCTTCGATGCCGGCGGCTTTTTCTGTGGATACAGTCTTTTCCCCTGCTATAAAGAAAGACCTCCTCATAAAGAAGAGGCCTTCATCAGACGATCGTACGTGTCTCTAGGCTGCGGATCTTCCTTCTGACGGAATCTGCCGTTTCCCCCTGCGTCGTATCCCATTCCGTCTTCAGGACTTCAAGTTCCTCCTGCAGGACACGGACTGCTTTATCGTATTCCCCGCGGATCTCATGGATCATCGCGATGGATTCAAAGCCGTCGACATATCGCGGCGCTTTCTGCAGTCCGATGCCGCGGCGGTACCTTTCGATGGCTTCGTCATACGCCCCGTCGGATACAGCTTCATCCGCCATGGAGAACCAGACACGCCAGTCCTCCGCAAAGTCTTCCAGCATCTGATCCCAGACCGCGTGTGCTTCCGCTCTCTTCCCCTGCTTCTTCAGCAGCAGTCCCCGGTAATACTGCGGGCGGTATGTTTGATTGGCTGCCTGCAGTCCCGCCAGGGCTTCTTCCGCTTCTTCGAAACGACTGTCATCCAGCAGGTTGTCCAGCAGCCACATGAAGGCACGCCAGTCCTCCGGGTGTTTCTTCACGAACTCCCGGTAATAGCGGATCTCACGGTAATGGTTCCGCGCACACCAGTCGGGGATATAGCCCCCCATCGCGGTATTGAGCTCACCATGTGCCTCATGGCATGCGGGATCCGCTTCAAGGGCTGCTTTTGCGGCTGTTTCCGCCATCTCATGCAGGAAGCCTGCCTGATGGTTGTACAGGTCCGCCTTGAGCCTGTAACAGTCCGCCTTCCTGTATCCGGCTGCGATCTTCTCGTCGAGCCACCGCTCTGCCTGGTCGAATTCCGCATGGGGAAGCAGCCGCTTGTCCCAGAGTATGTTCTGGATGCGGTCATATTCCTTTTCTTCACTCAGCCCGAACAGTTCATCCAGGGATACGCCGAAATACACTGCCAGTTCCGGCAGCAGGCTGATGTCCGGCATCGCTGTGCCCCTCTCCCATTTGGAGACAGCCTGTGCGGTCACGCCCATGGCATCCGCCAGTTCTTCCTGCGTGATCTTCCTTGCCCTGCGGAAGCTTCTAAGTTTTCCTGTAAGTTCCATGATCTTTCTCCTTTGTCCATGGCAGCTGCTGTAAGAAGAATAGCAGGAAATACCTGCTTTCATCTACAGACTGTACGTTCATGCGGTACAACCGGCAGTTGAAAAACGCCGGGCCATTTATACTGCCCGGCGGCTTCATTCCTGTTTCCTGTTCGCGTATCTGTGATCATGCGTCCTGTTTCGGACCGTTATAGACCAGGCACATCATCGTCAGATCGTCGAACTGTTCTTTTTCACCGGCAAAACTGTACGCTGCATCCATCATATTCCGAAGGATCGTGTAAGCATCCCCCTCTTTATCTGCATTCAGCACTTTCAGGATCCCTTCCGTACCGAACATCGCACCGGAAACGTTCTGTGCTTCCGCAAGACCGTCCGTATAGACGAACAGCTTGGAACCGGGCTTCATACGGATCTCATAGTCCGTATAGAAGACGTCCGGGTCTGCGCCGAGCACAAGGCCGTGCCTGTCTCTGAGCAGCTCGAAATCACCGTCCGGCTCTTTCACCATCGGGTACTCGTGGCCGGCATTCACGGCTGTGAGCACGCCGGTCTTCAGATCGAGGATGCCAAGCCAGATCGTTACGAACATCTCTTCCGGGTTGTGCCTGCATACAGCTTCGTTGACCTTTGTCAGTATCCCGGCGGGTGAACCGCCTTCCCTGGCATAGTGGTCGATCGTGATCTTTACAGCCATCATGAACAGGGCTGCCGGCACGCTCTTGCCGGATACGTCGGCGATCACCAGGCACAGATGGTCTTCATCGACCAGGGAGAAATTGTAGAAATCACCGCCGACTTCCCTCGCCGGGGTCATCGAAGCATAGATATCAAATTCATTCCTGTCCGGGAAAGCCGGGAATTCATTCGGCAGCACGGAGGTCTGTATCCTGCAGGCCAGGTCCATCTCGGTACTGATCCTCTCCCTCTCGGATGTGATCTGTTCGATCCGGTCGATATAGGCATCGATCTCCCTGGTCATATCCGCAACGTCTTCGGAGAGCTGTTCAAGCTCGTTGTGCGTGCGGACACCCGTCAGGTTCCTTATGACAGCGGCACTGTCCTTTGTATCCTTGTACAGGCGGATACTGTCCTGGACCTTTTTCATGGGAGATAAGACCGCTTTATGCATCATCAGCATGCACAGGCATGCGAGGACCACCAGCAGCATCACATCGATCAGCGCCAGGTATACTGCACGGCTCAGGGTGGTCTCGTGCACCGTCGTTACATTCTGCGACAGGATCAGGAGCAGATCATGCCCTCCGGCAGAACCGATCGAATCATAATAATCCAGATAACGGCCGTCTTCGTTATAGGCAGTCTGCGGTTCGCCTCCCGCCGCCTTTTTTATGGCTTTCTGCTGTTCCGGCGTGACTTCGATGACTTTCCCGACAGGATAGACCTGTCCCTTCTCGTCACCGCGCAGCTGTCCTTTCTGCGCACCAATGAACAGGACTGTCTCCGTGTCATACGGTTCATCCGTACAGACGCACATCAGGTAATCGAAACCATGGTACAGCTGGATCTGGTTGACGCTGGTGATCAGCCAGGAATAGACGATCTCGGCGTAGAGCTGCCTGTCTTCCTCAGGTAGCGCGAGGACATCTTCCGTATCGGCATATTCTGCCTGGAATTCCGGATGCCGCTGTACGAGCAGGCGCAGCTTGGCAGCTGTCTCATTGTCCTTGTCGAATACGGCGTCGTATTCGATATCCATCTCTGTACCGTTGTCATGCCAGTAGTTCAGGAGCCACTCACTCGCCGGATACTGGCGTATGAAGCCTTCCACGTCGGCAGCCGATGCCTGTGCCCTCGTCGTCAGTGTCTGCATGACCGTTCCGATCGATGTACGGTACAGGACCACGGATGCCAGTATGCCTGTCATGATCAAAGCCGCAGCAAAAAGCAGCGCCGCCTGGGTGATGACGCTGATCTTTTTCTTTCCCTTCTGTGCCGCCTTTGTCCCTGTCATGTTAAGTAATATTCATTATAATATGGTTACGGGTGTCTGTTGCATAAAAAGATCCTGTCTGCTCTTTTGAGGTATTTTCATGAAAAAATCTTCTTTGCTGCATATTGCGCTTGCGGCTGTACTCTGCGGCTGTCCGCATGTGGAAGACACGTCCGTTCAGGCGGATATGCCCGAAGCCGTATATGATGAAAAAACAAAGACGCTGACAGTGACCGGGACGGAAGGATACGGGGATATGACATTCCCGGAAGGTTCTGGGACCGCGTCTTTGATCACTGTATATGACGATGCTTTCACACTGCAGGCATCCGGTCCCCTGCTCAGGGATGCAGGCATCGTATCCGCAGAGGATCTCGGAAGCTTCCTGTCCGATACGGACAGCAGCCTGCAGTTCCTGAAAGAATACCTCCGGGACAATGCGGGCGGGCCGTGCGGCGAAGATACAGGCATACCCGTCATTATCTCGATCGAAGGAGATGATTTCGGTTTCCGGAAAGAAGAGGATGCCGTCACGCTGAACACAGGAGGTTCCGTGATCCATACGGAATTCCTGTACCTGCTTTCCCTTGCCGCAAAGAAAAGTACCGGCTGGGAACAGATGGGCTATGCATGGTACCTCGGCACATGCATCGATCCGTACAGCCATCTGCTGCATACATTAAAGGTCTCTGACAAAGAGCCTTATTATCATCTGTGCCTGCAGGCAGGCGCGGATCTTACCGATCCCCGTCCGGCAGATATCCGGATCATCAATGACGCTGTTTCACGCATCGCCTTTGAGAAAGGACTGACGCACTGGGGCAGCCGGTGCGAGAGTTACCCCGTCACGGATGAGCCTGTATACAGGCGCGTCAAGCTCGATAGAGCCAGGGAACAGGATCGGAAACTGAGCGCGTTCATGGCTGCCTCATTCCTGGCATGGCTGGATGAACAGCACGGCTTTGAAAAAGTCAGCCTGTTCTGCTTTGGACATAAGACTTTCGAAGAAGCCTTCGGCGCGGACTTCGGGAGCACATACGAAGACTGGAAAGCATATATCATTGCGGAATATCCCATGGATCAATAGTAAAGGAGGAGCGTATGCCCCTCCTTTAAAATCAGCTGTTTTTGACCTTTGTATACAGTTCGGAAAGCTTTTCCTTGAGCTTCTTGTTGAAGTGGAACACTTCATCTTTCTCATAGCCTTCACGAGGCAGGTAAGCGGGATTCTCAAAGAAGTCACCGTCAGGTCCTGCCCTGTCTTCCATGATCGCAAGGTTGACCGGCGTATAGGCTACCCAGTCGGTATTGGCACCCTGGACATCATCGGTGAGGATGTAGTTGATGAACTCGTTCGCGAGTCCCGGGCACTTCGCGTTCTTGGGGATGACCATGGCATCGACCCAGATATTCGTACCCTGGTCGGGCTCGATCCAGGCAAGGTCCATGTTCTCGCCGAGCGCATAGGCAGCGTCGCCGGAATACATGATGGCGATATCCTTGACGCCGTTGATCATGTCGTCGAGGACTTCATCCGTTACATAGGCAGGCTCCATCGTCCGGTTGAGTTCGACGAGCCATTCAAAGGCTTCCTGGATCTCCTGTTCATTGTCGGTATTCATGGAATAGCCAAGTGCCTTGAAGGCGACCATGAAGCCGTCCCTCTGGGAGTCGTAGAAGAAGATCCTTCCCTTGTATTTGGGATTCTTCAGGATATCCCATCCCTGTTCTTTGATCTCTTCTTCCGTAACGGCAGTCGTATTGTATACGAGGCCTACGGAGCCCCAGAAATAGGGCATCGAATACGTCAGTTCAGGATCGAACTGTTTCTGCATCTCGCGGACGGTGGGGTTGATCAGGTCAACGTTCGGGATCTGTTCCAGGTTCAGCGGCTGCAGCATCTCTTCCGCCATCAGCTGCTCGATCATGTAGTCGGATGGAACGAGGACGTCATAGGACGTGCCGCCGAGGAGCTTCGTATACATCATCTCGTTGGAATCGAACATGTCATAGTTGACCTTGGCATTGTACATATATTCGAAGTTCGGGACGACCTCCTCATCGATG
>JAILQT010000146.1 GCA_024698805.1 Solobacterium sp.
CCCGGCATAAGCTGCCTCCTATCCCAGCATCGAACCCATCTGGATCTCGTACGTCTCCCGATAGGAACTGCATGTCTTCATTAACGTCTTATGATCGCCCAGGCCGATGCACCTGCCGTTGTCCAGCACAAGGATCCTGTCCATGTTCATGACGCTGGATATGCGCTGCGCGATCATGATGAGTGTCGTATCCGGATGCTTTGTGCGTATCGCCCTGCGCATGGCTGCGTCCGTCTTGTAGTCAAGCGCGGATGAGCTGTCATCCAGGATGAGGATCTCGGGGTCAGCCGCAAGCGCGCGGGCGATGAAGATGCGCTGCTTCTGGCCGCCGGAAAGGTTGGAGCCCTTGATGGCTGCCATGTATTCCAGGCCTTCGTCCAGTTCGCTGACGAACCGTTTTGACTGGGAATCCTCGACAGCCGCTTCGATCTTCCCCGGCGGCAGTTTCCTGCCGAAATCGATATTCTCATACAGCGTGTCCATGAAGATCATGTCGTTCTGGAACACGGTGCCGAACATATGCCTGAGTTCGTCTTTCGAATAGGACTTTACGTCCCTGCCCTTTACGGACACAGTTCCTGCATCCGCCGTATAGAAGCGCATCAGCAGCTGGACGATCGTGGACTTGCCGCAGCCGGTCGGGCCGATAATGCCCAGGGACTCGCCTTTCTTCATCGAAAAGCTGATGGAGGACAAAGCCTTCTCCCTCTCCTCGCCGGCGAAGTCTTCAGCCTTGCCGCTGCCTTTTCCGTAGCTGAAATCAACGCTGTCAAAGCAGATGAAATCATCATTCACGGTTTCATCCGCGCCTGTTTCGAATACTTCCGGTTCTTTTTCCAGTACGGATCGGATCCTTTCCGCACTTGCGCTTGCCTTGGACATCGTGACGAAGATCCTGCTCATGCCCATGACGCCCATCGTGATCATGTTGAAATAGGTCAGGAAGGCGAGGATGACGCCGGGCTTCATCAGGCCCGCGTTCACCCTGGACGCACCCAGGAACACAACGAGCGAAAGCCCGGTATTCAGGCACAGCTGCATCAGGGGACCCGGCACGGCCATGACGACTGCCGCGTTGATGTCCTTTTTCGTCATATCGGCATTCGCATCCGCGAACCGCCTGCGTTCCGCCTTCTCCTTGCTTAATGCCTTGACGACGCGTATGCCCGTGATGTTCTCGCGCATGATGCGCACGACATCGTCAAGCTTTTCCTGCACGGCCGTATACATCGGAATGCCCTTCAGGGATATGAAGATGATCAGCGCCGTTAAGATCGGCAGCATCACCACGAGCACGGTCGTCAGGTACAGGTCCATCATCGCCGCTACGATGATCCCTCCCACCAGCATCATCGGCGCACGTACGCAAAGGCTCTGCAGGCGCTGCACGGCGCTCTGCACATTGTAGCTGTCGGACGTCATGCGCGAGATCAGGCTGGGCAGGCCGAACTCGTCAAACTGTGTGCCGCTGAGGTTGATCGTCTTTTCAAACAGGTCCTGCCGAACCCGGTAGCTGACATGGTGCGCATTCTCGATCGCCGTTTTATTGGCTGTCACATTCAGGTACCTGCACAGGATGGCTGTCGCAAACATCAGCGAGCCCCAGAGCAGCACCTGTTTTATCTCGCCGAGCGGCACGACTTCATCGATGATATGTTCCAGGATCGTCGGCAGCATCAGTTCGCTGAGCGTACCGAGGAGCTTGATGATGACCGCGAAGAGGATCATCTTCATATGCGGCTTCATATAACGGAATATCAGTTTCATAAAGCCTCCCCTTCGATCTTCGCAAGCAGTCTGCGCAGCTGTTCCCGTTCCTCTTCATCCAGCGCGCTGAAAATATGTTCATCTTTGGCCTGTGCGCTCTCGCGGATCCATTCCTCCCCGCGCGGCGTGATATGCAATACCACCCTGCGCTGGTCTTCCTCGCTGCGCTCCCGCAGGATAAGCCCCTTCTCCTCCAGCTTCGCTGTCAGTTCGCTGAGGCTGCCCGCCTGGATCTTCAGGATGTCCTGCAGTTCCTTCTGCGGGATATCGCCCCGGCAGCGAAGGATGCGCAGGATCTCCTGCTGTGTACACTCCCCGCCGCCCTTCTGCCGCAGCTTCCTTGCCGTACGGAAAAACAGGGAAGAGACCGTATCATCTGTTCTGTATGTACCGTTGTCTGTCATAACCGTTCCTTTTTTGTTAGGTACCTTAATTTTCGGACTGCGCAGGACCTTTTGTCAAGCAGACTGAACCGGGATACCAATCCGTATCCCGGTCCTTCCTCAGCTGTAGTTTTTTGTGTATTCCCCTTCCGTTATCATCCGGAACTCCTGTTTTTCCGCGTCATAGTAATACAGGTCGTCCGAGAGCCATTCGCCCTCTTCGATCAGTTCCCGGTTGCCTTTCTTCAGCATCTTCCTGAGTACGCTGATATCCGTATCCTTCGCCCGAACGGCGATCATCTCATGGATCGAGGAAGGGATCACATAATAATCCCCTTTCAGCATCTCCCCCACATGTTCCATGACCCCCGGATAGAACAGGGCCGATGCACCGTTGAGCTTCTTCCGGTTCGTGATATAGACCATGCGCAGCGGTTCGTCCGACGGCCTTTTGAAGACATCTTCGGCAAGCACGCCGATCTCTGCGGGGAACAGCTTTACACTGCTGCTGATCGCGTCTTCAAATAACTGTTCCGGTGCGATGCGGTAATAGTCCCGGACCATGAAGTTCATGATCCTTGCGCTGGAAAAATACCCGTTACGGTCGCCGCAGAAGCAGTAACAGGTCATGGCCATCCCGCCGATCTTTTTATACGGGCATTCCTGCAGGATATGCATGTTCGATTCCAGGTCCATCATCCGGATGAACAGTTTTTCCCTGACCTGCCCGTAATCGGACATGTCCGGCAGGCGTTCCATGAACGGGAACCGTTCCAGGGAAGCGGCTGCCTCCCGGAGGATCCCTTCCGCGGACTGGCCGTTCTCCCTGCTCTCTGTATAGCGCAGATACAGCAGGTCAAGGTCCAGGACAGGCGAAGGATTCCCTTCCCCGAAAGAACAGTACAGGCCTGTATAGGACTCCGAGGGCTTATCCACTTTCCGGATACGGAACTCCCCGGACCTGTATTTCCCCGGTGCGATCTTCGGAAGTTCTTCCAGCACATATTCGAAGAATTCTTCTTTATCCATTTTCCCTTCCCTTGCGAACACCCTTGTATTCTCCGGGAACAGGTCTGCGTATTCGCTGCGGATGCTTTTCCTTTCGCCGCTCACGCCGGCCACGATGATATGGTCGACCAGCGGGATGTTCAGCAGACTGCCTGCTTCGGCGACCTGCTTCGTTGCGGCGAGATCCGCATCCGAGACAGATACGCTTCCTGCGGGATGGTTATGCACAAGCATGATATTCGCGGCGTTGGAAAGGATCGCGCTCTTGAACAGGCTCTCCATCGGCACAAGTGATTCATTCAGCGAGCCGACGGTAACCAGGCTGTAGTTGATCGGCTTCAGTCCCGTATCCAGGTTGATGACGCAGACAGCTTCCCTGTCCATTGCGCGCAGTTCGTGTGCAAGCAGCTCTGCGGCAGCGGAAGCGGTATCCACAGGCTCCCTGCTCAGCAGTGAGGGGCCCTCACTGACACACAGACGGATCTTCGCTTCCTTCAGGCAGTATTCCATTTTTTCAGACATTGTTTTTCCTCCTGTCCTTCACACATATATTGTCCGTGAAGTACGGAAAGCCGGAAAAAAAGCGTTTTTCAACGCTTTTTCAGGATCTGTTCTCTTTTTCAGGCAGACCGGATATCAGAGTGCATCGTGGAAATACATCGACTTTAAGATATGATCGAATGCGTCTTTGCAGGCGTTGAAGTCTTCCTCGCCCATCGCTTCTAAAGTGATCGAAACGAGATCTGTATCGTCAATGAGGGTGTAGAACATCCTGTCA
>JAILQT010000015.1 GCA_024698805.1 Solobacterium sp.
ATGCCGGCAAAAGCTCGCTGCTGAACGCACTGATCTCGATGAGCGAAAGCACGCCGGGAAAGGAAGCCGGCGTCAGGGATATGTTGTTCGCAACGCTGGATACAAGTGTCCGCTCCGTGACATACGGCACGGCATCGTTCTTCCTGTACGATACCGTAGGCTTCGTATCGGACCTGCCGCATGAGCTGATCGAAGCGTTTCATTCCACGCTTCGTGCCGCGTGCGATGCGGATCTGCTGATCCATGTCATCGACGGCAGCGACCCGATGCGTGAGATGAAAACGGAAGCGGCAGAACAGGCCCTGCAGGATATCGGTGCTTCCGGCATCCCGTCGATCCGCGTATATACGAAATGCGACCTCGTGAAGGACAGGCATGAAGGCTTCATGTATGTATCCTCGCTTACAAAGGAAGGCATCGGCGATCTTCTGCAGATGACCGCTGATCTGCTTTACGGCGCAGACACATGCATCGAATGCGTGATACCGTATGATAAAATGCAGTTGTATGAACGGTACAGCCGCGTCATGCGGTGCACAGTGCTCGCACAGACGGAAAACGGCCTCCATGTCATCATGAGGGGCAGTGAGAATTATATGAAACTGTTCAGGGTTTATGAAAGGAAGGATTATGAACAAAACAGTATGGGAAAAACTGAATGAAGAACAGATGAAGGAACTGATGGACTTCAATGAAGAGTACAGGCAGTTCCTGTCACGTTCCAAGACAGAAAGGACTTTCGTGATCAATTCTGTCGAACTGCTCAGAAAAGCAGGCTACAGGGAGCTTTCAGAGACAGAAGGGGCTCTTCAGGCAGGGGATAAGGTCTATGTCAACAACCGCGGCAAGAACCTCTGTGCGTTCATTATAGGGAAACAGGATCTGACGAAGGGCATGAACGTGCTCGGCGCGCATATCGACAGCCCCCGTACGGATCTCAAGCAGAAGCCTGTCTATGAATCCAACGGCATGGTCTATCTGGATACGCATTATTACGGCGGCATCAAGAAGTACCAGTGGGTCGCCAGACCGATGGCGCTGCAGGGTGTTGTCTGCAAGAAGGACGGAACTGTCATCGATATCAGCATCGGCGACAATCCCGGCGATCCTGTATTCGGCTTCTCCGACCTGCTGATCCATCTTTCCGCCGATCAGCTGCAGAAGCCCGCTGCGAAAGTGATCGAAGGCGAACAGCTTGACCTTCTGTGCGGCTCCATCCCCCTTAAGGGTGAAGAAAAGGATCCCGTCAAGGCAAACCTGCTGAAGATCCTGAAAGAAAAGTATGATATCGAGGAAGATGATTTCATCTCCGCGGAGATCGAAGCAGTCCCTGCCGGGGAAGCGCGCGATTACGGATTCGACAGTTCGATGATCCTCGGCTACGGACACGATGACAAGGTATGCGGCTATACATCCCTGCGTGCCCTGATCGATTCCGATATCCCGGAAAAGACGGCCTGCTGCATCCTCTCCGACAAGGAAGAGGTCGGCTCCATGGGCAATACCGGCATGCAGAGCAGGTTCTTTGAGAATGTGATCCTGGAGATGCTGGAAAGAAACGGCCAGGGTACATTCCGGGCCCTGAACCAGGTACTTTCCAACAGTGCCATGCTGTCGAGCGACGTCTCGATCGCTTATGACCCGAACTTTCCCGAAGTCATGGAACCGCGCAACAGCGCTTACTTCGGAAAGGGCATCTGCTTCAACAAGTTCACAGGCCGCGGCGGGAAAGGCGGCTCCAGCGATGCGAATGCGGAATATGTCGCAAGGGTGCGCCGCGTCATGGAAGACAGCGGGATCACATACCAGACATGCGAGCTCGGCAAGGTCGATGCCGGAGGCGGCGGAACGATCGCTTACATCCTCGCGAACCTGAACATGGATGTCATCGATGCGGGAATCTGCGTACAGAATATGCATGCGCCGTTCGAAGTCGTATCCAAGGCGGATGTCTATGAGGCCTACCGCGCATATATGGCTTTCGTGAAAGACATGGACTGACATGAAGCTTTACGCAAAAACTGCGCTTGTTTCGGCGGCTGCCTGTGCTGTTCCTGTATATCTGAGCTACAGGTTTTTCCAGGGCGCCTGCCTGCGGAAACCGCAGGGATATTCAAAAAAGGAACATGTATCAAATGATCCGTATGTGCAGGTCCGCAGGGAAGCAAAGGAAAGGCTGCAGAAGGTCACAGGTGAAGACCTCTGGATCACGTCGGAAGACGGCCTGCGCCTGCATGCCCTCTGGCTGGAAAATGCGGATGCGGAACGCATCATCATATGCGTCCACGGATACAGGGGTACATATTCCGGCAATTTCGGCGTGCCGTATGATTTCCTGAAGGATACCTGTTCGTTCCTGATGATCGATGCACGTACCCGCGGGCAGAGCGAAGGCACGTATATCACATACGGGGCGAAGGAAAAGGACGACGTATACCTGTGGCTTCAGAAGGTACTGGAGATCACGGAGGACCTGCCTGTATATCTGTACGGGGTATCCATGGGCAGTTCCACCGTGCTGATGAACACGGCACGGCAGAAACATGAGCGCTTCAAAGGCGTGATCGCCGACTGCGGTTATACGGATATGCAGACGATCATCACGGAGGTGATGGAAAAGGATTACCATCTTCCTCCTTTCCCGCTTATACCGCTGATCGGCTGCTGGTGCAGGCTGCTCGCGCATTTCCGCATGGAAGATGCCGACGCGCTGGCTGTGCTCCGGAATGCGAATGTGCCGGTGCTGTTCCTGCACGGTCTGAAGGATAATTACGTGACCGTGCACCATACGATCGAAAACAGCGCTGTATGTGCTTCCGTGCATAATACCGTACTGTTTGAGAATGCCGGTCACGGCGCCTGTGCCGCCAGTGATCCGAAACGGTACAGCGAGGCTATGCATGCATTTTTCACAGAACAGGAAAAAGGCGGATAACGCCTTTTTTAGTGCAAATCCTTTCCACATTAAGGTAAAATGGATTACAGGAGAGTCAGCATATGAAAATAAAATTCTATTTGGTAAGACACGGTGAGACACTGTTCAACCGCAAGGGCAGGATCCAGGGTATCTGTGATTCGCCGCTGACAGATAAAGGCATTGCGCAGGCCATTGCCGCAGCGGAAGCCCTTTCCGGTGTATATTTCGACAAGGCATTTTCATCCCCCAGCGAACGCGCGCTCCATTCCTGTGAATACATCCTTGAAGGCAGGGATATCCGGCCGGTGATCGAAGACGGTCTGCATGAATACGATTTCGGCAGGTTTGAAGGGACACGCTTCACATCGCATCCGGATGAGATCCGGAAATGTTTCGATGCGAAGAATTTCTCGTCGGTTGACGGGGAATCACCTGCTCGAATCGAAGAGAGGATCCGCGAGACATTCGCGTCCATCCTGTCCGCTTGCGATGACGGCGACAGGGTCCTGATCGTCACGCACGGCATGTTCGAGATGTTCGTGCTGTCCGTACTTTGTGATTTCGACGTCGATACATATGTGAAGAAGATGGAAAGCGAAAACAGGACGGCGATGCCGAACGGCGGGATCATGGTCATTACCTATGAAGACGGCGTTTATTCGGTTGCGGCCCTTCCCGCAAAGCCAGAGGAATTCCGGGATATCGAAGAAAACAAAACGGTGCATTTTTACTATGTCCGTCATGGCGAAACGGTATTCAATATGTGGAACCGCATGCAGGGATGGTGTGATTCGCCCCTGACCTCCAACGGTATCGCCCAGGCAAAAGCCGCCTCAAGGGCGCTGCGCCATGTGGATTTCAGCAGGTGCTATACCTCCACAAGCGGCCGTGCCAGAAAGACAGCGGAGATCGTCTGCGGCATACACGATATCGATATCATCCCGGACAGGAGGCTGAAGGAAGTCAATTTCGGCGACTTTGAAGCAGTCGTACGCGATTCCTGGGTCAATGAGATCAACGAGCGTCATGTCGATGAAAAGTGGGATGACGTCGGCGGTGAGAACCGTGAACAGGTCCAGGCGAGGATACGCAGTTTCCTTGAAGATGCGATCCGCATCGCAAGGGACGGCGACAGCATCCTGCTCGTATCCCACGGTGCCTATTACCTGAATATGCTGGAATACCTGTTCGGTATCAGCAGGGCTGAATACTTCAGCGAGAGGATCTCCCGCGGCAAGCAGGCGATGCCGAACGGCGGCATCTTCCGCTTCACATATACGAACGGCGCATACCGGATCGATGAACTGATGGTATCGCCCGAAGAGTACAGATAAGCAAGGAAACAGCTGCGGCTGTTTTCTTTTTGCGCGTAAAAAAAGACTGCGCGGAAGCAGTCTAGTCGCCGATGTATTTGTACGCCGGACGCATGATCTTCTTGGAGAATTCGATCTCTTCCATGCGGTGTGCGCACCAGCCGGCACATCTTGCGATCGCAAAGATCGGCGTGAAGAGATGATCATCGATATCCAGTATCCTGTAGACAAGGCCTGAGAACAGGTCCATATTGGCACAGACGTTCCTGACCTTGCCTTTTTCGAGGCTGATCGCTTTCGGCGCAAGTTTTTCGATATTGCACAAAAGGTCGAATTCCTGATAAAGACCTTTTCTGTATGCCATACCGCGCATATGCTTTTTCAGGAGCTGCGCACGCGGGTCCGATACGGTATAGACCGCATGGCCGATGCCGTAGATCAGGCCGCTTCCGTCTCCCGCTTCTTTGCGGAGGATCTTCCGCAGGTATTCGATGACCTCTTCCTCGTCATAGATATCATCGATATTCGCCATCATCTCATCGAGCATCTCGATGACCTTCAGGTTCGCACCGCCGTGCAGCGGTCCCTTGAGGGAACAGATCGACGAAGCGATCGCGCTGTATGTATCCGTACCTGTAGAAGAGAGGACCCTGTTTGTGAATGTGGAGTTGTTACCGCCGCCGTGGTCCGCATGGATGATCAGGCAGAGATCGAGAAGCTTCGCTTCCTCGTGTGTATAGGACTGGTCATCCCTGTAGGTAGACAGGATGTGTTCTGCGGTATAGAGACCTTTGATCGGAAAATGGATGATCAGCGATTCATGACGGTATGCGCGCTTGAATGCCTGGTATGCGTAGATCATCATCGTCGGCATCTGGGCGATCAGGTTGATGGACTGGCGCATGAGGTTCTCCAGACGCGTATCGTCCGGGTTGTTATCGTAGCTGTACATCGCCAGTACGGAACGCGCCATCTTGTTCATGATATTGGGAGAGGGGGCGTCCAGGATCATGTTCTCCGGGAAGCCGTCGGGCAGCTCGCGTCTGTCCTCAATGATATTCATGAACTTGCTGAGCTGTTCCTGCGTCGGCATTTTACCGAACAGAAGGAGCCATACGACTTCTTCAAACATGAAACGGTCTTCCTTGATCGCCTGGTTGATGATATCTTCCAGATCATAGCCCCTGTAGACGAGCTTACCGGCGCAGGGGATCTTATTGCCGTCTTCATCTTTCCTGTAACCGCGGACATCGCAGATGTTGGTAAGACCGGCAAGGACACCGGTACCGTCCGGGTTTCTCAGACCGCGCTTAACGCCGAGCTGTTCGCTCACTGCGGGGTCGATGAAGTTGTTTTTCATATATTCATCACAGAGCATTGTGATCTCTTCTGTTGTAAATCCGTGAATACCTGCATCACTCATAGGCCGCCTCCTTGAATAATCAACATTGTAAAAGATTTTTTATTCTTTTCAAGAAAATATTTCTTCTATCGTGTAAAACTTTTCATTATAATAGGGAAGACTATAGAAAACAGGAGGATCTCTATGAAACTCACAGACAGACCCGTTGTGATCAGGGACGGAAGACCGCAGGTCACGGATCAGATTTCTGACGAAAGCAGGAAGCTGACGATCAGCGGCGCGATCCTGGATGCGCATGACGCAAAGACAGACCGTGACGTTATGCATATCACATTTGATTCCCTGACATCACATGATATCACATATGTCGGCATACTGCAGACAGCCAGGGCTTCCGGCCTGGAAAAATTCCCGGTACCGTATGTGCTGACGAACTGCCACAACACGCTCTGTGCGGTCGGCGGCACGATCAACGAGGACGACCATGCATTCGCGCTTTCCGCTGCGCATAAATACGGTGGTATCTATGTACCGCCGTGCTATGCGGTCATCCACAGCTACAACCGCGAGATGATGAGCGGCTGCGGCAGGATGATCCTGGGCTCCGACTCCCATACACGCTACGGTGCTCTCGGAACGATGGGCATTGGTGAAGGCGGCGGCGAGATCGCAAAGCAGCTGCTGAAGCGTACATACGATATCCGCAGGCCGGAGACTGTCCTTGTATGGATGACAGGAAAGCCGCGTCCGGGTGTAGGTCCTCACGATGTGGCCCTGAAACTGGTGCAGATGACCTATGCGAACGGGTTCGTCAAGAACAGGGTGCTCGAATTTGCCGGCGAAGGCATTGCGAACCTTTCCCAGGACTACCGCAATGCGATCGACGTGATGACGACTGAGACGACCTGTCTCTCCAGCATCTGGGAGACCGATGAGACGACAAAGAGATACTTTGAAGACCATGGCCGTCCGGAAGCGTACAGGAAGCTTTCCGTACAGGAAGGCGCCGGCTATGACAGGATGATCGAGATCGACCTGTCGGCGATCGAATGCATGATCGCGCTGCCGATGCATCCGAGCCACGCAGTCCCAATCCGCGAGTTCAAAAAAGATCCTGCACGGTATCTGAACGAAACGATCGACAGGATCCGGAAGTCTACAGGCAAAGACGCTTCGTCGCTCCTGTCGCTGATCGATGAGGAAGGCAGGTTCCATGTGCAGCAGGGCGTCATCGCCGGATGCTCGGGCGGTGTGTACGAGAACATCGTCAGCGCTGCAAAGATCCTGAAGGGAAAGAATACAGGAAACGGCACATTCCGGCTGAGCGTGTACCCGGATTCGATGCCGGTATACAAGAGCCTCGCTGAAAGCGGCGTCATCTCCGACCTGCTGCTGTCCGGCGCGGTATTCCGCGAAGCTTTCTGCGGACCGTGCTTTGGTGCAGGCGATACGCCGGCAAACCTGGAATTCTCGATTCGTCATACGACGAGGAATTTCCCCAACCGCGAAGGTTCGAAGCCGAATGAAGGACAGATGTCCTATGTCGCGCTGATGGACGCTAGGTCCATCGCCGCAACAGCAGCTGCCCAGGGTATACTGACAGCGGCAGACGAAGTCACCGATATATATGAGGAGATCGAAAACTGCCCGTTCGACAGGTCCATCTATGACAACCGCGTATATAACGGATGGGGCAATGCGGATCCTTCATGGGAGCTCCGCTTCGGCCCGAACATCAAGGACTGGCCGGAACAGCCGGCACTGAGCGACGACATCCTGATCAAGGTCGTCACACATATCGACGATCCGGTAACGACGACAGATGAGCTGATCCCGAGCGGGGAGACGTCTTCCTATCGTTCCAATCCGATCCGCCTGGCACAGTTCACACTGTCCAGAAGGGATCCTGCTTATGTGCCGGAAGCACAGAAAGTCATGGACAGGACACCGGTGCAGGAGGAGATCGATACGGCTGTGAAACAGATCCGAGAGAGCGGGTTCGCTGTCAGTGATGCCATGAATATATGCAGTGCTGTCTATGCCAACAGGCCGGGAGACGGTTCCGCAAGGGAACAGGCAGCTTCCTGCCAGAGGGTGCTCGGCGGCGGTGCGAACTTCGCGCTGGAGTATGCGACGAAGCGTTACAGGTCCAACTGCATCAACTTCGGCATCCTGCCGTTTACCGTGAAGGAACCTGCGGATTTTGAAAAGGGACAGTGGATCTATATCCATAACGTCAGGGATTCCCTACTCAATGAGAAGCCGTTTGAAGCCTACGCGCTGAAGGACGGACTTGTTCCTGTCGAAGTCTCGCTCGGCTATCTGACACAGGAGGAAAAGAAGGTCCTGGCAGACGGATGCCTCATCAACTACTACAGGAACTGAAAAAAAGACATCTCCGCATGTACTGACATCTGTCAGACAGCGAAGTTGTTTTTATTATTCACAGCAGGTCTCTGGCAGCGATCATTGCGCCGTACAGTCCGGCGTCATCCCCGAAGACGGAGAGTGCAACGCGGATATCCGGGTCAGTCATATAACGCTTTGCCTTTGTCATGACTTTTTCGATATACCACGGATTATTGATGCCGATCGATCCGCCGATCACATAGATATCCGGATCGATGATGTAGTAGATGTTGGCGATGCCCCTGGCAAGGGCTTCCGATGTTTTTTCAAGGATCTCTGCCGCCTTCGGATCACCGGCATCGTACTGCGCAAAGAGGTCTTTTGCGAACATCTGTCTGCCGTAGGCCTCACTGGCGATGCGCTCCATCGCAGCGCCTCCTGCCGTCTCGTTCAGGGAACCGGGATTGGCGCTCCCGTGGTGATAGGGGTCGTCATTCACGATGACATTATAGAATTCCGCCGTATTGCAGTGGGCACCGCAGATCAGTTCGCCCTTATATACGAAGGAGCCGCCCATGCCGGTGGACATACCGATGAAGATGACGGAATCATATCCCCTGCCGGCACCGATCCTCGCTTCCGCAAGTCCTGCAAGGTTCCCGTCGTTGTTCACCGTGCAGGGTCTTCCTGTCTTTTCCGTGATATAGCGGACGATCTCAAAATTATCCCAGCCGTACAGATTCGGCGGATTGAGTATCTTTCCTTTCCTCAGATCCAGCGGTCCGGGGGAGGCGATGCCGTATGCGGCGATCTCAATACCGCTGTCCTCCGTATATGCCAGAAGTCTGTCGATGTTCCTCCCGCCGCCGAGCGTGCGGTCATTGTCTGTCTTGTATACTTCCAGAAGACAGCCTGTCTCATCAAAGATGCCGATCCGCAGCTGCGTCCCGCCGATGTCGATGCCTGCATAGTAATTCATTTTTTCTCCTGTATGCCTCTGCGGCAATTATATTACCTGATCATTTGTACAGCTGCGGATACAGTTTCCGCAGGAAAACGGGGACGATCTTTTCCCAGCTGGCTTCGTTGTGCGCACCGCCGACGACGAGATTCGGATATACCGTGCATCCTTTTTCCTCAAAAGCGTTGGCAGTCCGCAGCAGGATATCCACGCCCATGACCGTACGTTCATAGCTGCCGGCCTCAAGCGAGCCGAGATCCGTATAGATCGTCGTTTCCCGGAACGACGTTTCCGCGATCAGCTCCAGCAGGGGATCCATGCAGAAATAGGTGGAGGAAGATACACACGCAGCCTTCGCATATACATCGTTGTAACGTGTGATCATATATTGAGACATGAGGCCGCCCATGGAACTGCCGCCGATGCCCACATGCCTGCGGTCTTTGTATACGCGGTAATGTTCCTCACAGTACGGCTTCAGCGTATGGGCGAACCATTCGGCAGTGATATCTCCCTTTTTTGTAATGATATCATCTCCCCACCTGTCAATAACAGGGTCAAACGGGCAGTATTCATCCATACGCCCCCCGGGAAGGTGGCTGCAGTCGGTGCCGATCACGACGAGGTCAAGACCTGTCTCATCGAGATATTCCTTCATGCCCCAGGATTTGCCGAACGTGGCAGTCTCGTCCGAGAACAGGTTGTGGCCGTCAAACATGTAGAGCACGTCATATTTCTTTTTTGTCTGCGCATAGCTGTGCGGCAGGTATACCCAGACCCTCCGCGGCGATTCATTCAGCGGATACGCGATCGTAAATTCTTCTATTCTTGACATATTTGATCCTTCTTTCAATCATTCAGACACTGCAATGTATTTTATCACAAACGCCGCGTCAGGAAGTTGGAAATACAACCGGTTGTATTTCTGATATAATATTTCGGTCAGGAGCGATTCATGAAGAATACTTATACGGAAAATCAGATACAGATCCTGGAAGGACTTGAACCGGTCCGCAAAAGGCCCGGTATGTATATCGGTTCCACGGATTCTGCCGGACTGCATCATCTGATCTGGGAGATCGTGGACAACGCCGTGGACGAAGCCCTGAACGGCTACGGCAAAAAGATCGACATTACGATCAACAAAGACGGTAGCGTTACCGTCAGCGATCAGGGCAGGGGCATGCCGACAGGCATGCATGCCAGCGGCGTCAACACGCTGCAGGTCATTTTTACCGTTCTCCACGCCGGCGGGAAATTCACATCCGAAGGCGGCTATAAGACTGCCGGCGGACTGCACGGCGTCGGTGCGTCCGTTGTCAATGCGCTGAGCGAGTGGCTGGTCGCAGAGACCTCCTATGAGGGCAGAAGATGGCGCATGAAGTTTTCCGAAGGCGGCAGTAAGATCGGTAAGCTGGAAGACCTCGGCAGGAGCACGCAGAGCGGTTCCTCCGTTACGTTCATGCCGGATAAAACGATCTTCAGCACCGTGAAATTCGATTATGAGAATGTTTGCGACAGGGCGAGGGAAAAAGCTTTCCTGCTCAGCGGCATCACATTCAATGTCAGCGACCTGCGGCCGAAGAATCCGAAAAAAGAGACGTTCCTCTACGAGGACGGCATCAGTGCATTCCTTGAATACCTGAATGATGACAGGAGGGCTTTATGCGCCCCGGTCAAATTCAGCGGCGAAGCGCAGGGCATCCAGGTGAACTGCGGTTTCCAGTTTACAGACGATTACAATGAGAATACATGCAGCTTCGTCAACCTTGTCCGGACGATGGACGGCGGTTCCCACGAAGTCGGTTTCAAGACGGCGTTTACGAAGGCGTTCAACGACTATGCCAGAAGCCATGCGCTTCTGAAGGCAAAGGATAAAAACCTTGAAGGCAAGGATGTCCGTGAAGGCCTGACCTCGATCATCTCCGTCTCCGTACCGGAGGATATCCTGCAGTTTGAAGGACAGACAAAGGGCAGGCTCGGCACGCAGCAGGCAAAACCTGCCGTGGAAGCCGTCGTCAGCGACCGCATCGTCTTCTGGCTGGAGGAGAATAAGGAACAGAGCGATATGCTCGTGCGCAGGATGATCCGTGCCCAGCAGGCAAGGGCTGCCGCTGCAGCGGCCCTGCAGGATGCCCGCAAGGGAAAGAAGAATAAAAAGACCGAAAAGAATCTTTCCGGAAAGCTTGCACCGGCACAGTCGAATGATGCGCGCATCAAAGAGCTTTTCCTCGTCGAGGGTGATTCCGCCGGCGGCTCCGCAAAACAGGGCAGGGACTCGTACTACCAGGCGATCCTCCCGCTGCGCGGCAAGGTCCTGAATACAGAGAACTGCACGATGGACGAGATCGAGAAGAATGAAGAACTGAATACGCTGATCTATACGATCGGCGCCGGTGTGGGTTCAAGTTTTGATCACAAGGACAGCAATTACGGCAAGGTCATCATCATGACCGATGCGGACGATGACGGCTCGCATATCCAGATCCTGCTGCTCACATTCTTTTACCGCTATATGCGCCCGCTGCTTGAGAACGGCATGGTATATATCGCGCTTCCGCCGCTGTACCGTGTCTCCAAGGGCAAGACGACGCAGTACTGCTATAACGATGACGAACTCGACGCCCTGCGCAAAAAGCTCGGAAAAGCCGATATACAGCGCTACAAGGGCCTCGGCGAGATGAATGCTTCACAGCTCTGGGAAACGACGATGGACCCGGCCTCAAGGACGCTGATCCGTGTCGGCATCAGCGATGTGACGAAGGCGGAACGCCGCGTATCCGTGCTGATGGGCAAAAAGGCGGAACTGAAGCGGAAGTGGATCGAAGAAAACATCGCCTTCACGCTGGAAGATGATTTTAATGTGGAGTAAGCATGGCAAAAAAGAAAACGATCGAAGATAAAACTAAATATGTCAGTGAGCTCCTGGAAGATATCATGGGTGCCGGTTTCGGCAGATATGCGAAATATGTCATCCAGGAACGTGCGCTCCCCGACGCGAGGGACGGTCTCAAACCGGTACAGAGAAGGATCCTTTATGCGATGTATCACGACGGCAATACGTGGGACCATCCTTACAGGAAATCCGCAAAGACGGTAGGCCTTGTCATAGGTAATTACCATCCGCACGGCGATACGTCCGTCTATGATGCAATGGTGCGCATGTCGCAGGACTGGAAGGTACGCCTGCCGCTGATCGACATGCACGGCAACAACGGTTCCATCGATGATGATCCGGCAGCTGCCATGCGATATACCGAAGTCCGGCTTGCGAAAGTCACGCAGGTCATGCAGGACGATCTCGACAAGAATACGGTGGAGATGGCCCCGAACTTCGACGACACCGATACAGAGCCAACGGTGCTGCCTGTGCCTTTCCCGGTCATGCTCGTCAACGGCGCGACCGGCATCGCTGCCGGTTATGCGACGAATATGCCGCCGCACAATCTCGGCGAAGTCGTGGACGCAGCAGTCTACCGGATCCAGAATCCCGAGTGTTCGCTGAGCGATATCATGGATATCATGCCCGGCCCCGATTTTCCTACGGGCGGCATCGTCCAGGGTGAAGACGGCATCCGGGATGCCTTTGCGAACGGTCAGGGAAGGATCGTGATACGCTCAAAATGCGAGATCGTCGAAACGAAACAGATCCGTCAGATCGTCATCACCGAGATACCGTATGAAGTCGTCAAGGGACAGCTGGTCCATAAGATGGATGAGATCCGTATCTCCAGGCAGATCGACGGCCTGCTGGATGTCCGCGATGAGTCCGACAGGAACGGTCTGCGCATCGTCGTTGACGTAAAAAAAGAGACCGACGCGAATATGGTGCTGAACTATCTGTACAAGAATACGGAACTGCAGCGCTATTACAGCTATAACAACGTTACGATCATCGACCAGACCCCGGTGCTCTCCGGCGTCCTCGGCCTGCTCGATGCCTTTATCGCTTTCCGGCGCGAAGTCGTACTGCGGCGCTCACGCTATGAACTGGACCGGATGGAATCCAGGTGCCATATCATCGAAGGTCTTATGCGTGCCGTATCGGTACTGGATGAGGTGATCCGCATCATCCGCCATTCGAAAGACAAGGCGGATGCGAAAAAGAACCTGATGAAGGAGTTCAGGTTTGATGAACCGCAGGCGGAAGCGATCGTCTCGCTGCGCCTGTACAGACTGACGAACACGGATATCACGGTCCTGCGGGATGAATTCGCACAGCTCGTCAACAGTATCGAGGAGATGCGTGCGATCCTGGAGAATCCCAGTGTTCTTGATTCCGTGATCATCCGGGAGCTGCGTGCCGTCAAAAAGGCGTATGCGACGCCGCGGCGCACGAAGATCGAATCCGAAGTCGAGGATATCGTGATCGACCGCGCTTCGATGGTCACGAGCGAACGCGTCATGGTCACCGTCTCCAGAGACGGCTATATCAAACGTGTGTCGCTGCGTTCCTACAATGCGTCGAACAATTCGGAGACAGGCATCAAGGACGGCGACGTCTGCATTGGCTATACCGAATGCGATACGCTCGATACATTGCTGCTGTTTACTTCCAGGGGGAACTATGCATTTGTGCCGGTATGGCAGATCGAAGAGGCGAAATGGAAGGACATCGGCGCGCATCTCAACAAGAACGTCAGGATCTCGGGGGACGACAAGATCGTCAGCGCGCTCCTGGTAAAGGATTTTGATACATATGCATGGATCGTTACCGTCAGCTCCGGCGGGCAGATCAAGCGCACGCCCGTCAGCGCCTTTAAGGCGGTCAAGAACAACCGCGTCATGACGGCGATGTCCCTGCCGTCCGGCGCGTCCGTGATCAGCGCTTCCGCTGCCTATGCGGACAGCAGGATCGTCGCGGTATCGCAGGAGGGGTTCTCCTATATATTCCCCATCGACCAGATCCCGGTCACAGGCATCCGCTCAAAGGGCGTCAAGCTGATGAACCTTTCCAAAGGGGATCAGACAGGATTTGCGTCCGTGATGGAAAAGAACGCTTCTTCTGTTGTCTATATCACGGATACCGGCGCCATGAAGCGTGTCAAAACAGCCGAGATCCCGGAAGGCAACCGGCCGGTCAAAGGCAATCTGATCTGCCGAAAGCTGAAGACGAATCCCAGCAGGATCGCTTACGCATACGGCGTGACGCCCGGCTCAGAGATCGTATTCAGGGATCCTGTACCGAAGGTGATCCGGGCAGCGGATATACCGGTAAAAGCGGCATCAGCCGGATTCAGCACGCCGCTGGAACTGGAAAAAGACTTTACTGTATACGGCGGGATCCCGGAGTGCCGGATCATCGACATACCGGAAGGGATCGATACGACGATACATGACGATGTTGAAAAGATCAGTCTTTTCGATCAGGAGGATCAATAATGGAAAAGTGTCTCGGATGCGGCGCAGCGCTGCAGTATGAATACCCGGAGCTTCCGGGCTATACGCCGAAAAAAGGATCAAAATACTGCCGGAGATGTTTCCGTCTGTCGCATTATGATGATCTGACCGTATCCATGAAAAAAGGGATCGATCCGGACATGATCATGGACAGGATCGACAAAATGGATGCCCTGATCGTATGGGTAGCGGACCTGTTTGATTTCGAAGCATGCCTGCTCCCGGGGATCAACAGGAGGCTCCAGGGCAAGGATATCATCCTCTGTGCTTCCAAGCGCGACATCCTGCCGGATACGCTCAGTGAGGAAAAGATCGCTTCGTTCGTTTTTGCAAGACTGAAGGAGGAAGGCATATCCGTCCGGGGCCTTGTGATCACGTCGAACAGGATCGAACAGAGCCGCGAAGAAGTCATGAATGCTGTGAATATGCTGTATAAGGGCAGGCCGGTCGTCATGATCGGGCGCGCCAACGCCGGCAAGAGCACGCTGCTCAACCATCTGATGAGCGGCAGCACGCTGACGATGTCGCGCTATCCCGGCACGACACTGGATTTCAACGAGCTTACGATCGACGGCATCACATTCATCGATACACCGGGCATCGAGATCAGCGGAAGCTACCTCATGGAAGTCAACGAGGAAGACCTGAAGACGATCATCCCGGACAGGACGCTGAAACCCCTGGTATACCAGCTCAGGGGCAACCAGTCGTTCGCCCTCGGGGGACTTGCCAGGCTGGACCTGTACGGCTGCGACCACGCTTCCTGCGTGTTCTACTGCAGCAGCAGGGTGAAGATCCACCGTTCCAAGGCGGAAGCAGCAGACGCGCTGTGGCAGAAGCACCGCGGCGAACTGTTCGTGCCTGTAGCTGCAGACCCGGAATTCAGGAAGCATTCCGTACATAAGACGATGGATAAGATGGATATCGTATTTGACGGTCTCGGATGGGCATCTGTCAAAGGACAGATCACATCGGTTTCCGCATATGCACCGAAAAATGTGAATGTAACATTCAGAAAGGCATTGTTATAATGTTGACAAGTAAACAGAAGGTATTTCTCAGGAGCCTTGCACAGACAGAAAGACCTGTCCTGCAGATCGGCAAGGAAGTGATCACGGAAAATGTGGTCACGGCTGTAAACAACGCATTCCACAACCGCGAGCTGATCAAGATCAGCATCCTCAAGACAGCCGGCGATGATATCAAGGAGATCGCATTCGACCTTGCCAGGCTGACACGCAGCGAACTCGTGCAGATCATCGGCAGGCAGGTCGTACTCTACAAACGCGCAAAACAGCCGGGCATCATCCTGCCATGATCCTCGGTGCTCAGTTCGATCCCGTTACGGAATCGGAACGGGAGTATATCCTGCGTTTCCGCAGGGAACACGGCATCCGGGACCTGTATGTGACCGTTTCGGGGGAGGGTGTCCTGGACAGGAAGACGAGGCTTTACCTGCTGGAACGCGCTTTCAGGCCGTACAGGCACATCCATGTGACAGACACCGGTCCGGATGAACTGCTGCCGGATGGATTCGAACAGGATGAAAAAGCGGTCCGCAGCGGCTGTTATTGCCTGGCAGCGGCAGGCACCGTATCCCTGATCGCTTCACGCGGGTATTATTATCTGGAGACGCTGCGGCAAAGATGCACGGCACACAGATATGTGCATTCGATCGGGACTGCTGCCCTGTGCGTGCGTCTTGCGCTCCGCCACGGCTTTGACCCGTACCGTGCATTCCAGGCAGGCCTGCTGCACGATATCACCAAATCCATGCCGGAAGAGGAGCAGAGGCGGATCCTGGAAAATACCGATCCGGGACTTCTGGAGATGAGTCCTGCCGTGTGGCACAGCTATACCGGTGCCTATGTCCTCCGGCATGATCTCTGCATCAGTGATCCGAAGATCCTGCGTGCTGTCTTCCATCATACTGTCGGCGACGGGAAAGGGACCCTGGACCGCATCCTCTATATTGCGGACAAGCTTGAACCGACCAGGCACTATGACACGGAAAGCTTCCTGCGCACTGCTTACGAAGACCTGGCAAAAGGTGCCGCCGAGGTGCGTGAAGAAGCGAAACGATATATTCTATACAAGGAGGGAAAACATGTCTGAGCTTTTGGATCTTGTCAGAAAGACTCTTGATGATAAACAGGCTGAAAACATCACCGTTCTCGATATGCGCGAAGTGAATCCTTTTACGGATTATTTTGTCATCTGCACGGCGAAGAATCTGCGTCATGCGAATGCACTGGCGGATTTCATCGAAGAGGAAGCGCTGAAAAACGGATTTGATATCCGCAGCAGGGAAGGTGAAAAGGAAAGCACCTGGATCCTCGTCGACCTGTTTGAAGTCGTCGTCCACATCTTTACGCAGGAAGCCAGGAATACATACAGACTGGAAGCGTTATGGGCGGACAGACCGGTCGTTGAATAAAAGTGCGGAAGCACTTTTTTAGGGATTATAAATAATCCTGCGGACAACCTTTAAACACCGTGTGGACAGACCTGTACACAAAATGTTGATAGCTCTAAACAGTTATGTTGATGAGCTTTAAAAGATGTGTGTATGGGCTTTAAACAGAGTGTT
>JAILQT010000033.1 GCA_024698805.1 Solobacterium sp.
GTGTCAGAATGTTTTCATTCAGCACTGAAGACAAAGAGCATCTCAGTCCGGCCGGACTGAGATGCTCTTTTGTGGTTGATTCTTTTCCTGAATTCGGGCACACGGCTGCCCGGACTGTGCTTATTTTGCCAGAGATGCGCCAAGCTCGAATGCCTTTTTGCATTCCTCCGGAAACACGGTCTCGTGCCGTTCCTGTTTGGCCTGAGGATCAAACATGGTCCAGGGCCAGTCCGTTTTGCTGTAATCCTTCAGCTGCAGCGTATTGCCAGAGATCAGCGTCTGTGTCGGACCGACAAACCGGTTCAGTGTCTGCTGATAGTTTCTCACCAGGGAGACATACCCGGTATCCGGCGCATTGCTTGTCATGATCAGCAGCACCGGCACTTCATGCTGATTACAGCAGGGCGTTTCCAGGTTATATGTCAGGTTCTGGAAGATCAGGCGCTCGTACAGCGCACGGAAGGAAGCGGTGAATTCGCTGAGGTAGTTCGGCGAACCGATGATCAGGCCGTCCGCTTCACGGATCGCATCGAGGACAGGCGTAAGGCCGTCCCTGCAGATGCAGTGTCCCTTGAATTTCTCTTTCTTGCAGCCGAAGCAGGAGATACATCCTGTATACTTTTCCAGTCTGTACAGGTCGAAGCGTTCCACTTCGGCACCCATGGATTCCGCACCCTTTGATGCTTCCGTGATCAGTGTATCGGTATTCCAGCCCGTTCTCGGACCGGCATTGACTGCAATGATCTTTTTGCTCATGTTCGTATCCTCCGGAATCTATTATCTTTCAATACGGTCCATCCTGCATTTGATATGCATTACATATACCTGTCCAGCAGGTCATCCACATACTTTATACGTTTGATCTTCAGGTCACAGACCTGCTTTCCCCTGGCGATGACCATAGTGACATTGCGAAGCGCCCTCAGGTCATCCAGGGGATTCTCCTGTACGACGATCAGGTCTGCTGCTTTTCCTTTTTCGATACTCCCGGTCTCTTTTCCGAGCCCCGCGATACGTGCATTCCCAAGTGTGGCTGTATAGAGTGTCTCCCTGGCGGAAGCACCGACATATTTGTGGTAGTAATACAGCTCGCGCCAGAAGTTATAGTGGAGTACAAAAGGACATGCCACATCATTCCCAAGACCTGCGGGGATACCGTTCTCACGGCATGTTTTGGCACAGCTGATGATGCCGTCCATGACGATCTTCCCGTTCTTCTTCGCAGCGGGAAGCACATGGCTTTCGGACAGGTCAAATTCCGCATACGGCAGTGCCGGGGAGATCGTACAGACGGCAGCAGCATTACGCTCTTTAAACAGTCCGATCATCTCTTCTGTCAGTTGTGCACCGTGTTCGATGGTATCCACGCCGTTCTCCAGTGCGGCTTTGACGCCTTCCGGGCTTTCCACATGGGCAGCGACTTTATAACCAAGCTTATGTGCTTCGTCACAGGCTGCTTTGATGATCGCAGGAGACATACGCAGGACACCGGGTTCCCCCTCTTCAGAGGCATCCATCACGCCGCCTGTGACCATCAGCTTGATCAGGTCGGGATGTGTCGCGGCGATCTGCCGTACATGTTCCCTGGCCTGTTCCGGTGAGGAGGCTTCGGTTGCGATCGAGCCGGCAAAATGCCCGCCGGGTACAGAGATACCGGTATTGGCTGCCAGGATGCGCGGGCCAATGATCTTCCCTGCCCTGATCGTATCACGGATCTGTGCATCCATATCCAGGATGCCTCCGACTGTACGGATCGTTGTTACGCCGCTCTTCAGTTCCGTCTGGGCATAACCGATGAGTATCTGTTTCACAACAGCCCTTACGATCCTGCTGCCGGTAAGAAGCCTGTAAAGTCTTTTATAATTCGGCGGTCTCCTGTCAGCCTTCGGAGGTTTGCCGCTGGTTGCCAGATGCACATGCAGGTTGATCAGTCCCGGAAGGATATATGCCCCGTTAAGATCGGTCACTTCGCAGTCTGCTCTGAATTCTGTATCCGGGACGATATCCGCGATCCGGCAATCCTCAATAATGACTGTCATGCCTTTGACAGGCTCCATGTTTTCTGTCCCGTCAAGGATGATCCCGTTTTTCAAAGCATATCTCATATACTGTGTTCTCTTCCCCCGGTTCCTTCAGCCTGTATAGGCGTCATCCGCTGTATTCTTAAAGCTGTGTTTTTCCAGCCATTCCCTTTCTTCGTCATTTTCAGGAATGTCGATACGTTCGATCTTGAAGATAACCGGTCTTGTGCCGTCGTTGCAGCAGGCGATCATGATGCGGTCGTCATTGGTCCAGCCGTGCATGATGGAACCGCCCTGCAGGGCTGTATAGACATAACGGCTGACGGCATCCCAGGCTTCACCGCAGAATCTGCCGTTCATCAGATGGTAGAAATCATCCTGTTCGGGTGTGCGTTTGAGCAGGAACGTATCACCCACATTAAAGAAAGGACACGGTCCTGACTTCGGATCAGCCAGATACTGTTCCTGATACTCTGAAAAACACTTCTTATCCAGTACTGTGATCCTGCATTCGTGCTGCATATCATTCCCCCTTCAGTCTTTGTCCGCAGTTCGGACAATCCGCATGATGCACAGAGAACGGTTTCCCGCAATGCGGGCATGTCCAGTGGTCTTCCTGGTATTCCAGGAAAGCATCCATGCCGATCACACGGATCATCTTCAGATTCTCCAGCGGGGATTCCCTGTGCGGATATTTCGCTGTATAACGTGTCTCCTTCTCCATCACATCTTCGCATG
>JAILQT010000036.1 GCA_024698805.1 Solobacterium sp.
GAAGCGTATTTCCTAGCCTGTTGTGATCCGGATCGGGGCATGGCCGTCCTGGACAGGCACAGGGACAGGGATTACCGGCTGCTGATGACATCCGATCATCAGACCGGCCTGCTGGCTTTTGAAAAATACGGCTTTGCGGACAGGCTGGAGTGTTACCAGACTGCGTATTACGGGGCTTTGCCGGTATGTGATGACAGGCTCACAGTACGGAAGGCGGATGAAAAGGACCTGCCGTTCCTGACAGGGACCTATCACCTGATCTCACCGGAAGAGATGGAAAAGGTCGTCCGGAGGGGCTGCATGTACCTGGGATATGCGGACGGGGAACCTGCCGGGTTCATCGGCGAGCATCTGGAAGGCAGTATGGGGCTCCTGTATATATTTCCGCGATTCCGCAGGAAGGGATATGCATCCGCACTTGAAAAACACTATATACGCGATACGATGATACAGGGGATGACGCCGTTCGGCCAGGTCGAAACAGACAATACGGCTTCGCTGCTGCTGCAGGAAAAGCTGGGCATGACCGTGTCGGACAATGTCATCTGCTGGATGTGGAAATGATACAGGAGGGGTATATGAGTATTGATCGCATCAAAACGATGGAAGGGTATCTGAACGAATGCAAAGCGTCTTCCGCGGATCTTGCGCAGCAGGTCGGAAGAATGGAAGGCCTTCATGAACCGATGAAAAAGCTGTTTGCGTATTACGGAAGCGAAGACTGGTTCGAAGACAGGGATGAGGAGATCCCTGCAGATGTGCCTGCCGGCGTGCTGTCGGAAGATGCTGTCTACACGCTGGTCGAAGAGGTCCGTGAAACAGCGATCCGGATGCTGGAACTCAGTACGGATATCCTGAAGAACCGCATCTGATATCCCGGAGAAAAGTGCCCCTGTCTTGCGGCAGACGCGGACAGGGTCTATTATGTATATAGATTAGTTTAGACTAACTTTAGTGGAGACAGGATATGAAAAGAACGGGAATACAGCAGTTCACAGCGGAAAGGAACGGTTTCTGCGGCGTGTGGTACCCGCATCCGGAAGGCAGTACGAAAGGCATGATCATGATGCTCGGGGACAGCAGCGATGACCGGATGGCAACGTGCGGTGCCAGGTGGCTCCATGAGAACGGATGCAGCGTCATGGCGATGTCGCCTGCGAAGAAAGACTACGGCCATCACAGCTATCCGCTGGAGCGTTTCGGTATGGCGATCGGATTTATGAAAGCGCACGGCTGTGAGAAGATCGGGATCACCGGTGCTTCGACGACGGGCATGCTGGCACTTGCGGCAGCTTCCTTTTATCCTGAGATCACACTGACCGTCGCGCTGTCGCCGTCCGACTTCATCATGGAGGCATTCTACCGTGACGGAAAGGACGGCATGCGTGAGAGACCGGGCGATCATGAATCGTCCCTGACATGGCAGGGGAAGCAGCTTCCGTACCTGCCGTATGCATACAGGCATCCCGAATACTGGCAGATGATCAGGAAAGAGTCAAAGGAGGGCGGGAACATGGTCGCTTCCAGGGAGCTCTTTGACGAATCGGAACGAAGGCATCCGCTGCAGGAAGAGGAGAAGATCAAAGTCGAGAAGATCCGGGGGAAGGTCATCTTCATCGGGGCCGAAGACGATGTCCTCTGGGATACATGCAGGTATATCCGCAGGATGGAGGAAAGACTGGCGGAAAAGCCGCACGAAAGCACCTGTGAATCCTGGCTGTTTGAACACGGCACGCATTTTGTCTTCCCTGAATCCATGCTGAAAATGATGATCCCTGCAGGCTCATCGCTGCTTGTCAGCCTGATGTTCAAAGCCGGGAGGGAGTTCCCGGAGGAATGCAGGAAGACCAGGCAGGAGATCGATATACGCCTGCGGCAAGCGCTGAAACAGTGGTAAGACAGGAATCGCTGTGACGGCAGGTCTTTTTTCTGCTATCGTAAAGGCATGAAGACGGATCGTTACATACGGGGCACAGCGTTCATCCTGTTTCTCATGACTGCTTTGTCTGCCTCCGGCTGCTTTGTATCTGCGAAGCCGGAAGTGTACGAAGATATCGAAAGTTATGAAGAACGCCTCACTGCCGCAGGAAATCAGAAATGGCATAAATGGGGCATGGATGATTCGATCTGGCCCGCACAGATCACGGGGGATATGCAGGTCGAAGGGTACAGGACAGTGTATTATGATCCGTTCGATGCACAGTATCTCGGCTGGCTGGAAGTTGTTTATACGCCGGAAGCGTATGAAAAAGAGATGGAAAGACTGCGTGCAATACCTTCCGATGCGTATGCCGGCATATACTCCGTTACGGAAGAGCAGACCTGCGAACCTGCAGCTGTACGCGCGGATCCCTATTACGGTTTCGTATATGCCCTGACAGACGGGGAGAGCAGGATCATCTACTGCGAGCAGATCTTCTGCAATTATTTCATGGATCTGGATTATACGCAGTATATCCCCGAAGAATACCTGCTTGACGGCTTTGATGCGTCAGCAGACAATCCGTACAGAAAGGAAAGAATGCAATGAAGATCCGGAAACATTTCGTATTCAAAGGCATGGTGCAGGGCGTCGGTTTCCGCTGGCGGGCATGCATGGCTGCCGAGCGTCTCGGCTGCACGGGATGGGTCAGAAACGAATACGACGGTTCTGTTACGATGGAGATCCAGGGCGAAGAGGATGCGATCAGCCAGGTGGTCCTGGCACTGGAGAACGGCCGGTTCATCCAGATCGAAGACATGCGTGTGAAGACGATACCTGTCGTTGAGAACGAGTATTATTTCCTGCCGGGGTGATCATGGCAGAACTCAGGAAAAAACAGCGGAATAAAGAGACCTTTACCGCGAAAAAACACAGAAGGGACGGGATCGAAGAATCTGAACCGGAGCAGGATGAACGGTTTGCGTATATCGCAGGATATACATCCGGCGGCTTCCCGTACGGTCTCACATGGGAGGAAGTAAAAGGGCTCCCGGATGATACAAAGACAGATATATGGGCAGACGATCTCCCGTTTTGAATATGAAGAAGAGATATGCAGTACGCGTCCATGAGGGGATGCGTATGAAAAAGGAATGCATGGATATCGCGCAGCAGTTTGTCGCCGAAGGCAGGATCACCGGCATGAGCGCCCTGTCCCTGGCGCAGGAACTGTATTTTCATGCATGGTTCAGCAGTGCCTTCGGCAAATACAGAGGCGTCAGCCGTTCCCTGGACAGACTCCTCGTGCATGCGGATCCTGCCGATCTTGAAGACAGCGGGGATAAATGGTACAGGCGCTGTGCATACGGGATCATCTGGTATCTGACAAAAGGCAGATGATCTTTTTTTTCTGTGATTGCACATTATTATGAAAGCTTGTGCAGAATCGTGTATCCTTGATGCGGAGGGCTTATGGAACTGTATGCACAGATATTCAAAAGGAAATCATTCCATATCTTCCGGGATACGGAAACGGTCAGCGATGCGGAACTGGATGAGCTGAAAGACTTCATCCGGACGGTCCGGCCGCTGGATCCGGATATCCGTACGGAGATAACGGTCGTCCCGGAAGCGGAAACGACCTGCAGAAGGGGTGCGCAGTACTGTATCCTGTTTAGGAGTGAAACAAAAGACGGGTACCTCAGGAATATCGGATATATCGGCGAGCAGATCGATCTGTATCTTGCGTCTGTGAACATCGGCGCACTGTGGTTCGGCATCGGCAGACCGCTTGCGGGTGACGGGGAAGATCATGTGATCATGATCGCCATTGCGAAGATGCCGGAGAATAGATTCCGGAAAGACATGTTCCGCGCGAAGCGCAAACCGGTCGGGGAAATATGGCAGGGCGAAACGTATCCGTTTACGGATATCGTCCGCTTCTCGCCGAGCGCCTGCAATACACAGCCGTGGTTCACCGTAAACAAAGACGGTGAACTGAAGGTATACCGGTACCTGAAGCCCGGGAAACGCGGCATCATGCCGAAGGACAAAGTCACATATTACAACCGCATCGATATCGGCATATACATGTTTATGCTGGAGACCTGTCTTGAACATGACGGATATGCATTCGAAAGGGAACTGTTCCGCGATCCCGGGGATCCGGACAGCGAAATGACACTGAATGCGGTATACAGGACCGAAAGGAAAAGTGAGTGTTTATGAGAGAATATTTTACCGTTGAAAAAGACGGTCATGTCATAACCTGCAGGATCTGCAGGCATGAGACAGTCCGGAATGTGATCCTCTGCGGGCACGGGTTTGCCGGTTCCAAAGACAGCGGGTCTGTCGACCAGCTCGCATCCCGGGTGCTGAAGAAGTGCCGTGATACGGCTGTTGTTTCGTTTGACTGGCCCAGCCACGGGGCTGATGAAGAAAAGCAGCAGCGCCCGGAACTCAATTCCGCCTATCTCCGCGCAGTTATTGCGTATATCCGCGAAACATACTGTCCGGAAGAACTGTTCGGCTTCGGCGTCAGTTTCGGCGGCTACCAGTTCCTGCGGTATATCGCGGAAAACGGGTCGCCGTTCAGAAAGACGGCGTTCCGCTGTCCGGCCGTGAACATGCATGACGTGCTGACGGAAACGATCATGACGAAAGAACAGCTGGAACAGTGCGGAAACGGCAGGACCGTACAGGCGGGCTTTGCGAACAAAGTCCCTGTTGATGCGGAATTCATCCGCCGGCTGCAGGCCTGTGATATCACGAAGAATGATTACAGGGGATATGCAGGGGATATGCTCATCATCCACGGTACTGCGGATGAAGTCGTTCCGTTTGACGTCGTCAAAGCGTTTGCCCAGAACAACGGGATCCGCTTTACCGCAGTTCCCGGATCCGATCACCGGTTCACAAAAAAAGAGGACATGGATCTCGCGGTACAGCAGGTCATCGCTTTCTTCGGCCTGGCCGGGGAGGACGCATGAGGGGAACGCTCATCAACACTGCGGCTATCATCCTCGGCGGCCTGTTCGGCAATATCACGGGGAAGCTGTTTAAGGAAGACCAGCAGGATGCCCTGACGAAAGCCTGCGGCATCAGCGTTCTCTTCATTGCCATCGCAGGCGCGATGGAAGGCATGCTGAAGATCGAGAACAATGCCCTGAGCGGCACGGGTTCGATGCTTGTCGTCCTGTGTCTTGCGATCGGAACGATGATCGGCGAACTGGCCGGCATCGAAGGATGGTTCGAACGGTTCGGCGAGTGGCTGAAGCAGAAAACAGGAAACAGCTCGGACAGACACTTCGTGGATGCTTTCGTTACGGCATCCCTTACGGTATGCATCGGCGCAATGGCGATCGTCGGCGCGATCCAGGACGGCCTGCTGAATGATTATTCCACGCTGGCAGTCAAATCCGTGCTGGACTTCATCATCATTGCCGTGATGACGTCCTCCATGGGCAGGGGCTGTGTCTTTTCCGCAGTTCCGATCTTCCTGTTTGAAGGATCGATCACACTCCTGGCAAAGCTGATCGCACCGCTGATGACGGAACTTGCGATATCCTATCTTTCGCTGATCGGTTCCGTCCTGATCTTCTGCGTCGGCATCAACCTCGTGTTCGGAAAGAAGGTAAGGGTAGCCAATATGCTGCCGGGAGTTGTGCTGGCCGTGCTCGCCGCGTATCTGCCTTTCGGCTTCTGACAGATCTGTGCACGAAAGGACAGGATTTGTTTCCGGATATCCGGCACAATACAGGTGAAGGAGGGAACAGGATATGGAATGGCTGACATGCATCCGAAAGGCGATCGGGTATATCGAAGCACATCTGCAGGACGACATCAGTGTACAGGATGCCGCGGAAGCAGTGCATATCTCGCCGTTTTTCCTGCAGAGGGGTTTCTCTGTCATGACCGGCATGGGCGTAGGGGAGTATATCCGCTCCCGCAGGCTGTATGAAGCCGCGCTGGATCTGAAACGTACGGAAGACAAAGTGATCGACATCGCGCTTCGCTTCGGGTATGACACGCCGGAAAGCTTCGCAAAGGCCTTTGCGAGGTTCCACGGTTCGTCCCCGATGCAGGTACGGAATGCAGGCGCTCCCATACATGTATTCCTTCCTCTCAGGATCAATGTTCAATTGCACGGAGGTAACGAGATGAACTGCAGGATCAGGAAACAGTTTTCCATGAAAGTGATCGGCTTTCAGAAAGTATTTGAGAATGAAACGGCGTATGCTGAGATCCCGGCATTCTGGGATGAGGTCATTGCGAAGTACACAAAGAATATCTATGCAGGCGATCCGCCCGCAAATGCGTATGAAAAGGCGGTGGCTGACAACAGCATCGGTGAATACGGCATCTGCATCGATGATCTCGGTGACGGCAGGTTCCGCTATCTCATCGCCGGCAGATATGCAGGCGGACAAGTGCCTGAAGGGATGGTGGTCTATGAGGTCCCCGCAGGCGACTGGGCGGTATTCGAATGCTGCGGCCCGCTTCCGCAGGCGCTGCAGAGCGTGAATACCAGGATCTGGCAGGAATGGCTGCCCGGGAATGAAGAATATGAACTTGCCGGAAACGTGAACATCGAATGGTATGACAGCACCGGCAAAACGACCGATGAGGATTACCGCAGTGCGATCTGGGTCCCGGTAAGGAAAAAAGCATAACAGTGAAGGCTTTCCTGTCTGCCTCGGGCGGGAAGGCTTTTCTTTGTCTCATGAATGAAAACGGAACAAATCAGTAAAGGAACAGGACGCATCGCATCAGAAATGCAGAGGCTGCAGCTGGATACCACCGGTATGAAGTATGGAATTGTATAATATATCGGCAATTTATTTACATATTGCCGATATATGTTGTTTGATCCCGGCATTACCGATATAATCTGCATAAATAAATGGGTTTGGTGAATATATGGGTAATAACAATATTGTCAGGTATCTTGATGAGCAGCGTACATATACAAGGAAGGAACTGTATACCGTTTTTCGTGATGCGGCAGAGGGGTATTCGTATAACAGGTTCAGCTGGGATCTCGGACTTCTGCTGTCGGCAGGCAAAATCCACAGGATCGGCCGGAACGCCTATCGGGCCGGTCCGTCAGCGAAGAAGATATATCAGCCGCGGTATTCGGCGAAACTGATGCAAACAGCTGAATTCATGGAAAGGGAATACGCCGATGCAGAGTATTCATTGTTTGAGACTGTCATGCTGAATGAATTTCTCAATCATCAGATCGCAAACAATACTCTTTATATCAGTGCAGAGAAAGACTTCAGTGAGTTTGTTTTCAGGAGTATTCAGGGAAATATCCCGGGTATGGTTCTTTACAGACCGGGGAAGGATGATCTGAGGAAGTACTGGGAGCCGGGCTGTATCATAATCATTGACCGTATCAGCGAAGCGCCTCAGGGGATCAATCATTATGACACGCCGCTGGAAAAAATGTTTGTGGATATCCTGGCAGATCCTTCACTGCTGTATATGTACAGTAAAAGCGAGTATGCAGAGATGCTGCGGACTGCAAACGATAAATATCATATCGATTACAGAAAAATGCTCCGATATGCCGGAAGGCGCGGAAAAAGAACGGAAATAAAGGCGCTGATTGAAGAAAGGGGAATCGGTTCTGATCATACCTGAGAATTATTCACTTGAACACATCGACTGGATCGCCGGTAATTTCAGCAGTGACAGGTTTATCGCGGAAAGGGCGATGTATGCATTTGGACTGCTGGAAGCTGTAAGCAGGACAGGACTGAAGTTTATATTTAAGGGCGGAAGTTGTCTTATGCTTCTGCTGGACAGACCGAAGCGATTATCCACGGACATTGATATCATTGTTGATCCGGGAACAGATATTGATGCGTATTTAAAAAGAGCAGCGGGAATGTTTCCTTTCACAGATTATGAAGAAAGCATACGGCCTGTTCACGGGAATATCGTAAAAAGACATTTCCGGTTCTTTTATCAGTCTCCCGTCATGGATGACAGAATAACGATCCTTTTGGACGTACTGTATGAATATGACGGATATCCTTCCGTAATCGAAAAGCCAATAGAGGGTGATCTGCTTCTGACTGTAATGAACCGGTCTATGTCAGAATGCCTGATGTCAATTGTATTCTTGGAGATAAGCTCACTGCTTTTTCACCGCATACAACAGGTATACCGTTACTGGCCGGCAAAGAGATGGAGATTATCAAACAATTCTTTGACTGCTCAGTCTTGTTCCGGGAAATGAATGATTTCAATACTGTTAAGAAAGCGTTCATTTCCGCAGTGATTTGCGAAATAGGATACAGAGATCTGAAGATCACACCTCAGGATGTTCTTGAAGATATTATGGAAAGCTGTATATGCATAATCGGCAATGGCAGGATCAATACTCCGGAATATGAGTTCTACAGCTCCGGTGCAGACCGGATCCGCGGGCATCTGTTTGAGACTGGCCTCAACAGGAATAAAATTGCATACAGTGCCTGTGAATTACTGTATCTTTGTGCATGTATCTGCAGGGACACGGATCATTGCGATAATACTATGAAAGCATCTGGTATAATACCTGCGATCGGTAATACAAAGGTGTCAAAGGCTGTCAGTTATATCCGAAAGGCAGATAAGACAGCAGGATTGTATCTGAAAGAGGCAGTTTCATTACTGGGGGATGATTTTGAGCGTCTGCAGAAACATGCACAGGACCGTCCCCTGGAACTGTATTCATTGTCTGATCGGAAATGATCGACGGCTCATGGGCAATTTGATGTTTTCAAAACATGCCGGCATAAGTGATGAATATGATCGTCCCGGTACATTCGTAAAACTGCGCGGATGATGTAAAATGGTTGTGCCGGAAAAGAACTGCTGCCGCAGAAAGACCGGCTTGTCCGGGCTGTCCCGGAGGAATGAGGGAATTATGAGAGTGATCGAAAGCTGTGCGGAATGCCTGTACGGGAAACAGAGGAATATCAGTGATGATCCGGATTTCCTGAGCGAGATCAAAGAGATCATCGACAGCAGGAAGGAAGGGGATACAGCCCCGTACCTGATCTGGAAGTTCAGTGCTGTCCAGGAGAAGTATCTCGGCAAAAGACAGCCGTTCCGAGAGATCAAAAAGAGATACAATGACCTCGTTCTCTCCATGGAGGAGGGGATCCGGCAGAAGATCGAAAGCAGTCCGGACCCGCTCCATACCGCGCTTTTGTATGCCAGGGCCGGCAATTATATCGATTTCGGGGCGATGGATACCGTGGACGAAGAGGAGTTTTTCTCACTTCTTGATGAGGCCTCATCCGCTGACAGGGATCAGGAGACATACGGTTCTTTCCTGAAGCAGTGTGAAACGGCGGACCGTTTCCTGCTGATCACGGACAACTGCGGCGAGATCGTCCTGGACAGGCTGTTCCTTGAACAGCTGAAAAAGAGATTCCCGGGTATGGAGCTTACCGTGCTCGTGCGCGGAAAAGAAGTGCTGAATGACGCAACGCGGGAAGATGCAGTTTATACGGGTCTTGAGCAGATCGCAGAGATCATTGACAACGGGGAAGCGATCGCCGGGACGATCTTTGAATATCTGCCGGATCATGCGAAGAAAGCCATCGGGGAAGCGGATGTCATCCTCTCCAAGGGACAGGCGAATTACGAATCATTATGCAGGCAGGGATGGCATATCTTCTATTCCTTCCTGTGTAAATGCGAACTGTTCACAGACCGTTTCAATGTCCCCAGGCTCACCGGCATCTTTATTGAGGAACGGGAATGAAAAAAGGAGACTCAGATCTCCTGAAATCTTACGGATATCTCACCGGACTGCAGCACATCGGCCGTGCCGTCCGGTTTTTCTATGACCAGGTCCCCATGCTCATTGATCGTTTTTGCAATGCCGGTATAACGGACACCGTTACGGAAATAGAAGATCTCTTTTCCGAGGACCGGGGAGTGTTCCCTGTTCAGTTCCACTACCCACGGCCTGGTAAGGTCTGCAGTATTCTCCAGCAGTTTTTTCCAGAGCACGCCTGCGAGCGCAGCCCTGCATACGGTGTCGCATGAGAAAGAGCAGGCGATGTTTTTCAGTTCATCCGGAAACCCCATCGTCCTCCAGTTGATGCCTATGCCCTCTACGACGACGTCGCAATAGCGGTTAAGGCTGACAGTCTCCGAGAGGAAGCCAGCGCATTTGCGGTCTTTGATATACATGTCGTTCATCCGTTTGAACCTGCAGTGGATGCCGCTGAGCAGGGCGCAGGCTTCATATGCGGCGATCAAAGATGCGGGCGTGATCCGGAAGAGCTGTGCAGGGGTCACATCGATCGGATTGCCGGCAGGCCGGACGATCATGGAAAGATACAGACCGGTCTTTGCCGGGGAATAGAAGCTTTTCCCCTTGCGGCCTTTTCCTGCAGTCTGGCTGTCAGCGATGACGATCGTCCCATTCGGGGCGCCCTTGCGCACGAGTTCTTTTGCGTAATCATTTGTCGAGCCGATCGTTTCAAAGGTATATACAGGCAGACCGGGATCCGGCACAAACAGCCTGATCAGTTCTTCCGATATCCGGTCGTTGGCATCGGTGAAACAGTATCCGTCTTTATTCTTCAGGATCTCATATCCTCGTTCACGCAGTTCTTCCATGCAGACGGGGATTCGCTCCCGGTCAATGCCGCATTCATCCGCGATCAGGTCTGCAGGGAGGCTCCTGTTCATATTGACTGTGAAATACTTCAGTAATATATCTGTCTGTTTCATACGTGTTCCATGGTAAAGAACAATATGTAAAAACACAAGTATGGTATGATGGGGATGCGGAGTCTTCCCGTTTCTCCAGGAGGTATCCTATGCTCTATAACGCAAAAAACGGTTCTGTTGCGATCGGTGAAACAAATATGTATTACGCATCATTCGGGCACGGCGCAAAGTCTTTCGTGCTGCTGCCGGGCCTGTCCGACGGCCTGGCGACGGTAAAAGGGAAAGCGCTCCTTCTTGCGAAGCCGTATGAGAAGTTCTTTGATGATTTTACTGTTTATATGTTCAGCCGGAAGAACGTGATGCCGAAAGGGTATACGATCGAAGATATGGCGGACGACCAGGCGGAAGCGATGAAGAAACTGGGCATCGTGCCCGCATCCGTCATGGGTGTCTCGCAGGGCGGGATGATCGCGCAGATGCTTGCGGTGCGCCATCCGGAATGCTTGGACAGGCTCGTGCTTGCCGTGACTGCGCCGGATGTGAATGATCTGGGCCGTGCCTGCATCGCCAGATGGAAGGAATATGCGGAAGCGGGCGATCATAAACAGCTGATGATCGATACGGCAGAAAACAGCTACAGTGCTGCGTATCTGAAGATCTACAGGAAGATGTATCCTGTCATCGGCCGCATCGGCAGACCGAAGACATATGAAAGATTTGAACGCAATGCGGATGCGATCCTCTCGTTTGACGCGAAGCCATACCTGTCCGGCATCCGCTGCCCGGTCCTGATCCTCGGCGGCGAAGAAGACCGGATCGTCGGCGCGGAAGCTTCAAAACAGCTCCATGAAATGATCCCGGGCAGTGAGCTGTATATGTATCCGGGACTCGGCCACGCCGCATATGAGGAAGCGAAAGACTTCAATGACAGGGTGCTCGCATTCCTGCAGGGGTGAATATGATCGTAAAAGCGGAAGACAGGCAGTTTAAGGCAGATACGGCGCGGCGGATCCTGGAAGATCTGCCGGAATGGTTCGGCATCGAAAGCGCGAGGGAACAGTATATCCGCAATACGGCGGACGAAGTCATGTTCGTAAGTGATGGCAAAGACGGACCGGAAGGCTTTCTCTGCCTGAAAGAGACAGGCAGGGATACTGCGGAGATCTCCGTCATGGGCGTAAGGAAAGAATGCCAGGGACAGCGTATCGGGACACAGCTGTTTGAAGCAGCGTACCGTTATGCGAAAGAAACAGGTTATTCGTTCCTGCAGGTCAAGACGGTAAAGAGCGGATGCTATCCGGAATATGATCAGACGAACTGTTTCTACAGGAGCCTCGGCTTCAAGGAATTTGAAATCATTGAGACATTGTGGGATGAAGCGAATCCCGCACAGATCTATGTCATGCATATCAGCTGAAAGGGAGTGACAGAATGACGCGGAATATTTCCATACTCGGTGATTCCATCAGTACATATGAAGGATACAACCCGGCCGGTTATGCCGTGTTCTATGACAGCGCATGCGCAGTCAGGAACGGCATGCGTTCCGTTTACGACACATGGTGGGCACAGGTCATCCGTTCAATGGGAGGGATGCTGTGTTCCAACGGTTCCTATTCCGGTTCCACCGTCTCCGGCTACAGGTTCCCTGCAGGCTGCAGCGAGCAGAGGGTCAATGCACTGCGCGGCAAGTATGACCCGGATATCATACTGATCTATCTCGGATTCAATGATTTCGGCATGGGACTGCCGCTGCGGCGCCTGTCCGGCTCAAAGAGGGATCCGTATTTCTTTGAGGATGCGTACGATATCATGCTGGAGCGGATAAGGAAAACATATCCGTCCGCCCTGGTGATCTGCGGCGTGCCGATGCGCACGGTCATCCGTGACAGCTCGTTCACGTTCCCGGAGTATTTCGCAGGGCTGCCGTTTGAAGATTACCTGAATGTGATCCGCAGGGTATCGTATCAGTACGGCTGTCTTACGGCAGACCTGAATACGGCAGCGGATCATTATACAACGCTGGACGGCACGCATCCGGATGTGCTCGGGCATGCGGAGCTTGCGCAGGCGTGGATATCCTGTCTTGGGAAACTGCGCGTGATACAGGGGGGAAACGGTCAGTGAAAAGGGAACTTTCATTTATCCAGAAGACGGAACAGTCGCTGCACAAGAAATACAGGAAAGAGATCTGGGCCCCGTTCCTGACCGCGGTCAATACCTATAAACTGATCGAAGAAGGCGACAGGATCGCCGTATGCATATCCGGCGGGAAGGATTCCATGTGCCTGGCAAAGCTGATGCAGATGCTTCAGAGGCAGAGCGATTTCCCGTTTGAGACCGTATTTCTCGTCATGGACCCGGGCTACAACACCGCAAACAGGAAAAAGATCGAAGAGAATGCGGAAAAGCTCGGCATACCCGTGCATATTTTTGAAACGAATATCTTCGCTGCCGCGGATTCGGAAGCCAGGTCGCCGTGCTATCTGTGCGCAAGGATGCGCCGGGGCCATCTGTACAATGAGGCAAAGAAGCTCAATTGCAACAAGATCGCCCTCGGACACCATCTGAATGACGTCATTGAAACAGCCGTCATGTCCATGTTCTACAGTTCGAAGCTGGAGACGATCATCCCGAAGGCTGCCAGCGAGAATTTCGAAGGCATGGAACTGATCCGCCCCCTGTACCGTGTCAAAGAAAAAGACATCGAACGCTGGGCGGCATACAACGGTCTGGAATTCATCCGCTGCGCCTGCAGGATGACGGAGATCTCCGATATGGAGAGCAGGTCCAAGCGGAAGGAAGTCAAGGAACTGATCGCAGAACTGAAGAAAAACAACCCGGATATCGAAGACAATATCTTCCGTGCCATGCATGCGGTATATCTGAAGACATTTCCGGGACTTGTCTGTGCCGATGCGAAATACAGCTTCCTGGATTTCTACCCGGAAGGCATCCGGCCCGGGAAAAAGACCGGATCATAGAGAGGTTGGGGATTTATGAAATATGACGTAATGATCATCGGTGCAGGTCCAGGCGGGATCTTCTCCGCCTATGAACTGATGAAAAAAGATCCGGATCTGAAGATCTGCGTATTTGAATCCGGCTCGCCGCTGGAAAAGAGACACTGTCCGATCGACGGGAAAAATGTGAAAAGCTGCGTGCGCTGCAGTACCTGTGCGATCATGAACGGCTTCGGCGGCGCGGGTGCTTTCAGCGACGGCAAATACAATATCACGAATGATTTCGGCGGTACGCTGTACAAATATATCGGCAGGGAAAAGGCGATCGAACTGATGAAATATGTCGACCGGATCAATCTCGACCACGGCGCTGAAGGCACGACGCTCTATTCGACGGCAGGCAGTGAATTCAAGAAGCTGTGCATGCAGAACAGGCTGACGCTGCTGGAAGCGTCCGTAAGGCATCTGGGTACGGATATCAACTACATCGTCCTGAAGAACCTGTATGAAGAGATGAAGGACAGGGTGGATTTCTTCTTCTATTCGCCTGTTGAGCATATCGGGATCATTCCCGGCGGCTTCAGGGCCGTGCTGAAGGACAGGACGGAAGATGCGGGAAAATGCATCATATCCGCAGGCAGGTCCGGCTCCAAGTGGATGGAGAAGATCTGCAGCGAACTCTGTATCCGTACTTCCAGCAACCGCGTCGATATCGGCGTGCGCGTCGAGATCCCGGCTGAGATCTTCTCGCATATCACCGACAAGCTGTATGAAAGCAAGATCGTCTACCGGACAAAGAAATTCGAAGACCCGGTGCGTACTTTCTGCATGAACCCGTACGGGATCGTCGTCAACGAGAATACGAACGGCATCGTGACGGTGAACGGGCACAGCTATGAGGATCCCGAACGGAAGACAGGCAATACCAATTTCGCCCTGCTTGTAAACAAGCGGTTCTCCGAGCCGTTCCGCGACAGCAACGGCTACGGCGAGAGCATCGCAAGGCTTTCCAACATGCTCGGCGGCGGCGTGATCGTACAGCGTTTCGGCGACCTGGAACGGGGCAGGAGGTCCACGGAGAAACGGATCGCGGAGTCTACGGTACGGCCGACGCTGAACGCGACGCCGGGAGACCTTTCGCTCGTGCTGCCGAAGCGTATACTTGACGGCATCATCGAAATGATCTGGGCGCTTGACAGGATCGCGCCGGGCACGGCGAACGACGATACGCTGCTGTACGGTGTCGAGGTCAAGTTCTACAACATGGAGGTGGACCTCGATGAGCACCTGCAGACCTGCTATGAAGGCCTGTACGTGATCGGCGACGGCAGCGGCGTCACGCATTCCCTCTCCCATGCCAGTGCCAGCGGCATCTATGTTGCGGATGAGATCCTGAAGCAGAGGGGGAAACTGTGAACCGTGAAAAGGCATGGCGGCTCCGCCAGCGGATGATGAGCGCAGCCCTGCGCGTCATGAAGCAGCGCGAACCGCATCTGCTTGAAGGACCCGGCAGCGTCCTGCAGATACCGGCTGTCCTGGAAGAAAAAGGCATCACCAGGGTCATGCTTGTTACTTCGGCAGGCTTTATCCGCAGGGGCACGCTGATCCCGCTCATGGATAAGCTTGCGGGCATGGATATCGGCTGTGAAGTATTCAGCGAAGTGATGCCGGATCCTTCCGTGCACTGTGCGGAAAAGCTGCACAGCCTGTATAAGGCTACCGGATGCGAAGCCTTCATTGCGGCAGGCGGGGGAAGCGTCATCGACTGTACGAAGATCGCTGCGGCGCTGTGTGTCCGTTCAAAGACGGTCCGGCAGATGCGCGGCACGCTGCAGGTCATGCATAAGCTGCCGCTGCTCATCGCGGTACCGACGACTGCAGGCACCGGCTCGGAAGCGACTGCCGCAGCCGTCATCACGGATACCGTGAAAGGCGTGCATTACAAATATGCTGTTTCGGATCCATGCCTGATCCCGCATATCGCCGTGCTCGATCCCGTCCTGTCCCTGTCCCTGCCGCCGCACCATACGGCTGCCACGGGCATGGACGCACTGACGCATGCGGTCGAGGCATATACGAACCTGTACGCATCGGACAATGTGAAGAAACATGCGCTCACTGCCGTAAAGATGATCTTTGCGGATCTGGAAAAGACATATGAAGACGGAAGCGACCTTGGCCGCAGGGGAAGGATGCTGAAGGCATCGTACGAGGCAGGCATCGCCTTTACGAACAATTTCGTCGGTTATGTTCATGCGCTCTCGCATGCGTGCGGCGCCCTGTACGGGCTTGGTCACGGGGAACTGAATGCGGCGATCCTGCCGGCCGTTCTTGAAGAATACGGCGAAGCTGTATACGGAAGCCTCAGTGAGATCGCAGAAGCCGCGGGTATCGAAGGACAGGATCAGAAGGAAAGGGCACGGAACCTGATCAGCAGGATCCGTGCGATGAACCGGTATATGGGACTGGATGAAAAGATCCGGCCGCTGAAGCAGGAAGATTTTGAAGAGATCATCACAAGGGCACTTTCCGAAGCCAATCCTGCATATCCGGTCCCGGTCATCTGGGGATATAAAGAAGCTGAGTCCGTTCTCAGGAGACTGCTCGCTGGGAATAACTGACAAAGGGGGTGTCAGAAATGCTTTACTGGATCATTTTTACGGTGCTTTCGCTGCTGTTCGGCGTGTTCCTGGAACTGAATCACAATACGCTTGCAGGATGGGGGATGTTCATCATCTGGATCATTGCATTTGTCCTGTTTCATAAGAACAGGCTCGCCGGCAGCGCCTGGTATGTGAAGGGTATTGCACTGCTCGGTTACGGGGCTGTCTTCGCGCTGATCGTTTATCTGACATGGCCGCCGGTCAAAGCAGTACCGGCAGTCGATGTGAAGGACCCGGATGTGACCGGTGTCATTCATACGGGAAACGGGGATATCACCGGTGTGTACAATGCGGATCATACCGTGGAAGTCTATGCCGGGATCCCTTATGCGGCACCGCCGGTCGGGGACCTGCGCTTCCGGAAGCCGCAGGACCCGGAATCCTGGGAAGGCGTGCGTGCCTGCGATACGTTCGCGCCGATGTCGATGCAGGCGGTGAACCCGCCGTTCATCGGTTCGCTGGCACGGATCATCGGCTATCATGACTATAAGGTCTCGCTGAAGGACAATTACCGCGAACCGGTCTCGGAAGACAGTCTTTATCTGAATATCTGGAAGCCGGCAGGGGAAGTGAAGGATCTGCCTGTGCTCGTCTATATCCACGGCGGCTCCCTGCAGACCGGCCAGCCATGGTATGCGGACTACAGCGGCGAAGGCTTTGCGAAAGACGGCGTGATCACCGTCAATATGGGCTACAGGCTCGGCGTCTTCGGTTTTTATGCGGACGATGAAGTGCTGGAAGAAGAAGGAACTGCCGGCTGCTGGGGACTGCTCGACCAGATCAAGGCGCTCGAATGGGTGCGTGACAATATCGCTGCGTTCGGCGGGGACCCTGCCAATGTGACCCTCGCCGGGGAATCGGCAGGCGCAGTCTGCGTTGACGCACTCTGCGTATCACCCCTGGCCGAAGGGCTGTTTGACAGGGCGGTCCTGGAGAGCAGCACGGCATCGGCACCGGATGTGCCGCATTCCTGGAGATCACTGGAAAATGCACTGGCATCCGGGAAAGACCTGAAGCAGAGATACGGGTGTCAGACTGCGGATGATCTCAGAAAACTCGATGCGGAGACGATCGTGAACGAGATGAACACCCAGCATCATATTACGGCTGACGGCTGTGTCCTGCCGGATGACCCGTACGTACGCCGGAAACAGGGCATCCATAATGAAAAAGCCATCCTGCACGGTTTCAATACGGAGGAAAGCGGACCGTTCATCCTGTTCTCAAAAGCAGACATGAAAAACTTTGAACAGAAGATCCGGGGCGCATTCGGGGAATACGCAGACGATGTGCTGAAGCTGTATCCCGTAACTTCCGATCAGGAAGCTGCAGAAGCCTGGGCAGAGATCTACGGTGTGCTGTTCTTCAATTATTCGCATTACTGCCTCAACCGGCTTGCGGCAGGAAACGGCATCCCGGTCTACGAATACCTGTTCGCGAAGACGAACAGGCGTCTTTCCTGCTGGCACAGCGGCGAGCTTGTCTACGCTTTCGGCATGATCCCGGAAGACTCGAAGCTCTATGATGATTCCGACAGGGAGCTTTCCGCCACGATGCACCGGTACTGGGTCAATTTCGCAAAAACAGGCGATCCCAACGGGGAAGGCCTGCCGGTGTTCGAAGAGAATACGGATTCCCGCAGGATGATGCTGTTCGGAAACAGGACGGAGATGACGGACGAACCGTACATGGATCTGTATGCCATCCTGGACAGGATGCACGGATACGGCAAATAGCAGGCTGCCCATTGCATTTGCGTGGCATCGCAAATGAAAAGTGCTATGCTTATGTACATGGGCAAAGCTGAGGACAGAAACCTGCTGACAGTCGGAGATTTCCGCAAGAAGATCATTCTTTTTGCGCTTCCGATCTTTATCGGAAACCTGTTCCAGCAATTGTACAATACAGTCGATTCCCTGATCGTAGGAAACTATCTGGGGCCCCGCGCGCTTGCGGCGGTCAGCTCCACCGGTTCCTATGTATTTCTGGTGATCGGCTTTTTTATCGGCCTTTCGATGGGTGCGGGCACCGTCATCGCCAGGAATATCGGAGCCGGCGACCGGATCCAGGTCGAAAGATCCGTGCATACGGCGGTAGCGCTCGGACTGACCGCAGCCGTGCTGATGAGTTTTTTCGGCGTATTCTGTTCGGAAGCGGTCCTGAAGCTGATGGGTACGCCTGCAGATGTGTTCCCGCTTTCCGCTGCGTATCTGAAAGTCTATTTTGCTGGTGCCGCGGGTCTGGTCATGTACAACACATTTGTCGGTATCCTGCAGGCGGCGGGGGATTCCAGACATCCGCTTGTCTATCTGATCGTCAGCTCCGTCATCAATATCTTCCTCGACCTGCTGTTCGTGGCTGTCTTCCATATGGGGGTGGAAGGTGCCGCGCTCGCAACGGTCATCTCGCAGATCTTCAGTGCGCTGCTGGCGATGCGCAGGCTGGTCCGGACCGACGCAAACTACGGGCTCCGCATCCGGAAGATCGGTTTCGACCCGTTTAATCTGAAGGAGATCCTGCGGTTCGGCGTACCGACTGCCGTACAGGCATGCGTCGTTGATCTTTCCAATATGATGATCCAGACCTATATCAATTCATTCGGTTCCATGGCCATGGCAGGGATCGGTGCCTATTCCAAGCTGGAAGGATTCGCATTCCTCCCTGTCAGTTCCTTCTCGATTGCCATGTCCACGTTCGTATCGCAGAACATCGGCGCGGACAACAGGGAGCGTGCCGGGAAAGGCATCGTGTTCGGCCTGCTGACAGCGGTGCTCCTGATCGAAGCGATCGGGCTTACGATGTACCTGTTCGCGCCGCAGCTGGTTTCCTTCTTCAGCCGTGATCCCGAAGTGATCGTATACGGCGTCGGCAGGGCAAAGGTATGCACGCTGTTCTTCTGCCTGATGGGCTTTTCAAATATCTCCTCTTCGATCATGAGGGGACTTGGCAAGCCGGTAGCCCCGCTGGTGATCATGCTGGTATGCTGGTGCGCCGTACGCGTCATCGTCCTGATGACGGTCGGACAGGTCTGGCACAACATACTGCTTGTCTACTGGATCTATCCGTTCACATGGACGCTCAGCAGCGTGACCTATATCCTGTATTACGGCCGGCTGAAAAAACAGGGGGTTTTCTGAAAATACGCAGGGATGCGTATTTTTACCTATAATGGATATGAATAAAGGAGCACGGAAATGAGACTTGAAAGACTGACATGGCCGAAAGCCAAAGCCTATTTTGATGCGAATGATACAGTGGTCGTCCCCATCGGTTCCCTGGAATGCCACGGCAGGCATATGCCGCTCGGGACGGATACGATGATCCCGAACCGTATACTTGATAAACTCGAAGAGAAGAGCGATGTGCTGATCGCACCGACCGTGCCGTACGGCAATACGGATTATCTGGCTTCCTTCCCGGGGACAGTGAGTCTGGGACCGGAAGTGACGTACCAGGTCATGTACCGGATCCTGGACGGTCTCAGAAAGCACGGCGCCAGAAGGTTCGTCATCCTGAACGGCCACGGCGGCAATAACCCTGTGCTGGACAGGCTGTCTGTGGATATGCAGGAAAAAGACTGCATCCTCGTACAGATGAACTGGTGGATCATGGTATGGGATCTCGTGGAAGACTGGAAAGGGGACAGACCCTGGCGCAGCGGACACGGCGGTGCGGAAGAGACTGCAGCGGTCATGGCGATCGACCCGTCGCTGATCGACACGGATGAGATCCGTGACCTTTCCCTGAAAGAACTCAGTGAAGACCTTCCTTTTTCGACCATGGCCCATGTACGCTACAAAGGCGTGGATATCCCTGTACGGCGGTTTACGACAGACGTATCCGACAACGGCTGGGTCGGACCGGATCATCCGAAATACGCGACAGCCGAATGGGGTGAGAAGATGATCGAAGCCTCAGCGTCCTATATCGCGGATTTCATCGAAGTCCTGAAGAAAGTACAGCTCTGATCCGGCAGTGCGCGTGTTAATGGAAGGCGCAACTGCGTAAAAGAGCCGATGTTAATCCGCGTTGCTTGCGGCAACGGCGATCCGGAACTACGCTGAGACTGAAAAGGAGGCATACACATGCTTGGAGAAAACATCAGGGAACTCAGAAAAGAGAAAGGGATCACACAGGAGGAACTGGCAGTAAGGCTCCACGTCGTCCGCCAGACGGTATCGAAATGGGAAAAGAACCTTTCCGTGCCGGACGCTGTTACACTGCAGAATATCGCGGATGAACTGGATACGGATGTCAGCAGGCTTCTCGGCGAAGTGCCTGCAGTAAAGGAAGACCGCAATGAACTGGCGCAGCAGCTGGCACGCATCAACGAACAGCTGGCTGTACGGAACAGGAGGTCGCGCAGGATCTGGACCGTCATAGCAGTCGTCTTTGCGCTGCTGATCCTGATCCCGGCTGCCGGCGCATTCTTCGGAGCTGTGGATTATTCGCATCATGTAAGCGAAGCAACCACGCTGACAGACGACCCTGTTTATACGGAGACAGAGGTCAGGGAAGCGTTCGACACAGTTAAGACATATTTCAATAAGAACTATAAAGGATGCACGATGGAGAGCCTGTCCTACGATGAGACGGCTTCTGTTTCGGAAGCGGAAAAACTGACCGGTCTTTCCGCCGATGAGGAAGCACTCATTATCCTGACAACGTTCAAGACCGGCAAAAAGGCGTCAGATACAGGTCTTCCTGCCGAAACGAGGTATAAGGACTGGAAATGGGTGCTCGTACGCACGGCGGGCGGTCCGTGGAGAGTCCTGACGGAAGGCAGATAAGTATTTAAGGTGGATCGGATGATCCATCTTTTTTTCGGCTTATATAACGACTTCGGCGGGAATTCTGTATAATGAAGAAGTAAGAAGTCTTGGAGGACAGTCATGTTCAAGATCCTTTTAAACAATTTGATCGGACTGGACGGGGTCATTATCATCCTGGCTTTTGTCAACGGGTACATCCTGTATCTGTGCAAAAAGAATGCGGACAGTGTATATGATCACTTCAATAAAAAAGACTATACAGCCAATCTGACGGATGAGCAGAAAGAAGCTTTCATGACAGAACATGCTGCGGAGGATACGCTTACGCCGCAGGACCTTCTGAAATACAGGGAAAAGACCAACCGTCTTTATGCGCTGTTTACAAACTTTACATCTGTTTTTCCGCTTCTGGGTATGTTCGGAACAGTCATCTCGCTGCTCAGGATGGGTGAACTGATCGGTTCCGAGGTGCAGGGCGCATTCTTTACGGCGCTGACATCCACATTCTGGGGCATCTTTGCGGCAATCATTTTCAAGATGCTCGATTCTGCTGTATCCTACAGGATCGACGACAACGAAAAACATCTGGAATACCTGTTCAATCCGAAAAAGGGTGAGATATCATGAGGAAAAAGGATATCGTCCTGGATTTCACATCCCTGCTGGATGTGATCATGATCCTGCTGTTCATCGTCATCTCCAATACGGCGACCGCATCCGCGAAAGTCAGCGAAGAAGCACAGCAGACAAAAGACGACCTTGCCGCCGCCGAAGCAGAGATCTCCGACCTGGAATACCGCCTGCAGGCAAAAGAAGCCGCGGAAGAGAGCTATGCGATCTATACATCCGAAGCTGTCATCGTCACGATGTTCAATTCCGAAAAAGACGATGCGCATATCCTGACAGTCTTCACCGGTGAAGACAGCGAAGATGCCGTGACGATCACCATGGGGGAAAACAGCACGCTGAATACGAAAAACAGGATCCGGTCCTATATCGGGGAGATCCTGAACAGTACCGAAGGCCAGCCTGTCTACATCGTATTCCGCTATGACAAATATACGATCTACCGCTCGGAATTCGAAGCGGTCCGGGAAGAACTCGGCAGACTGAGCCGGGAGCACAAGGAAGTATTTTTCAAGGAGAAGGATCTCGCTGAAGATCCGGAAGGGAAGGAATAACATATGGCAAATGAAAAGACAACACCTCAGAAAAATCATACAGTGAGGAATGTCGGCATCGCCGCAGTGCTGATTGCCCTGCTCGGAGGCGGATACGGATACGGTACCGGCATGTTCGGCACCGGTGACGGCGTCATGCCGGGCAGCAGCCAGGCAGAAGTCGAACCGCAGGAAGGCCAGACCGAAGAGATACCGGATACGATCATCATCCGCATCGAAGAGGATGAAGTGACTGTCAACGGCACTGTCTGCAAAGACGCCGCAGAGTTGAAGGCCTATCTGGAAAAGGTGCTGACGGATGACAGGATCTTCGTTCTGGAAGATGAAAAAGCCATTCTCGCAAGCTATGAATGGGTAGAGGATACCTGTAAGGAACTCGGGATCGATCTTAAGAAATAAGACCGGTCTTTTTCTTTCTTTTCCATGGAAAGATGATGGTATGATTATCCTTGATGAAGAAGAAGACCGTATTAAAAGCGATATTGATCCTGCTGTGTGCCGCCGTGATCCTGGCTGCAGCGGAACTGTGGGCCTCCGCCAACATGCTTGTCAGCAGACGGTATGAGACTGTCTCCGCAAAGATCACGGAAGACATGGATATCGTGATCCTTTCCGACCTGCACGGCTATGATTTCCGCGGGGCGCTTGAAAAAAAGATCCGCAGTGCGGAGCCCGACCTGATCCTGATGGACGGGGATATGGTCAACAGTGACGGCAGCGGCCTGGATATCGTCTGTGACCTGATCCGTGAGCTGCAGGCGGCGGCGCCGGTGTTCTATTCCTGGGGGAACCATGAGGTGTCGTGTCTTAAAGTCATACCGGATCTGAAGGAACGCATGGAGTCTGCCGGGTGCACAGTCGTGGAAAAGAACTATGCGGATATCTCCGCCGGAAACAATACGCTGCGGATCGGCGGGCTCTATGAGTATGCATTCGGTCATAATTCGGGCGGCTATAATAAAGCCGGCAGCGCCCCGGATGACGTCCGCCTGTTCCTGGAGGATTTCACGGATACGGAAAGATACACCCTCATGCTGGCACACCGGCCGGACTCGTTCATCTTCGGCGATGTCTCGGAGACGTATGCAATCGATATGGTCGTCTGCGGGCATCTGCACGGCGGACAGATCGTCGTCCCGTTCAAGGGCGGTCTTGTCGGCGGCGACCAGGGATGGTTCCCGGAATATGTCCACGGCCTGTACGAAAAGGACCTGCTGCATATCCTGATCACGAGCGGCCTCAGTGCCGGGAAAAGAAAGTACCCGCGTATCTTCAACCGCCCGGAGGTCATGATCCTGCATCTGAAGGCAGGCACCGGGGAAGAATAAAAAAGCTTTCGGCTGTTTTACCGAAAGCTTTTCTTAACCGTTCACAAGCAGGAAGATCCTCTCTGTTTCCTCCAGATAATTCTGATAGAAATCACAGTGATCCGGGATCGGCGTAAATACGTAGGGGACAGATTCTTTCCTTACGGCGGCGAAAGCCTCGTACAGGCTGTCATAGATCCCCAGGTGCACGGCAGCGTTCATGAACGCGCCGATCGCTGTTGCCTGCGTATCTGAATAGCGCAGGAGCTTTTTGCCTGTCATGTCCGCAAGGATCTGGTCGAAGAAATCACACTTCGTCATCCCGCCGCCGATGTAGACCGTATCTGCTTCCCTGACCTTTTTCGGCATTGCCAGGATACTTTTGGCGATCTCCGCGGCGATGCCCTCATACATGGCACGCGCGAGATCCGCCCTTGTATTGCCCAGTGAGATATTGGAGAAGCTTGCCCTTGCCTCATTATTCCAGTGACGCGTGCCGCATCCCTGGAAGAGGGGGACGCAGAGCACGCCGTTCGCGCCGATCGGGGAGGAGGCGGCGATGTCGTTGAATGTATCGAAATCGATCTGGCCCCTGTGCCATTCATCGGGGAAGATCTCCCGGATGAGCCAGTTCAGCGCTGCAGCCGATGCGAGTACGTTGGATTCGACCGTATATTTGCCCGGTACGGCGGATATATTGCATATCATCGTGGAGTTTGTGAGTTCAGGTTCATCGGATAGGGAAAGGATGAAGGATCCGGTGCCGCAGTTGATCACCAGGGAGCTGTCATCCAGCTGTCCGAGACCCAGTGCGGAATTCTGCTGGTCGCCGCCGGACGTGATCACAGGGATGCCCTGCGGAATACCGCTCTCCCTGGCGAACGAAGTGGTCGTCCTGCCCGCTATACCGGGCTGGATGATATCCGGGAGCTTGTCTTCATCGATATTGAACAGCTCCAGCATCCTCTTATCCCATCTGCATGTCTTCAGATCCATGAGGTTTGAGCGGCTGCCGTAGGTAGCGTCTGTCGTCCATGTCCCGCACATATAGTTAAGGAGGTAATCCGGGACGATCAGGGCTTTGTATGCTCTGTCATATATATCCCGCATGTTTTCCTTCATCCAGGTCAGTTTTGAACCGGTGAATACGGTGTTGACGGATGAACCTGTCGTCGTGTAGATCTCGCCGTTATGCGGGGTCAGGCTGCTGCAGATCGCTGTATTCCTGGTGTCCTGCCACATGATGAAATTGGCGAGCGCTTTGCCGGAGGCATCGCACAGCGTCGGTACGGAACGCAGTGATGTCAGCGATATGGCATCGATATCCCCGAACCTCTGTATGTGGTCGCAGATATCCAGAAGCCCGTTCACGTAGACCCGGGGATCCTGTTCGATCCATCCGTTTTTATGGATCAGCGGTGTAAGGATGCTTTTGATCCCCTTGATGGAACCGGTATCTGAAAAAAGGATGCCGCGCATGCTGGTAGTGCCGATATCTATGCATAATATGTTCATGGTCATGACCTCATCAAAGAAAATGTACCATGAGCATACGTAAAATGAAAGTATCGTTTGACAAGCCGGGTAAGAACCGATAGGGTTAAGACAGAACAGTTAGAAATACGGAGGATAATTATGAGTTTGATCGATACAATCACCAGGGAGTCGTGGATCAAAAAGACGTTCCCCGAATGGGGCACATGGCTTGTCGAGGAGATCGAGGAGAAACAGGTCCCCAAAGGCAATGTCTCGATGTGGTGGCTGGGATGCGTAGGCATCTGGCTGAAGACAGAGAACGATACGAACATCACCGTTGATCTGTGGACAGGCAACGGCAAGCGTACACACGGCAACGGCAAGATGGCTGTCGGCCATCAGATGGCAAACATGTCCGGTGCGAGGATGATGCAGCCGAACCTCAGGAACGTCCCGTTCGTGATCGACCCGTTCGCATTCAAGAAGGTCGACGCTGTACTGGCAACGCATTATCATCATGACCATATGAGCGAGGAATGGGCTGCGCATGTCATCCATTCCGGCATGACGACAGTTGACGATGAAGGAAACGAGATCCCCGTACCGTTCATCGGACCGAAGAAATCCGTTGAACTGTGGGTCAGCTGGGGCGTTCCCGAAGACAGGTGCAGGGTCGTCAAGCCCGGCGATGTGATCAAATTCAAGGATCTGGAGATCGTCTGCCTCGAATCGTTCGACAGGACATGCCTCGTTACGACCGATTCAACAGGACCCGACCGTGAAGAGCTTTGGGGCAAGTGCCCGGATGACATGGATGACAAGGCTGTCAACTATCTCATCAAGACACCCGGCGGCAATATCTATCACTCCGGCGATTCGCATTTCTCCATCTATTTCGCAAAACACGGGAAAGACTACGATATCGACGTCGCTTTCGGCGCGTTCGGCGAGAACCCGGTCGGCATCCAGGACAAGATGACATCCGTTGATATCCTGCGTATGGCGGAGAGCCTCCGCTGCAAGGTCGTCATCCCCATCCACCATGACATCTGGGCGAACTTCCAGGCGGACACGGAAGAGATCCGTCTGCTGTATGATTTCAAGAAACCGAGGAACAACTACCGGTTCCGTCCTTTCTTCTGGCAGGTCGGCGGCCAGTATACATATCCGCAGGACAAGGACATCATGTATTACCACCATCCGCGCGGCTTTGACGACTGTTTCGAAAACGAGCAGAACGTACCGTTCCGTTCGATCCTGTAAGGTGCGGCGCGATGAGACCGTACTTGCTCGGGATATACGAGAAGGCAATGCCTTCCTTCCTGACATGGAAGGAAAAAATGATCTGCGCGAAGGAAGCCGGATTCGATTATATCGAGATCAGCATCGACGAAACGGATGACAAGCTCTCCCGTCTGGAATGGACAGAACAGGAAAGAAGCGAATTCATTGACCTGATGCGCGGGATGCAGATGCCGGTGCGCTCCATCTGTCTGAGCGGGCACAGGAAATACCCGTTCGGATCGCATGATGAAAGCGTGCGCGCAAGATCCATGGAGATCATGGAAAAGGCAGTCGTGTTTGCGCATGACCTCGGCATCCGGACGATCCAGCTTGCCGGATACGATGTCTATTATGAGGAAGGCGACGAACAGACGCGCGCCATGTTCCTGGAGAACCTGAAAAAAGCGGCGGGCATCGCTGCGGTATACGGCATCGTGCTCGGCTTTGAGACGATGGAGACCGACTTCATGAACACGGTCGCTAAAGCCATGGCATATGTGAAGAAAGTCGATTCACCGTACCTGCATGTGTACCCGGATCTCGGGAATATCACCAATGCATGCCTGCAGGCCGGAACGTCCGTAACGGATGATCTGGAAACAGGCAGGGGGCATCTGGTCGCCATGCATCTGAAGGAGACCGTACCGGGCGTGTTCCGCGAAGTGCCGTTCGGAAGCGGCCATGTGGACTTTGAGGCAGGCATAAACAAGGCATGGGAGCTCGGTGTCCGGCGCTACCTGACGGAGTTCTGGTATACAGGCGAGGAAAACTGGAAAGAGATCGTCAAAGACGCGAATGACAGGATGCGCCTCATCCTGGACAGGGTCAGCGGAGGAGAGACATGCTGAAATGCAGGAAAAAAGTGATCGGGCATCTGAACAAATGCTACTCACTGGCAGAATATGACGAAGACGGCAGACGGTATATGCTGTGTGCCGCAGAGAAAGAAGATCCCTGTTATCAGTTTGACAGGGAAGGAAACCGGACAGGCGTCATGTGGGAAGGCCCCGGGGGCGTCATGTCGATGGAACAGTACAATGACGTGCTGCTGGCTACGTGGAAGTTCTATTCGCCGAACAATTCCGCGGAAGCGAAGATCGTCTATTACACAAAGGGTGAAGACGGTTATGACTGCCATGTCCTGTGCGACCTCCCGTTCGTACACCGGTTCGGCATTATTTCCGCAGAAGGAAGGAGCTGGCTGGTCGCCTGCACGCTGAAGTCGGCGCATGCATTCAAGGATGACTGGACATGCCCGGGCAGGATCTGGGCTGCAGAGCTTCCGGAAGACCTGAAGGTGTTCTCCGCAGAAAACCAGCTGGTCATGAAGCCGCTGGTCAGCGGCCTGTACAGGAACCACGGCTTCGTGAAAGTTACGGAAGACGGCAGGACATTCGCGCTGGTTGGCACTGAGAACGGCATCTACCGGGTCGATCCGCCTGCGGGCGGTGATGATCCCGTATGTGAAAAGATCCTGGACGCGCCGGCAAGCGATATGCTGTATACGGATCTCGACGGCGACGGGGAAAGGGAACTCTTTGTCCTGTCACCGTTCCACGGCGATACTGTCAGCATTTTCAAAAACGGTGAAGAGGTTTACCGCTATCCCGAAAAGCTTCCTTTCCTGCATGCGATCACGGAAGTGAAGACCGGTGAAAAGACCTATGCCGTAACAGGGAACCGGCAGGGCAGCAGGGATCTGCTCGCATTCAGCTGGGATCCTCAAACGAAGACCTACACATATGACCTGCTGGACCGGGGTGCCGGCGCAGCGAACTGCTATTTTTACAGGGAAGGGGACAAAGACCTTCTCATGGCTGCCAACAGGGAAACAGACGAGATCGCTCTCTATGAGCTTTGGGAGGAATGATGCTTGAAGAACTGAAACAGAAAGTATACGAAGCGAACATGCTGCTGCCGAAGTACGGACTTGTCGTCTTTACCTGGGGCAATGTATCCGGCATCGACAGGGAGAAGAACCTGATGGTCATCAAGCCTTCAGGCGTGGAATACGATGTCATGAAACCGGAAGACATGGTCGTCGTCGATATCGCCACAGGCGAAAAGGTCGAAGGGAAGCTCAAGCCTTCTTCCGACACGGATACGCATCTTGTCCTTTACAGGAATTTCAAAAACATCGGCGGTATCGTCCATACGCACAGCGAATGGGCTGTATCGTTCGCGCAGGCGGGTATGGGCATCCCGGCAATGGGTACGACGCACGGCGACTATTTCTACGGGGAGATCCCGTGCACGAGGAAGATGACGCCGGAAGAGATCGCCGGTTCCTATGAACTGGAGACAGGCAATGTCATCGTCGAGACGTTCAAAGATATCGACCCGGACATGGTGCCAGGCGTGCTGGTCAACAGTCACGGACCCTTCACATGGGGGACGGACCCGTTCAACGCTGTGCACAATTCCGTCGTTCTCGAAAAGGTCGCCTTCATGGATCTGCATGCAATGATGCTGAATCCCAAGGCAGGACCCATGCAGCAGGAACTGCTGGACAAGCATTTCCTCAGGAAACACGGACCGAACGCATATTACGGACAGTGAAAAAGTGCTCAGGCACTTTTTCTTTCGCTATGAACATCTTGGATTATAATAATTCTGAGGTGCACGATGAATCTATTTGAAGCAGCCGGCGAAGAAGCCAGGAAAAAGGAAGAACCGCTTGCATACCGCATGTGTCCCGAAACACTGGATGAAGTCGTCGGTCAGAAACATATTATCGGAAAAGACAAGCTGCTTTACCGCGCGATCAAGGCCGACAAGCTCGGTTCGCTGATCTTTTACGGTCCCCCCGGAACAGGCAAAACAACGCTTGCCAGGGTGATCGCAAGCTCGACGAGCGCAGCTTTCCGGCAGGTCAATGCCGTGTCTGCGGGGAAAAAGGATCTCGAGAATGTCATCGCCGGGGCGAAGGACAGACTCGGCCTGAGCGGGAAAAAGACGATCCTGTTCATCGATGAGATCCACAGATTCAACAAAGCCCAGCAGGATTACCTGCTTCCGTTCGTGGAGAACGGCACGGTGACACTGATCGGGGCAACGACGGAGAACCCGTATTTTGAAGTCAACGGCGCCCTGCTGTCACGCTCGCGCATATTCGAACTGAAGCCGCTTGAGAAGGAAGACCTGGCCGAACTGATCACAAGGGCGGTGAACGACCCGGTCAAAGGCATTGCCGGCGAGATGGTCAGTTTTGATGATGAAGCGGTCGATTTCCTGGCGGAAGCGGCGGACGGGGATGCACGCGCAGCGCTCAATGCCGTCGAACTGGCTGTGCTGACGACAGACCGCAGTGATGACGGCCTGATCCATGTGACGCTGGAAACAGCGGAGGAATGCATCCAGAAGCGCCATATACGCTACGACAAGAACGGGGACAACCATTACGATGTCATCTCCGCGTTCATCAAATCGATGCGGGGATCCGATCCCGATGCGGCGCTGTATTATCTGGCGCGGATGCTGAAGGCAGGGGAGGACGTCAAATTCATCGCGCGCAGGATCATGATCGCGGCTGCGGAAGAATGCGGCATCGCCGATGCAAGGGCCCTGACGGTCGCGACGGACGCAGCTCTGGCTGTGGAACGCGTCGGCATGCCGGAAGGGGCGATCATCCTTGCCCAGGCTGCCGTCTATGTCGCATGCGCACCGAAATCCAATGCGTCGTCGCAGGGAATCTTCAAGGCAATGGCGGAAGTGGAGAGAAGCGGCAGTCTGCAGATACCTCCTTATCTTCAGGATGCGCATTATCCCGGTTCGAAAAACCTGGACAGGGGCACCGGGTACAAGTATGCGCATGACTACCCGAACCATTATGTCGACCAGCAGTATCTCCCGAATGAGATCAAAGACATGCGTTTCTTTGAGATCAGCGATATCGCCTATGAGGGAAGGCTGCAGAAATATTTTGATTTTATCGGCAAGACCTACGGAAAGGAAAAGAAGTGACAGTTATCCGCAGAAAAAAAGTTCTTGTGCTCGGAAATACCGTTTCCGGTGTCGGCGCATTCGCCAGATACCTGCCCCGCATCGTTGAGACGCTTGCGGTGCACGGCTGCGAGGCGACCGTATACCCGATCATCCCTTCCAGGGGACTGACAAGCGGGAATATCCTGAAAGAGTGCACCGGTGATTACGATGTGCTCCTTGTATGCGGCGGCGACGGGACGCTCAACTATGTCGTCAACGACATGCAGGCGATGGGCATTCAGAGACCTGTATGCTATATCCCGTGCGGCACGACGAATGATTTCGGAAGATCCATCGAGGAGAATATGTCGGCGGACCAGATCTGCCGCTGTGCCGCGATGGGCCGGATCAAGGAACTCGATATCGCCAATTTCAACGGCAGGTATTTCAATTATGTCGCCGCGTTCGGCGCATTCACGAAGTCAAGCTACAGCACGCCCCAGAATGTGAAGAACGTCCTCGGCTACAGCGCCTATGTTCTGAATTCGATCGGTTCGTTCCCCGACAGCATCGGCTACCGGAAACATGTGAAGCTGACGCATGACGGCATCACGGAAGAAGGTAACTATATGTACGGCGGCATATCCAACTCCCTGACGATCGGCGGCATACGCTTCCCGTTCGCAGACAATCCCGCGCTGGACGACGGCCTGCTGGAGGTCGTGCTTGTCCGGTCACCGGACAATCCCGCGGATTTTGCGGCGATCATCGGCAATCTCGCAACGGGCTATGTCGACCAGAATATGATCCGCTGCTTCCAGGCAAAAGAGATCACGGTAGAATGCAGTGACCCGCTGGAATGGACGATCGACGGGGAAGACGGCGGCAGGCACAGGAAAGCAGAGATCGCTGTCTGTCCGAAAGCACTGCAGATACTTGTTTGATATTGCACAGAAAAGGAATGGTGATATACTTTTTTGCGTATGGAGGAGAATATGAAAGAATACACACCCGTTAAAGAAGGAAAAGTCAGAGAGATCTATGATATCGGCGACGCGCTCGTTATGGTCGCTACAGACCGTATCTCCGCATTTGATATCATCCTGAAGAATGACATTTCAAAAAAAGGCGTCATCCTGACGCAGATGTCAGCTTTCTGGTTCGATCTGACGAAGGATATCGTTAAGAACCACCTGATCAGCACGGATGTTAATGACATGCCTGAATTCTTCCGCAATGAGAAGTTCGAAGGCAGAAGCACGCTCTGCAGGAAACTGGAGATGCTGCCGATCGAATGCATCGTCAGAGGCTATATCACCGGAAGCGGATGGGCAAGCTACAAAAAGGATCAGACCGTATGCGGCATCAAACTTCCCGCCGGACTGCAGGAATGCGAAAAGCTCCCTGAAGCGATCTACACGCCGAGCACAAAAGCTGAGATCGGTGATCATGATGAGAATATCAGCTTTGAAAGATCCGCCGAGGTACTTGAAAAACTCTATCCGGGAAAAGGAACGGAATATGCGCAGAAGCTGAAGGATTACACGCTGGCGCTATATGAGAAATGTGCGGAATATGCACGTACCAGGGGTATCATCATCGCCGATACGAAATTCGAATTCGGTCTGGACGAAGAAGGAAATATCGTCCTGGCAGACGAGATGCTCACACCGGATTCCAGCCGTTTCTGGCCTGCGGATACATATGAGCCCGGCCAGGGCCAGCCTTCCTTTGACAAGCAGTATGTCAGGGACTGGCTGAAAGCCAATCCTGGCAATGACGGTCACCTTCCCGATGAAGTCATCGCGAAAACGATCGCAAAGTACTGTGAAGCATACGAACTGCTCACAGGCAAAAGCATCTGAATAAGGAACAGAAGGGTACAGCGTGCGCTGCACCTTTTCTATTGCCAAAACCAATACTCACAGTATAAAAATCTATATCTTATCAGTATTGCAGGTGTATTCAGTTCTGCATCGTTTTCATTTATGATTGAAGCAGGAAACGAGGGGTACCGATCATGAAAATGAAACTTTCCGAGAATATCCGCGCTTTCAGGAAACAGCGCAGGCTGACACAGGAACAGCTGGCTGAAGTGCTGAACGTGACGACTGGCGCGGTATATAAATGGGAATCCGGGATGTCCGTCCCGGAGCTGAACCTGATCATCGAAATGGCTGATTTCTTTGATACTTCCGTAGATGCGCTGCTCGGTTACCGGATGAAGGACAACCGTCTGCAAGCGACCGTGGAAAGACTGCAGGAATTCATGCGGAACGGGGATCCGGAAGCGATGAATGAAGCCGAAAAAGCACTGAAAAAATATCCGAATTCGTTTAAGGTCGTTTATGCCTGTGCATCCGTGTATCTGGTCTTCGGATCACAGACACGCAGCCGGCCGCAGCTTCTGCGTTCGATCGAACTGATGGAACATGCGCTTAAACTCATTGCCCAGAACACGGATCCGCAGATCAGCGCACATACGCTCAGCGGGTTCATGGGTGCCGCCTGTGTAGCGATGGGGGAATATGAAAAAGGCCTGGATATCCTGAAGAAGAATAACGCCGGCGGGATGTTCAGCGATTCAATTGGATCAGCGCAGGCCATATACCTGCACCGCTGGGAAGAAGCGGAAAAGTACCTCGCGGATGCCCTGATGCAGGGTGCCGGCCATCTGGTCAATACCGTCATCGGTTTTGCGTTCGTATATGATGCGAAGGGGGAATACAAGCTTCTGAAAGAGATCACGGAATGGGGCCTTGCGGTCTGCCGTGTCCTGAAGACAGGGGATACTGTGAGTTTTGCGGACAAGGTCCATGCGATCCTGCTGGTCCTGCTGGCGCATGCGCAGATCATGACGGCGGACAAAGGCGAAGCACGCATCTCACTGCGGGAAGCTGCGGAACATGTAACACGCTTTGACAGGATGCCGGACTTCAGTATGAATGCCATACGTTTCGCCGTGCTTCCCGAAAGATACAGCATGTATGACGGCTTCGGCCTTACAGCGGGGGAATCTGTTGAGAACCTGATCGGCCTTCTGAAAGATCCGGATCTCAGGGAGATGTGGAAGGAGGAATACAATGTCTGAAACAGCCGTAAAAAAAGACAATGTCTTCCGGAACCGGAATTTCCGGCTCGTCTTCTTCGGCGCGCTTGTGTCCGACCTCGGGGCTGTCCTCTACAGCTTTGCGGTCAGTTTCTATATCCTGGAGATCAGCGGGAACAATGCATTCCTGCAGGGGATATACCTCGCGCTCTGCAGCGCTGTCCTGCTGTTGAGCACGCCGGTAGGCGGGGTGCTCGGCGACCGCTTCAGCAAAGCCGCGATCATGTTCATCTGTGATTATCTCAAAGGAGGACTGATCCTCCTGGCAATGGCCGGGATCCTGGCTTTCCCCGCCCCGCAAATGCAGATGGCTGTCCTGTTTGCGGCAGGGATCATCGGCAATGTGATCAGCGGCATCTTCTCGCCGTCTGCAGGGGCGATCCTGCCGCATATCGTTGCGGAAGACCGTCTGCAGCAGGCAAATGCATATTTTTCCGCGAAGAGCTCGCTGCAGTCCGTAGCCGGCGTCATCCTTGCGGGCATCCTGTATGCCGCGCTGCCCGTACACCGGCTGTTCCTCATCGTCGGGATCTGCTATCTGCTCTCCGGCGTATCGGAGATGTTCATCCGCTGCAGCTTCAGCAGTCCGGAAGAAAAACTGACCGTCCGGCTCGTCTTCGAAGATATGAAAGACGGACTGCAGTATCTGAAGCAGCAGAAAGCCATCCTGGCGCTGCTGTCCGCGATCCTGTTCGTGAATTTCTTCCTGAACCCGGTCACCGGGAACTTCATACCGTTCTTCGTGAAAACGGACATTTCCGGTGCGGGCACATACCTGTTCGACCGGTTCCTGACGCCGGAATTATGGTCATCGGTTTTCAGCATGCTGGCAGGCATCGGTATGCTGGCGGGTTCCATGGTGCTCAGTGCAGGGAAGACAGAAGAAAAATGCGGCCGAAAGACAGCGGTCCGGCTGTGCGTGATCGCTGTAATGATGCTCCTACTGACAGCCTGTTACCGGGTGCTCGTCTATGCAGGCGTATCCCTGAATGTCTTCCTGAGCCTGTTCTGTGCGGGATGCCTCCTGCTCGGCTGGCTGCTCGCGAGCATCAATATCCCGATCAATACTGCCGTCATGCGCATCGTTGAAAGGGACAAGCTCAGCAAGGTCACCAGCATGATCTCCATGATCTCGATGGGGCTGCTGCCGGTCTCCTCCGTACTGGCCGGGGCCGTACTGCAGTATGCCGGGAGCACGCTGCTCCTGCTGGTCTGTTCACTTGGTTTTACGGCTGCTGCGCTTTCCCTGCTGTTCAGCAGGGCAGTGCAGGAGATATAGGAAAAGAGGGACCGTGCGAGGTCCCTCTTAACAGGTGTGTCGGGCATGACACATCTTCAGCTGGTGTGAGTCCAGCCACAGGTATTTATCGCCAAGTGTAGCGAACCCCAAGTCGAAAGCAGTAATGCTGGGATGAAGGAAGGGGCTAGCGAAACTTCCGAGCCTACGCACAGAAACCTGATGAGGCTAAATGGTGGATGAGGTTGCCTGTCAAACTGAAGTCCGAAAGGTAAACGTAAAACCAAGACAGTAAATCAGGAGGTTGTGGAAGAAAGAAGGAGATGTGCCTTACCCCGAGAGATCCTGCGGACGGTTAAGCCCAGACGCTTTCAAACAGATATGGTAAAGCCGGTCGGAA
>JAILQT010000044.1 GCA_024698805.1 Solobacterium sp.
GTTAGTCTTTTCCCGCGAAACATCCGGCTTCCTTCAGATTCCACCTCGCGATGGACACCCTTGCCTTCGGCTGGCGTTTCCCACTGTCATGCACGCAACGGACTTTCACCGTCTAGCTGTCACCCATGCCGGGTACACCACTGAAAAAGCAGACCGGCGTCTGCTTTTTTCTATGCATTCTTCAGTTTTGCGACATACTGCATGACACTGTCTTTCTTCATAAGGATATAGGACAGTGTGAACCGTACCCACTGGTCGATATCAATGATCACCCACAGCCAGAACACCGGCAAATGCAGCAGCTGTCCTGCGATGATCGTCAGCGGCAGGCGCACGCCCCAGAGTCCGGTCATATTGATCAGCATCGGCGTTTTCGGATGCCCCGAGGTACGGATATAACCGGCATAGATCTTCTGCACGTGCTGGGGAAACTGCGAGAATATCATCAGGTACATATACACGAGCGCGATACTGATCAGGTGCTCCTTATCTGTCAGTAATGTCAGTGTAAAGCGGGAGAACAGGAGCAGATACAGCGACGTGATCGCGCTGATGATCACACCGAAGCGGAACAGGCGTCTGAAGCCAAGCCGGTACTGCCCTTCATCCAGCGCGCCGATCGCATTGGCGGAAAGCGTCAGCGCGGCCGTTGTGAAGCCGGCTGTCATCATATCACAGAAGCCTTCTGCCTGCAGTCCGAACTGGTACGCCGCATATGTATCTTTGCCGTACAGCAGGATGACGCGGCTGATGAATATCGTGGAGATCTGCCATGCGGAGCTTTCCAGGGATGCCGGTATACCGAGACGGCATATATCACGGAAGGTATTCAGATCAGGTCTCGGGATCCTTGTCAGCATTCCCGCAAACAGTCCATGCCTGCCGTAGAGGAACCACAGGCCGCAGAGCATCATTGCCGTAAAGGATATCCTCTGGGCATACGCGGCACCGTCGAGGCCGAACCCGCCGAAGCTGCCGATGCCGAAGATCAGCACATAACCGCAGACGATGCTGACGAGGTTGCCGAGGGCAGCGATGAACATCGGCGTCCTTGTATTCCCGTTTGCCTGGAATGCGGACGCATTCAGCGAAATGACTGCAAGCATCGGGAAAAACCACATCGTCTTGTTCAGGAAAGCTTTCGTCCCGTCCAGGAGGGCTGCATCATTCGTCATGACAGAGAGGATACTCCCCCGGAATACCGCAATGATCCCGAGCAGGATCACTGCTGCGGGTATAACGCACATATAGCTGTTTTTCAGAAGCCTTTCAGCTTCATTATGGTCCCGCCTTCCGAATGCACCGGCGATCAGTACCAGTACGCCGATCGCAACGCCTTTGAAAAGCATATAGTAGATCCCGTATATGCGGTTCTGCAGACCGTAGATACTGATCTGGTCTACAGTCAGCCGTCCGATATATCCTGTCAGGATCATCGACGACAGTGTCATCAGCGCATTTTCGAGGATCACGGGTATCAGTATGCGCAGGATCGTCCGGTCTGTTTCTTTCATAAGAGCCTCCGACGTAACGATGAACATTATATACGAATTCTGACAGAGTTATACAATAATACTCATCATTTTCATGCATCACCGTTGTCATAGCGATCCTGCAGTAACTGTTACGGTCATGCATGCAGAACATGCCTGGCAGAAAAAACGCAAATGAAAAATGCGTTCCTGTATGCTTCAAAGGCTCCTGGTTCTACCCCCGGCATTTGATCCCATGAGCCAGGGCATTCTGTCCTGAAAAGTAGAAAAAGGAAGCGGTCATCATCAGAACTGCTTCCCTTTCAGTTGGAACTTTTGTTTTTCAGATCATCCGCGCATCATTCCTGCGGGATCACTGCTTTCAGCAGGATCTCATCGGCGAAATGCACACCGGATAACAGCAGGTACCTGCTTTCTTCATAGGTGATGAAGAATGCCGCATACTGGGTCTGGTCATCATGGAATGACGTGCCGCCGATGTAGACCGTACCTGCCGGATAGACATCATCCGTCTCACTGATATAATACGGGATCCTTTCCGCGTCGCCGAACAGATCCATCGTGACTGTCCCGTCGTCATAGAATCGTGTATGAATGAGGCCGTCTTCCGAATCCCATTCAAACATCGTCAGTGCATATACGGAAGGATCCGCAGGCACTTCCTCCCCTTCCGGAATCGTCGTGATGCCGAATGGCGAACCGTCAAGCATGATCACGAGCGCCTTTGTGCCGTCCGGCATCTCAAGGACGGTCATCGTCATGCCTTCCGTATCGGTATTCTCTGTGACAGTAACAGCCAGTTTTTCCGCATAATCGGTCAGCTGCCGGTAAGCTGTCAGATTCACATTGGCGTCTGTACCCTGCGCGGTCACGGATGCTTTCCTGATATCCGCCTCACCCTCGGCTGCGGATCCGCTGATATAGTTCAGCAGGCCACGGAACACATAAGCCTCGGTATTCGTTTCGTCGATGCCGATCGCAGCCGTACAGTCGGAAACAGCCGAACTGTATTCTTTCTGCATCGCATAGGCTTCCGCCCTGCCGATATACAGCGAATAATTTTCCGGATCGCTTTCGATCAGCTTTGAATACGTCTCGATCGCCTTGGGGTAATTGCCTTCCTTCATGAAGGCAGCTGCGGACTCCAGCGTATAGACGACAGGTTCTTCCTGCGGTGCTTCTGCGCTTCCTCCGGCGGACTGCTGCGGTGCGGTCCCGGAACATCCTGCTGTCAGTAATAATGCCAGTCCTGTAATCAGTACTCTCTTCATTTCCCTCTCCTGTTTTCTGTTTGAACTATGTTACTGCAAGGATCCGTTTACCGGGTGACCGGCACTGCTGCGACCGTATAGCCGATGACATTGAAGTCGGCATCGGTCCCGACAAGGAGCACCAGCATGGTCGTTCCGAGATCCTTCTCCTCCACGGGGAATGCGCCTCCGCATTTCGTCGGTACCGGCATGATTTTATCCGGAGGAAGATGGGATTCCCCCTCCTTCCAGATCCGTGCCGTATCATATGCGATGCTTTCCGCATCATAGAGTTCTTCGCCAAAGGACGCGATCCGTACAGCAGCGACATCCGAAGGCCCGTCGATCATGAAGTTCAGCTGCATCATGCCGACTGCTCCCTCGTTGCCTCCCGTGTCTTCACCGTGGAATTCACTGGTCAGGCCGGATATTGAAAGATTCTTCGTCTCACCGGCTTCAGCAGGCTTCTTCCCGGTCAGGGCTTCCGTGTTTTCATCCGCAGGCCGGCCTTCATCCGAGATGAGATTCTCCAGTTTATCCTCCAGCTTCTGCAGATCCTCGATCACTTTCTCACCGGTCCCGTCTGTGAATACGGTGATCCCTTCGACCAGGACACCGGTCGCAGATTCGTAATCTTCCATTTTCAAATAGACGTCTGCCAGTCCGACATATGCGTCTGTCATGGTATTATCGATCTCCAGCACTTTCCTGTAGTCTGCTTCCGCGGACTGCAGGTTTTCAGTATCCGTACCGGAAGCCGCATAGGCCTGCGCACGGCCCAGATAGTAGATCGCATTGGAGGAATCTTCACGGATCAGTGCGGAATACGTCTCGATCGCCTTGCCGTATTCCCCGTCTTTCAGATAGCCGGCTGCTGTTTCCAGCGTAACAGGCGCATGCGCCCCGGAAGCGTCCGGCTTATGCTGGCAGGCGCAGCCTGCGAGCATTGTCATCAGCAAACATATACCCAGTATTTTTTTCATATCCTCCCTCCGTTACGGATCATCTGGCGACCGGGATATCAACGACCATATATCCCACCATATCCATGTCCGCATCCAGGCCTACCAGCAGGACCGGTACGGTCTTTCCGAAATCATCTTCCCTTACCGGGAAAGCATTGGTCTCTTCAAAAGGGACCGTCCGGGGCTGCTGTGATGAACTTTCTTTCTCAGCCTCTTTCCAATGTGCCGTCATGTATTCCGCATACTGCTGCGCATCAGGGATCAGCCCGAAACCTCCGATCCTGACCTGGTCGGTATTCACCGGTCCTTCCACATTGAATCGGATCTCCATCATCCCGACAGCGCCTTCGTTGCCGGAAGTCTCACCGTCAAGGAATGCACAGGAGAGGGATGAGATCGAAAGATCTGTACCGCTGACAGTCCCGGCGATCAGTGTCTTCCCTTCATCTGCAGGCTTTTCTTCTTCAAAGGTGATATCTGCCAGTTTGTCTTCCAGCATCTGCAGTCCGCCTGCCGCATCTGCGCCGGTTATATCCTCGAATACGGCGATCCCTTCCGTCAGCACGGCAGCGGCGGATTCGTAATCTTCCATTTTTACATATACGTCTGCCAGTCCGGTATAGGCGTCCGTTATGGTATTATCCAGCTCCAGCACCTTCCTGTAGTCCGCTTCCGCTGCCTCAAGATCCTTCTGGTCTGTACCGGATGCTGCATAGGCCTGCGCACGGCCCAGCCAGCAAGCCGCATCAGCGGGATCTTCGCGGATCAGCGCGGAATAAGTCTCGACCGCTTTGCCGTATTCCCCGTCTTTCAGATAGCCGGCTGCTGTTTCCAGTGTAACAGGCACATGTGCCCCGGAAGCGTCCGGCTTATGCTGGCAGGCACAGCCGGAAAGCATCGTGACCAGGAATACGGTCAGCATACTGTTCAGAATACGTTTCAATTTTCCTCCCCCCTTCAGGCATGTCCCTGTCATTCACTGTCTGCGGATCAGGAACCGGGAACGACTTCGATTATCGCATGACCGACATAGTCATAATTCTCATCCACAGCGATCACGCATACCTGAGTGGTCTCCCAGCTGCCCGCATAGGTGAATATCGTCCCGGAATAATACGGCAGTCCGATGGATACCCTGCCGGGATGGTTCTCTTTGTATCTGCCGACCAGTGTCTGAATGTCTTCTTCAAGATCCGTTCCCCGGAAACCATATCCCGAGGCGATAAATCCGAATACCGCTGCAGCGTCCTGCGGGCCGTCGACACGGAAAAACAGATGGCCTTCATACATCGTATCGCCGTTGTTCTCCGTATAGCTCTCACGGATCGAACCCATACAGATCTCCGATATATCCAGGTTCTCTGCTGCGATGACCGTCCCTGTTTCGGTATATCCGCCTTCTTCCCGGATCGCGGCCAGTTCTGCTTCCAATGCCTGCAGACCTTCTTCATATTCCGCACCAGCATCTGCAGATGACAGCATCAATATACCGTTGCTGAGATGGGCGGCAGCCCTGCCGTAGTTGTTCTCCATTACACAGATCTCTGCCAGGCCGATATAGGCATCCGGCTGTCTCGGATCGATCGAAAGGGCGCTCCTGTAATCATCCCCTGCGGCTTTGCGCATCTCAAGCTCCGTACCCGAAGCCAGATACGCCTTCGCCCTGCCGATATAGAAGTCCGGTCTGCCCGGATCTTCGCTGATCAGCTGTGACCAGGTCTCGACCGCCTTCGCGTAATTCCCTTCATCCATGTATTTTCCTGCAGTTTCCAGCATGAGCAGTACAGGATCTTCTTCCGCTGCCTGTTCCTGTTCACTGCTTTCAACCGCACTGTCCTGCACACTGCTCTGCACAGGTGCGGAGCAGCCCGCCAGCATAAATGCCAGCAATACCGGCAGAATCCTTTTCATTTCCTTTCCCTCCCTGTTCCATGTCCTGATCAGGGGCTGGGGACAGCGATCAGCGCATGGCCGACGACATTGCCGTCTTTGTCCATGCCGACGAGAACGACCTGTACCGTCTGTCCGGAATAGTCCTCAACCGCATGCATGTCTGCGACACAGTAGAACGGGACGGTATTCTCTTCCGGTGCATAATCGTCAAATGCGCATACATTATTCTCCGCTAAGCTGATGTAATCCGGCGGAAGTTCATCCGCAAAGAGCGACACGACCACGTCGCTGACATTTTCCGGACCGGTGACCAGGAAGAACAGATGGATCTTGCCTTTCACGTCTGCGACTCCGTCCGTATCGCCGGGAGTGTAATAATAACTGAGTCCCGACATCTGCAGGTTCTCAGCGGACAGGATCTCCCCTCCGTCGACCATGCCGGCATCCTGCTTGATCTCAGCCAGCCTGTCCTGCAGGGGCTGTACATCTGCCGTTTCGGACGTCAGCGCGATACCGTCTGCCAGCACGACCATGGCGCCGGCTGTGTCATCCATGCTGAAGAGCACGTCCGCAAGGCCGGTATAAGCCTCCGTTATCTGGTCGTCCAGGGCAAGCGCACTGCGGAAATCCTCCGCTGCGGCGCTGAGTGTCTCCGTATCTGTCCCCGATGCGGCATATGCCCGGGCACGTCCGACATAGTATTCAGCCCTGCCGGAATCTTCACTGATCAGGGCCGAGAACGACTCGATCGCTTTTGCGTAATCTTTGTTTTCCATGTATTTCAGGGCAGTTTCCAGTGTGATCACGACCGGTTCTTCGGTCTGTATGCTTTCCTGAACGCTCTCCTGTGCACTGCTCTGGTTTGAAGCAGCTGCGGAACAGCCGGCCATCACGGCCGCAAGGCTGATAATGATGATTTTTTTCATGAGAGTACCCTCTTTTCGGAAACAATTATAACACACGCAAATGCACAAACATTCACCGGGTAAATACTGTATACTTGTCTTTGATGAATATTAAGAAACCAAAATTGTGGTCTGCCCTGGTCGTTACGGTCATCTACCTGGTCTGTTTCGGACTGATCTATTCCATGCGGGGCGATACACTGACAATAAAGAAAAGGCTCTACGGTGATTTTGAAGCTGGGGAGCCGGTCGAAGCGGAAGATGCAGGTGCGGTCACGCTGGTGGATTATGCGGTTGAAGGCAGCTATCTGAAAGCGACTTTCCATGCGGAAAGGGAAACGAATTTCTATTTCCTTGTCATCCCGGACAAGGTGAGCGGGCGGGAAGTGAATTTCGCACTGCGCGCGGATGCGGAATGCCGTCTGACCAATCTGGATAACGACAACTTCAGCGGCTGCGAAAAACTGGTGCCGCTGACGGCTGCATGGGCAGCGGGCGTGTTCCTCTGCTTTATGATCGCCTTCCGGAAGCAGCTGCGCTACAGTATCTTCTCCTACAACACACCGATCTATTTCGGTTTCGGGATGATGGCCCTGACGGTCCTGCTGCGCTCTGTGCAGATGCTTGTTTCCGTCACAGCCGATCCCGAACAGATGTCGGTCATCTCCCTGCGCACTTCGCTGGCCGATGCCGGTGTATATTTTGCGAATCTGTCCCTGCCGGCCTTCCTGATCATGACGATCGGACTTGTCACCTCCAATATCTCGCTTCTGAAAAAGGAAGGCACCGGCTTTACGAATATGCTCGGCATCCTCATGGGGGTCGCACTGACCGGGGGAGACATGGCTATCCTCATCCTCTCCGGTATGATCAACGGGAACATTGTAACTGCACGGATCAAACAGGCTGTCCTCAACGGCTTCGGCGCCCTGTTCCTGTACTTCGCGTGCATGTGGATCGGGTCGGTCGCCGCAGGGATCATCGCAGCGAAACGCAAAGCGGATGACGATCTGGATTATCTGATCGTCCTTGGCTGCGGGATCCGGCCGGACGGTACGGTCACCCCGCTGCTGAAAGGCAGGTGCGACCAGGCTGTGAAGCATTACTTCAGGCAGAAAGAACTGGGGAAGACCCCAGTGATCATCCCTTCCGGGGGACAGGGTCCTGACGAGGTCTGCTCTGAAAGTGAGGCGATGAAGAATTACCTGCTGACGCAGGGTGTCAGAGAAGAAGACATCCTGTGCGAAGACAGGTCGGAGACGACCTTCCAGAACTTTCATTTCAGCCGCCGGCTGATGGATAAGGAACATGCCAAAAGCGCATTCTTTACGACGAATTACCATGTCTTCCGCAGCGGCATATGGGCGCGCAGGGCTGGCTTCCCGAGGACACAGATCCAGGGTGAAGGCGCACCGACCAAATGGTATTTCTGGCCGAATGCCTTCATTCGTGAATTTGCCGGACTGCTTTCCAGCCACAGGCTGAAACAGTTCCTGATCTGCCTCGGTCTTGTCCTGGCACAGATCACAGTCACCCTCCTCTTCTGGATGTAGGAAAGGTCCGTGCAGGACCTTTTTTTACGCCGGCATGCCTGCACGCAAAAAAGCGTGAAGCCTTACGGCCTCACACCTTTGAACTATCGTATCTCTTTTCCTTCGTATATGGCTGCCGATACGAACCAGGACAATGCGAACAGTACGATCATCCCTGCTCCCAGGACAAACGGTGAGACCTTTGTGAGGATCATCGCAAGCCCGGATGAATCGGAATCCATGTTGATGACGGACAGTGTCATCGCGATGATGATGAACATCGTAATATATCTTGCTTTGTCTGCACCGAACTTATATGTCAGCGGCAGCGTCAGTGTCGGTACGGCAAGCCCGATGCTCACATACATCATGTATATATACAGGAGGTCCGATACCCCGTGCACGGCATTGATCAGTGTGGCCAGCAGTGCACCGGCAGCGACGAGGATCATGGTGAATATGTATTTTGCGGTTATGATATCTTTCCTGGTGACGGGGAGCGTCATGCAGTAGGAATTCCATTTTTCTTTTTCCTCAAGGTTTACGAGCGACGATGCGAGGGAGCCCGGCAGGATGACAAGGTAGGCTGCCAGGAACGATGCTTCGAGGCTGACTGCCGCAAAGGCGCCGAATACCAGGAGGATCAGTATCAGTGAGCGGAACGATGTGAATGCTTCGTAAAAATCTTTCTTGATCAGTGCTGTCATGATCTTTTCATCTCCTTTGCCATCATTACAAACAGGTCTTCAATGCTGATCTGGGACGGGTTCATTCCTGCGGGGACAGCTGAACGTCTTACGACAGCTTCACAGGAATACGGCGTATCCTGCATATGCAGTATGTCATTCTTTTCAAATCCGGAAAGCTCTTCCTTCGTCCCCCGGACGATGCAGTACTCATTCGCAAGCACGTCCTTCTCCTCACACAGGACCAGCTTTCCCCTGTGCAGGAATGCGATATAGTCGCACAGTTTTTCCAGGTCGGTGACGATATGCGATGAGATCAGTACGGAATGGTCTTCCTGTCTTGTGAAGTCGATCAGGATATCGTTGACTTCATCACGGACGACAGGATCCAGACCGTTCGTTGCCTCATCCAGGATCAGCAGCTTTGCATGATGCGAGAAAGCGATCGCAAGCCCGAGCTTCATCTTTGTACCGTTGGAGAGATCGCCGAACTTTTTCGCTGTATCGATCCCAAATCTGGAACAGTATTCCTCGAACTGTTTCTGATCCCAGTTGAGGAAAGCGTCCTTCATGATCCTGCTGATCTGCATTGCGTTCATCGCGACCGGCAGGCCGACTTCATCGAAGACGACACCGATGTCATTCAGCAGGCCGGCTTCCCTTTTTTCCGCGTTTTTGCCGAAGATCGTGACGGTCCCCGATTCCTTTTTCAGAAGGTCCAGGATCAGCCGGATCGTTGTGCTCTTGCCTGCGCCGTTCTCCCCGACAAGGCCGAGTATGCAGCCCTGCGGCAGCGTCAGATCGATATGATCGAGCGTGAAGCCCGGATATGTTTTACAGAGATCTCTGATTTCGATTGCGTTCATTCTTCTTCCCTCCACATGATTCTGAACATTTCCATGATTTCCTCTTCGCTGAGTTCCATGGCAGCGGCCAGCTCCGCGATCTTTGCCATATGTTCTTCGATGATCCGCAGGTTATGTTCCCGGATCAGTTCATTGTTCCGCGAAGCGACGAAGGAACCTTTTCCCGGGACTGTATACAGGAACCCTTCTTTTTCAAGTTCCTCATATGCGCGCTTCGTCGTGATCACACTGATCTTCAGATCCTTCGCAAGCGTCCGGATCGAAGGCAGCGGATCATCCACCCGGAGTTTCCCGCTGATGATCTGGTCCTTGATCTGTGTATAGATCTGGTCGTAGATCGGCAGTCCGCTTCTGTTATCAATAAAGAGCTGCATTCTTTACTTACCTCACTGTGTATATGCACAGTATATACAGTAATAACAGTATAGTCAATAGGTACAATCAAAAAAGTTAAGAAACATACCGTTCATTAGATTTCAAGAATATTTGCCTATTTGTTAGAATAATCTGTGAGGTAAAAAAATGCTTCAGATCAGGAATATCCGGAAACAGTACAGGACAGGCTCACTCGTGCAGAACGCGCTGAACGACGTCAGCCTGAACCTGCGTGAAAATGAATTCGTCGCCATACTCGGGCCGAGCGGCTCGGGTAAGACGACGCTTTTGAACATCATCGGCGGACTGGACCGCTATGACAGCGGCGACCTGGTCATCAACGGCATATCTACGAAAAAATACAAAGACCGTGACTGGGATTCCTATCGCAACCATCCGATCGGTTTCGTATTCCAGAGCTATAACCTGATCCCCCACCAGACGATCCTGTCCAATGTCGAGCTTGCGCTTACGATCTCCGGCATATCCCGTGCGGAAAGGAAGAAACGCGCGGCCGACGCCCTGGCGAAGGTCGGACTGGGCGACCAGATCCACAAAAAGCCGAACCAGATGTCCGGCGGCCAGATGCAGCGCGTCGCCATCGCGCGTGCACTCGTCAACGACCCGGATATCCTGCTGGCCGATGAGCCTACAGGCGCACTGGACAGCGAGACAAGCGTCCAGGTGATGGACCTGCTGAAGGAGGTCGCGAAAAACAGGCTCGTCGTCATGGTCACGCATAATCCCGAACTGGCGCATGAATATGCCACAAGGATCGTTGTCCTCAAAGACGGCCTCATCCAGTCGGATTCCGACCCGTATGAAGCAGACGACGCACCTGTTACGGAATACCGGAATCTCGGCAAGGCGTCTATGTCCTTCCTGACAGCGCTGTCGCTGAGTCTCAACAACCTGCTCACCAAGAAAACCAGGACGATACTCGTATCGTTCGCCGGTTCGATCGGCATCATCGGCATCGCGCTGATCCTGTCCCTCTCAAACGGCGTGAACCGCTATATCGCTTCCGTTGAAGAGGAGACTCTTTCCGAATATCCGCTCGCCATCCAGACAAGCGGGATCAGCCTGTCGAACCTTGTGCAGGAGCGCACAGGTTCGGACGAAGACCGTGAGGATGAAGTCACGGAAGTAAGGGAACGGCGCATCATCTCCGGCATGTTCTCGCAGATGCGTACGAATGACCTGGAGTCCCTGAAAACATACCTGGAATCATCCGAGAGCCATATCGATGAATATGCCAGGACGATCGAATACAGCTACAGCAACGCCCCGCAGATCTGGTACGTTGATGACTCGCATGTCCGCCGGGTCCACCCGGACCAGACGTTCGCATCCCTCGGCATCGGCGCATCCGGGTCCAGCCCCATCATGAACGCGGTGATGACGACCAACATCTTTTACCCCCTCCCCTCCTATGCTGGCCTGTACCGTTCCCAGTATGACCTGAAGGCAGGCCACTGGCCGGAAAACAAAAATGAATGCGTGATCGTACTCGGGCCGAGCGGCTCCATCACGGACTTCATGCTGTATGCGCTCGGGCTCAAGGATCCGGATGAACTGGAAAAAATGATCAAAAAGTTCGCTGCGAACGAAGAGGTCACGATCGAAGAGGAGCCTGCCACGTATAAATTCGAAGATCTGACCGGCATCTCCTTCAAGGTGATCAGCAGCACCGACTATTATGTATATGATGAGGAATACCAGCTGTTCCGCGACAAATCCGACGATAAAAAATACATCCGTTCCCTGCTGGACGATGCCGAGACACTGACCGTCTCCGGCGTTGTCATGCCGAACGGGGATTCGGATATATCGATGCTGACGATCGGCATCGCCTATACCGATGATCTCTCAAAAGAGATGATCGGGAGGGTCCTCGACAGCGAGATCACGAAGAAACAGCTGGCGGATCCCACAGTCAATGTATTCACGGGCAATTCCTTCGCCGAAGACGCGGAAGAAAATGCCTTCGATATGAATTCCCTGTTCGCGGTCAATGAGGATGCCCTGCAGAACCTGTTCACAGTCGATACCGACAAGCTCAAACTGGACACCTCGGCGCTGGATTTCGGGAATATGGACTTTTCAGATATGCTGGATCTCTCCTCGATCGGAGAGGATATCAATACCGGGATGGATATCGGCTCGATCCTGTCGCAGCTGGATATCAAGATCGATCAGGAAAAACTGCAGACTGCACTGTCTGCCGTCGCGGAAGACTACATCAAATATGCATCGTCCGACCCGGCCAGCGATATCACAAAGCTCGGCGAATCCCTGAACACATACATGGGTTCCGCCGCGGCGCGCAATATGATCGCCGACCAGATCACCAGCACGATCTATAAATCCGGCATCACCCTGATCGATGAATCGCTGATCACCGACCCGCTCAACAAACTGATCGCCGGCTTTACACGGTACATCGCGCTGAATCCGCCGGAAGACCCGGAAAAGATCAGCGACGACCTCACTGCCTATCTCGCAACGGAAGAAGCACAGGCCGTGATCACGGAAGCATCCGATTCCCTCACACAGCAGCTTGCCGGCCTCAGGTATGACGAACAGGATGCCGGCGCCCTGCTGGAAGACCTCTATCAGGGTTATGAAGCATATGCCGAAGAGAATGCCGCACCGATGCCTGAGAACGTCATCCGTGCAGCCGTCACGTATTTCTCGCAGGATACGACGCGCACCGCCCTGCTTTCCGCAGTGACGGACGCCGTCGATACCGCCGACCTGCAGAGGCAGCTGAACCGGATCATCAGTGACAATTCGGAATCGATGAGCAGTACTGCCTCTTCACTCATATCACGCATCATGACGCAGGTCATGGGTGCCGTCTCGGGAAACCTGCAGGAAGCACTGACGGACATGTTTACGACCTTCTCGGAGGAACTGCCGAATGCATTCTCCGTCAATATCGGCGCATTTGAAGACGCTGTCAGCGTCAAGATGGACCAGGACGAGATGTCGGAACTGTTCATGTCGCTGATGACGCAGGAGACAGCCTCCTATGACGGCAATCTCTCGAAGATCGGCTATTCCGACCTCAGCACGCCGTTCTCCATCTCGATCTATCCGAAGGACTTTGACTCAAAACAGAAGATCATCGATATCCTTGAGGAATACAACAGGCGGATGCAGGAAACGGACCAGGAAGAGAAAGTGATCACCTATACGGATATCGTCGGTGCGCTGATGTCCTCCGTCACGAACATCATCGATACGATCAGCTACGTCCTGGTAGCGTTCGTCGCGATATCGCTTGTCGTATCCTCGATCATGATCGGCGTCATCACCTATATCTCCGTCCTGGAGAGGCAGAAGGAGATCGGCATCCTGCGCGCGATCGGCGCATCGAAGCGGAACATCTCCCAGGTGTTCAACGCCGAGACATTCATCATCGGTCTTCTTGCCGGCATATTCGGCATCGTGATCACGAAACTGCTGCTGATACCGGGCAACGCTGTGATCCATTCGATCGCCGGCCGCAACGATATCAATGCAGTCCTGCCGATGAACGCCGCATTCATCCTGATCGCACTGAGCGTCGTCCTGACGCTGATCGGCGGCATCATCCCATCCAGGAAAGCGGCTTCCAGCGATCCTGTCGCAGCACTCCGCACAGAATGAACCATGAAACAGGCAGCGAAGCCTGTTTTTTTTGTTCTCCGCCCCGGACAGGAATATGACTATTGTCACCTTTTTTTCAGCGGGTATTATTGTAAAATCACCTTAACAGATGTTATCTGCATATCCTGCACATAATATATACACTGTTTTGATTCACAGGAGGACCAGAATCATGCTGAAAAAGGAGATCATGACTGCAGCTGCTGCCGGAATGCTTTTATTAACGGCCTGCAACAAGGTGACGACCCTTCCCGATGAACCGTACGAAGCGGTTGCATACAACCTGTATCCGGCGCCGGAAAACGCATATGTAGGCGATACGATGCCCTACGTAACGGATGAAGGCGAACTGGAGCTCTATTACCTGTACGATACGGATCATAACGGCCAGGGTTACCACCCGATCTATAAGTATTCCACGAAAGACCTGTGTGGCTATACCGATCACGGGATGGCCCTTAATTTCGGCCTGATGTCCGATCCGGATCCGGCGATCGGAACCGGCTCGGTAATGAAGGACCAGGCAGGCCTGTATCACCTTTTCTATACCGGGCACAACGATGCAGGCAACGGCGGGAAAGGCAAGGAATGCGTCATGCACGCAACGAGCACGGACCGCGTGACCTGGGAAAAGATACCGGAAGATACCTTCTACAGCCCGGACAATTATTCCAAGGATGACTTCCGTGACCCCGAAGTATTCTGGGTGGAGGAAGACCGGTGCTACTGGCTGCTGATCGCTGCGCGCGAGCAGAGCCTGGGCGGCGTCGTAGCCAAATACACATCAAAAGATCTGAAGACATGGGATTTTGAAGGCCCGATCTTCTCGCCGCAGCAGCAGTATATGCTGGAATGCCCGGATCTGTTCAGGATCGGTGACAAATACTACCTCACATACAGCTGGGACTGCGTGACCTACTGGGCAGTCGGTGATTCCATGAACGGTCCGTTCACAGTACCGGAAGACAACGTCCTCGACGGAAGCGGCTTTATCTTCTACGCCGCAAAGACAGCGCAGATGAACGACGTGACCTACCTCTGCGGCTGGCTCGGCCGTGCAGGTCTGTCGGAAGACTCCGGCATCTACCAGTGGGCAGGAAGCGTCCTGAACCACCAGCTCGTCCAGAAGGAAGACGGCAGGCTCGGCGTAAAGGCACCGGACACATTCAAAAACTATTTCACTGCAGATAAAGAATTCAAAGCCGCAAAGAAAAGCGGCGGCGTAAAGATCAAAGACAATCATGTCGATCTTACCGTAAAGGGTGAAGAATATGCCCTGGCGGACATGGGTACGCGTCCTGCGACGATGATGCTGGAATGCGACGTAACGCTCGATGAGAACGGCATGGCGGGCTTTGCGTTCGGCGGCAGCGGGAATGATGAGATCTGGACGTGCCTCACCCTCGATGCAAAACGCAACCTCCTGCATTACGAAGGATATGAGATGGCAGATCTGAACAAATTCGATCCTGCCGCATATACCTACTTTGATTTCACGAAGAGCCCGGAACACCATGTGACGCTGGTCTGCGAGAACGAGATCGTCATCATGTATGTCGATGATACGAAGGTCTTCAGTTCCAGGATCCGCCATTCCATCAACGGCGCGCACATCGGCGTATTCTCCGCGGAAGGAAACGCTTCCTTCAAAAACATCACGATGAAGCTGCCGCAGCAGCCGGAATAATACCGGATCATTTCCGGGGGACTGTGCCCTGCCAGACGGAAGTCTGCAGGCTGCAGTCCCTCTTTTTGTGGCAATGCGGTCCGCCATGCACGAAATAAAGCAGGGATACAGCCCATCTGTATTCCCTGCCTTTTCAGTTTATCCTGTCTTTTGTCTTGCGGGATCACTTAAGACCCATCTCATCCCTGACTTCTATGAAGCACTTAACAGCGAAGTCGAGGTCTTCTTTCGTATGCGCCGCAGACAGCTGCGTACGGATCCTTGCCTTGCCTTTCGGTACGACCGGATAGGAGAATGCGACGACGTAGACGCCCTTTTCCACCATGCGTCTTGCGAATTCAGCCGTGGTCTTCTCGTCATACAGCATGATCGGCACGCACGGATGTGATCCTTCGATGATATCGAAGCCGTTGTCGGTCAGCTGCTTCCGGTAATACGTCGTGATCTCTTCCAGATGGTCGCGCAGCGCAGTGCTCTCCTTCAGCATATCGAACAGTTCGATGGAAGCGCCTGCGATCGCCGGTGCCAGGGAATTGGAGAACAGGTACGGTCTGCTTCTCTGCCTGAGCAGGTCGATGATCTCCTTCCTGCCGGACGTATAGCCGCCGGAAGCGCCGCCGAGCGCCTTGCCCAGCGTACCGGTGATGATGTCTACCCTGCCTTCTACACCGTTGTATTCCGCCGTGCCCCTGCCGTTCTTTCCGACGAAGCCGACTGCGTGGGAATCATCGACCATGACCAGCGCGTCATATTTGTCTGCGAGGTCACAGATGCCTCTGAGGTTGCAGATGATGCCGTCCATGGAGAAGACGCCGTCTGTCGCGATCAGCTTGATGCGTGCGCCTGCAGCGTCTGCTTCCTGCAGTTTCTTTTCGAGGTCGGCCATGTCGTTGTTCGCATAGCGGTATCTCTTCGCCTTGCACAGACGGATGCCGTCGATGATCGACGCATGGTTGAGGCTGTCGCTGATGACTGCGTCCTGGTCTGTCAGCAGTGTTTCAAACAGGCCGCCGTTTGCGTCAAAGCATGAGGAATACAGGATCGTATCATCTGTCTGCAGGAAGTCGGAGATCTTTTTCTCCAGTTCCTTGTGGATGTCCTGCGTGCCGCAGATAAAGCGGACGGACGCGACGCCGTAACCGCGGTTGTCATAGGTGCGCTTTGCGGCTTCGATCAGGCGCGGGCTGTCGCCCAGTCCGAGATAGTTGTTTGCGCACATGCACAGCAGTTCCCTGCCGTCTTCCAGTTTAACATGCGCAGACTGTGCCGAGACGATCGGCAGTTCGCCTTTCAGCAGGCCTGCTTCGCGGATGCCTTCGACCTCGCTGCGGTAATGTTCAAGTATCTCATTTCTCTTCATTTTCATTCATCTCCTCATTGATATGCGTCCAGTCGAGGATGACCTTCCCGGACATTCCCGAGATCATTGCCTCGAATCCCTTTTCATAGTCTTTCGCGCTGAAGTGGTGCGTGATGATCGGCGAGATATCAAGACCTGCCTGCAGCATCGTCGTCATCTTGTACCATGTATCCCAGACCTTGCGTCCGTAGATGCCGCGCAGGTTGATGCCGTTGAATATGACGGTCTCAAGATCCACGTCTGTATGATCCTCCTGCAGGCCGAGCAGGGCGATGTTGCCGCCGTGCTTCATATTATGGATCATGTCGTTCAGTGCCTTCGGCGAGCCGGACATCTCCAGGCCTACGTCGAAGCCTTCGCGCATGCCGATGCGCTTCATGACGTCTTCCAGCTTTTCATCCTTCAGGTTGACGACGGTCGTCGCGCCGAGTTTTTTCGCCATATCCAGGCGGTACGGGTTGAAGTCGGTGACGACGACATGTCTTGCGCCGGCAAAGCGGACGATGCCTGCTGCCATACAGCCGATCGGACCTGCCCCGGCGATCAGGACGTCCTCACCGAGCACATCGAAGGAAAGCGCTGCGTGCGTCGCGTTTCCGAACGGGTCGAAGATCGAATACATCTCCAGGGGTATCTCCGGATTGCACGGCCATACATTGACATACGGGATGACCAGGTATTCCGCGAAAGCACCGTTCCTGTTTACGCCGACGCCTTCCGCGTTCTTGCAGTTCTCCTTATGCCCTTCCATGCAGTTGCGGCATTTCCCGCAGGTGATATGACCTTCACCCGAAACGAAATCGCCGACATTGAAGCCGCGTGCACCGGGTCCTGTCTCGACGATCTGGCCGACATATTCGTGCCCGATCGTCCTGCCGGTATCGATGGTATGCTGCGCCCATTTGTTCCATTCATAGATATGGACATCCGTGCCGCAGATCGCGGTCTTGATGATCCTGATCTTGACGTCGTTCGTGCCGACCTTCGGTACAGGCACGCGGCGCATCCAGATCCCGCGCTCCCTTTTTTCCTTGACAAGAGCCCACATCATGCCGTCTGAGTGCTGTGTCATTCTATTGTCCTCCATTGTATTTTCATGTGATATCTTCCCTTTCATTATAGGAGTGTCCCGCGGATTTTCCAAGTCATCTTTCACGATCATGGTACGAATCCGCTGTTTTGTACCCGACACAGGTACAGTGATATTTCCCGGCACACAAATGATCATTTCGTTGCGAAAAAGGAAAAGATGCCCCATAATGAAAAGGGAATTCAAAGGCAGTACATTATGAAAAGCTCAAAAAGAACACTGATCGTCTTCTGCGTCATCGCAGTCCTGTTTACTATCATGCTTGTATGGAATCTGACGGACGGCTCCCTTCCTCCTGCAAGGGCCCCGCTCTTCATCGGACTGTTCCTCGTCTATGCAGCCTATACGTGCATGAGGTACTTCAATTACAGGAAAGAAGAGGAACAGAAAACAAAAAAATAAAGAGCAGCGGATGCTGCTCCGTCGGGATCCCGCAGATACGGGATCCTTTCTGTTTTATAATGCTTTTCCTGTCCCTGTCAGCGCTCGAATACGACCAGGCCTGCTTCCGTCGGATGATCCAGGTACAGGATCTCTGCGGCATCCGTCTTATACTTCATCAGCTTGTCTACGATCAGGATATCCCCTGCCGCGCCGTCGATCAGAAACAGCCCGAGCAGCAGCATAACAGGTGATCCGATGATGAGGCTGACGACAGTCGGGATGATCCCGAGCAGGATCAGCGGCATCAGCGCGCCGGTAACATAATGGCTCTTTTTCAGCGGTGAGGCGCATGTGCAGTAAGGCGCCATGGCGCTGACCATGAAGCCGAATTCGATATCGCGGAAATGGTTTTCGGAATGAATTGCCCATGTCACGCCGTGGATCAGCTCATGCACGACGATCAGGATCAGAAGGCCGGCAGCGAAGAACAGCATGCCGTTATGAATACTCCCGAGTCCCAGCGTCCTGTGGATGAGGTAATACGCCCCGAACCCGGTCACGAACAGGGGGATCAGCAGGAAGAGGGCGAAAGCATTTGCCTTCCCCATATCGATCGTCAGGAGCGTTTCCCTATAGCCCTGCCCTTCCATTCTTTTTTCCGTCTCATGCAGTGCTTCAAGACGCCTTGTCTCGGCTTTCGTCAGTTTCCTTGTTCCGTTCTCAGCCATATAGTCTTTTTCCTTCTAAACAGATCAGTCCGGTATCTTCCACCCTTTGGGTATATACCAGTGATCGATCATGTAATGACCGAACCCGTCTTCATCGTTCGTATATTCCGTGACGGCATCTGCGCACGCCTTCGTATCGTCACTGCCCTGTTTCAGGCAGACGCTCCAGCCTGCTTCCTTCAGCATCTCGTTGTCATTCGTCATATCGCCGAAAGCCATGACGGTATCGACAGGGATGCTGTTTTCCCTGCAGTATGCCAGCATGGCTACTGCCTTGGATACCCTGCTGTCCTGGAATTCCATCATTGTCGGCTGTGTCTTGAAAAAGGCAAACCTGTCCGACCTGTGTTCTGCCAGATAGGCTTCCAGCGCCGGCATATCCTTTGCGTCGCGCAGCCGGAAAAGGATCTTCGCGTTGGATGTCCGGTACAGGTCGCTGATGTTATTGATCACGTCGCACTGGATGCCGTGGCGCTTCATGGCTGCCTCCATCATGGCATCGCGCTCACGCGAGAGCATGTCTTCGCCGATATAGATGAACGGGTTGGCATCGATCCCGCTTGCGTCCATCAGTTCGACCACATCCCTGATGACTTCCGGCTCGAGCTTGTAGAATTCACTGTACTGATCTTTCTCGAAGTCATACAGCTGCCCGCCGTTCATGCCGATATAGCAGTCAAACTGGAAATCCAGTCCCCAGAATGCCGGCAGACTGTACAGATGCTCGCCGAGCGGCCTGCCGGAAGCGATCCCGAGCCGGATCCCCCTGCGGTGCAGGTCTGTCAGCACTTTTTTTGTCAGTTCCATCATCTCGCGCGGCTCGTTTACAAGCGTGCCGTCGATATCCGCAACCAGGAAACCCAGTTCATTGATCATGGTCTTTTTCCTCCATCCTGTGTTCGATGCATTCCATCATACCGCCGGTGAACATATACTCGTATACAGAGCTGACCTTGACCAGTTCCGGTATGTATTTTTCCAGTATGTACTGCGTCAGCGACTTTTTCAGTTCCCCGGGATCGGGGACCATATCGCAGTAGATAACGATCTGTTCCGGATCGAACGTGCAGATGATCGAAAGCAGATACTTGGTCACGACCTCCAGCGTCCCTTCCGGCGTCAGCATCAGTTCCTGCGGATCCCTGCTGTAGCCGATGATCTTGTGCATATACTGCATCTCGCCGGCTGTGCCGCCGAATCCCCGGATCAGCTGCCCGTTTACGATATTGCCGGTACCCGAGGTCCTGGCTGCGTGCGGATGGAAATAGAAACAGATATTCTCATGTTCCTTCTGCATGCCGTACCAGCCTAACACCATGGCATTGGCGTCGTTGATGAACAGGATCTCCCTTCCGTAGCGCTCGCGGAACAGTTCATCCACGTTCACATCGATGATCCCGCTGGAGCGGAATGTCAGATACCCGTCGTATATGATGCCGGGCGTGCAGATGCAGATCTGTTCGGTCTCCGGATTCTTCTTCAGCGTAACATCCAGCACATCCATCAGGTCGCGCAGTTCATATTTCTCCTTGATGATCTGGTCTTCCAGGATGACTTCCCCTTTGTCGTAGAGACGGTACATGATGCGCTTCGTGACATATTCGACGATCACGCAGATGATGAGGATCTTGCCTGTATCTTCAAAATGCAGACGCTGTGCCGGCGGCAGTTCTTCCTGCATCTCCTCTTCCTTTGCGGCGATGCCCTTCTCAACGAAACGGATCAGCTTATTGACGTCATAGGCGCCGAATATCGCCGGCGGTATGCTCAGGACGACCTTGTCCCGGAAGATCTCACCGACCATATCCGTCAGGTAGGATACCTGGGGTGCGAGCAGGATCACGTCGTTGTCATAGCCTTTTTTAAACAGATCGTTGTAGGAGACCGCATGGAACTCCATCTCGACCTTCAGGATATCGACCACTTCATTCAGCCGGTTCGTAAAATAGGAAGTCGTGATCGCACTCGTGCAGCATAAAAGCACCCGGACCTTCTGGGCATACTTCATCTTCAGAAGCACGCTGACCATCTCCCGGAACAGTTCTTTCGCACGTTCCAGATCCTGCAGGTCAAAATGCAGATAGAAAGTGATCTGCCCGTTCTTCTGATTGACGACTTCCAGTTCCACCGCATTGAACGTATCCAGTTCGGTGTAGCTCATGGAAGCGGTGCCGTACGGGCTGACAAGGTCGATGCCCCTGGCTGTTTTGCGGATCTCATATTCATCGCTGGTCTGCGTCAGGATCCACGCTTCATATTCTTTGTATAATTCCGATGCGTTCATCTCCCTAACTCCTGCATGATCACGATCAGAAACGGATATATTCGATCCCGGATACGGCTTTCACTGCGTATGTGCCGTTGCTGGTATCCAGGACCTCAGCCCGGAACTTCCTGTTTGCCCGGAAGCCGTTTTTTTCGAGGATGCGGATCATCGCTGTGTTTTCTGCATTGACATATGCCGTTACGCCCCTGCAGATCTGTTTTTCCTTCAGCACGGCAAGGAAAAGCCTGAGTGCCCCGGTGCCG